>NZ_RDBR01000023.1 GCF_009663775.1 Lactobacillus sp. 0.1XD8-4
CTTTTGATTAGGGATATTCAAAAGTCTATCACAAATGGCTTTTTATTTTTTCTAACTTAATTTTACAAACGACGTTATGTTTAACAAACTTTCTCAAGGTTTTATTCATAAAAATTTCATAATTAAAGTTTTTTAAGTCATTTCCCTTATCCTTGGTGCTTAATTTTCGTATTTCCTTCTGAGAAGAATTCAAACGATCAACTACCCATTAAAATTAATTTCATTTAGTCTCAGAGCTAATTGCTCTTTTAGACGCTTGTTTTTCATAATTTTTAAAATAGTAAGACTCTTTTGATAAAAGAGTCTTACTATAAAGTGCTACAAATACTAATATAATAGGCTTTTAAAATTGTATATTTTCTTGTAAGACTGTTGTATAATTTTATTGAAAAAGTGTCTCACGATTATAATGGTTAATTTAGCCCTTTTAGGTGAGAAAAAAGGAGTATTTTTTATTTATGTTATATAATGCAGCATTAGTTTTAGAAGGTGGCGCATTCCGTGGTCAGTATACTGCTGGCATTGTTGATACATTTCTAGCCCACCACATTGAATTTCGCAGTGTAATTGGTGTATCCGCGGGTTCATTATGTGGGGTTAATTTTGTATCAAAACAATATGGTCGAGCAGCCAATATTAATATTAACCACCGACATGACCGTAACTATATATCAATGGCTCGTGTATTTAAGAAACAAATTATTAACCTTGATTATTTATTTGAAGATCATGGTTATTCATGGCAAAATTTCAACGAAGAAGCCTATCGACGCTCTGCTTCCCACTTTACTGCAGTTGCAACTTCCGTAAAAACAGGTAAAACAGTATTATTTACGGATCCAATTGGCGACGATCTCACGAATGCTCTTAAGGCATCTTCTTCAATGCCATTTTTATCAGATCCGCAAGAAACCGCCCAAGGTCCATGTCTTGATGGTGGAATTACTGATTCAATTCCATTTGATATCGCACAACAACAAGGTTATGACAAAATTGTTGTTGTACGGACACGCGATATTAGTTATCGAAAGAAGCCTTCAAGTCCGGCTGTCAAACGCCTCTACAATTTAGTATATAAAGATCACCCTGAATTTGCTAAAGCGGGTATCAATCGTCCAATAGTTTATAATCACCAAATCGCCGAAATTAGTCATCTTGTTCATGAAGGAAAGATTTTTAATATTGCACCTACTAAGCCAATTAAAATCAAACGGATTGAAGGAAATATTAAAAAAATCCGTGCCCTTTATGAGACCGGACGTAAAGAAGGTGAAGAAACAATTCCGTCATTAGTTAAATATCTCGAAAACTAATAAAGGATGAAATATTATGTCAACTAAAAAGAGGATATACATTCCTAAAAATAAAACAAATGGACAACGTAAAGGTAATCGCAAAATCTGGGTTGAAAACGTAAAATTTTTGACATTAGAGGAATATGATCGATTAAGAGAAACAATCAAACTCCACTCACGGCCAGAGCTAATCAATCGTAACCTTTTATTAATTGCGATTGCACTTAACAATGGCTTGCGAGCATCAGATGTTGTTACCTTACGTGTCGGTCACGTTTTGAATAAAACTAAAACTCGTGTGATTGAACAAAAGACTGGGAAAGCTAAAACTCTCTTTTGGAATAATTGCTTAGCTGAGATTATTGATTATCTCAACGACCTTGACTACCATGATGAAAATGATTATTTATTTCCAGGTAAACAAGATGGTCATTTTTCTGTCCATGGATTTTATGAAATGCTTCAACGAATGGCTCGCAAAACAGGTGATGGTAAAATCGTTGCCAAAATTGGCACACACTCATTCCGCAAAACTTTTGGCCGCCAATTATATAAAAAGGGAGTTAATGTTGAAATTATCTCGCAACTATTTAACCACTCTTCCGAACGAAATACTCGCCACTATTTGGGGATTGAACAAGAAGACCTTGATAAAGTAGTCCAGAATTTTAAATTTGAATAATTTTATGTACAAATATTATGTAAACTAAAAATGATCACTTTTCCTAATTGTCGTCACCCACTGATATTAGCTATGATATAAGATAGTTTTAATGATTTAGGAAGGTGACAAAATGAAAACAGGAGTTGTTGAAAAAAAACAGCTTTGGGGAATTGAATTAAATTTGATTTCACTTCTTTTTAGCAGTATTAGTCCAGTTCTTAATAAATTCTCGCTTATAAGCTTGAGTCCGGTTGTCGGCGGAATTTTTACCAGTATTTTTGCTGCAATTTTTGTTCTTACAACGATTTTAATCACTCGCCAACATATTTCTTTGTGTAGTCTGCGAAATCCATGGTTATGGCTTTTAGGTGGTACTAATGCAATCGGTATAATTCTGCAATACATTGCCCTCGCCTCACTGAGCCCAATTACAGTAACTTTAATTGCCCGCCTCTATTTAGTTTATGTTTTCTTTCTATCTTACGTCTTCTTGAAAGAAAAAATTACCAAGTGGGATTATCTTGCAATTGTTCTTTGTATTTTAGGGTCATTCTTTATCTCAGGCAGTCGTCTTCAATTTAGTGATAATATTCTTGGGTTAATCTGTGCATTCATCTATCCGTTAATGTATGCTGCCAATAATATCGTTGCAAAGTACATGGTTAATGACACGCAGCCAAGTAATGTTCTCTTTTACAATCATTTAACCTCTGCCTTATTGTTATTTTGCTATGCAGCAATAACAGGGACCTCATTTGCTAACATTTCGGGACGGGCCGTTGCCTT
The DNA here is from genome assembly GCF_009663775.1 of Lactobacillus sp. 0.1XD8-4. GTDB lineage: Bacteria > Bacillota > Bacilli > Lactobacillales > Lactobacillaceae > Limosilactobacillus > Limosilactobacillus walteri. The sequence continues at coordinate 2,746 of NZ_RDBR01000023.1, forward strand.
TAATTGCGGGGGCGCCTTCTTTAATGGTTTCATGTCCCTCTTACTCTTTTATACGAGTTTAAAATTTATTACTGCGGGTAAGGCTAATATTGTGCGCGCACTTGGGCCAATTGTAGTAATTATTTATTCTTCATTCTTTTTCCCGGTTCAGGTAACACCATCGTTAATTTTTGGGGCAGTCCTTGTAATACTGGCAAGTACCATTGTTACATTTACTAAAACCAGTCACGAATAAGTCCCTTCATTTAATAAAACCGTCAAATCAGCTGCATTCACAGTTAATTTGACGGTTTTATTTTGTTAGTATGCCCGAACTCGACGCCGATAAACAATATAACGGCGGAAAATATATTGCCATGGTAATGTTAAAGCGTGAACTAATCTAGTGTATGGGAAGTAACCAAAGATTGCAAAACCGCATAATACATGGATTTTATAAATCAATGGGACTGATGCCATTAGTTGCCATTGCGGATTTAAAACAAACAGGCTTCGCACCCACGGACTAATCGTTGTCCGATAGTTAAAGTTTTCCATAAAGGCGCCACTAATTGTACAAGACAGTCCTAATGCAACCGTAATTAGCAATGCCCAATCAACAATAATATCATTAATGTCACTAGTTTTATGCACTCGTGGAACTGTCATCCGCCGATAAGTTAAAATTGCGATCCCGACAAAGGCTAATACTCCAGCTGGAATTCCCATCATTAACGAACCAAACATATGATACATGTGGTTAGTAATACCAAAGTAGTCAGTCCAGCTTTCTGGAATGAACATCCCCAAGCAATGCCCGAAAAAGGCTAGAATAATACCTATATGAAAAGTTACACTCCCAATCATCAGCATTTTCTTTTCGAGAAGTTCACTTGACTTTGCAGTGATCGAAAAATGAAAATATTTAAACCTTACAAATGTACCAATAAAGAATGATGCTAGCATTACGTATGGATAAATGACCCATAGAAAAATTGACCAGCCATTATGCATCTTCGTGCACCTCCATTTTAATACATGAACCGATAAGCGACCGTGTAATTCGGATTAGTTGGATATACGGGTTGTCACCATCAGTTACTGCATTTTTTAATAAAGTATAAGTACCATCTTCAATTACGCTTAAAACTAGCTGAATATCTTGACGCCGCGGATCGTTAAGGTAGTCACCGTATGCTAAAAACTCTAATAATAATGGTAAATAATCCGATAGCTCGCTAGTTGCCTCTGAAACACCAAACATTTCATACAATACCTTTAATCGTGCCAGAATTGTACCACGTTCCCGTGAATCAGTCATTTTATAATATGACATATACAAGGTATAGCGCCGATTCATTTCAAAAAGGTGGGTATACATTTCTTGACGTTCAATTGATGGTAAGCTTGCTAACTCATCAAATAAACTCAGAATCTCGCCACGGGTTGCTGTCGATAGGGCCTGATCGTGGACAACTTGTTGACGTAGTTCGTCAGAAAATGTCTCTTTATCAGGATAGTCGATTAACCATGCAAGAATTACAAATGTATTTTTTAAGGTAGTCAATCTTTCAAAATCAATCACGCCAAATACCTCCGTAAAAACTATCAGCATAAATCTGATTAGTAGACTTTCCTGCTTCAGCTTTCTTAAACATACTGCTATGTTGTGGCGCTAGTGCACAACCCTCACACTCATCATAACCAAGACTACCCTGTTCTGTTTGGGCATCCTCTACTTCAGCCTTTTGACTACTTGGAATAACAAAACGATCTTCATATTTAGCAATTGCTAATAAGCGATATAGGGCAGTAGCACTTTCTTCTGTCAATCCAACTCGTTCTAACTTACTAATATCAAAATCACGCCCGCTAGTTTTCGCCCGCATATATAAACGCATCATTGCTAATTTATATAGTGCTTGTTTAATCACCGTAACATTTCCAGCTGTTAAGAGACTAGCAAGATACTGGACAGGTACTCTCATTTGATCAATTCCGGGAAAAATCATTTCTGGATTCTTAATGGAGTCCCGTCCTTCAAAATAACTCATTACCGGGGATAGTGGCGGAATATACCAAACCATTGGCATTGTTCGGTACTCTGGATGAAGGGGAAAGGCAATTTTTTCTTTAACTGCCATCTTATAGATTGGCGACTTTTGCGCTGCTTCAATCATTTCTTCAGAGATCCCGTCTTTTAATGCTTGCTTAACAATTTCTGGATCATTTGGATCAAGAAATAAGCCAAGCTGTGCTTCATACAACTTACTTTCATCAAGGGTTGAAGCTGCTTCTTCTACCCGGTCAGCATCATAAAGAATTGCACCAATGTAGCGAATCCGGCCGACACAAGTTTCTGCACAGACAGTTGGTTGTCCTTCCTCAATTCGCGGATAACAGAAAGTACATTTTTCCGCCTTATGAGTCTTCCAGTTAAAGTAAACTTTTTTATAAGGACATCCAGTCATACAAAACCGCCAGCCTCGACAACGCTCTTGGTCAACAAGGACAATTCCATCTTCATCACGTTTATACATCGCCCCTGAAGGACAAGAGGCTACGCATGGCGCATTTAGACAGTGTTCGCACAGTCGTGGCAAATACATCATGAATGCTTGTTCAAAGTTGTTTTTAATATCACGCTCGATTTTTTGCATATTCGGATCTTGTTTAACGTATTCGGTTGATCCTGCTAAATCATCATCCCAGTTTGGCCCAGTAGTTAGCTCCATATCTTCGCCCGTTACTTGGGATTTAGGACGAGCAACCGGCTGGTGTTTTCGTTCTGGGCCGAAAAGAGTTTTATAGTCGTATGTCCATGGCTCATAGTAATTGTCCATTTCTGGCATATCATTATTATAAAAAATTTTCCCCAGAGCAATTTTATTCAATTTGCTACCGGCGCGTAATTGAAGCTTTCCTTTGGAATTAAGCGTCCAACCGCCATGGTATTGATTTTCATCTTCCCACCGTTTTGGATAGCCGATACCAGGCTTTGTTTCAACATTATTAAACCACATGTATTCAGCACCGGGTCGATTTGTCCAAGTATTTTTACAAGTCACGGAACAGGTATGACAACCAATACACTTATCTAGGTTCAAAACCATGCTGATTTGTGCTTTAATCTTCACTCCAGTTCACCTTCTTAAGTTTTCGTACATTTGCATAAAGATCACGTTGATTACCAGTTGGTCCATAATAATTCCATGCATAACTTAATTGTCCGTATCCCCCTACCATATGTGTTGGTTTTACATGAATTTGTGTTGGGGCATTATGAGATCCACCACGATTACCGGTGATTGTTGATAGTGGTTCATAAATTTCGTTATCTTGCGCATGGTACATATACATTGAACCCACAGGCATACGGACTGAAACAACTGCCCTTGCAGTAACAACCCCGTTTCGGTTGTATACTTCAATCCAATCATTATCCTTAACCCTAATTTTTTCAGCATCTTCAGGACTAATCCAAATAGTCGGACCACCACGGAATAATGTTAGCATTTCAAGATTATCGTAATACATGGTATGAATATTCCATTTACCATGCGGAGTCATATACTTCAAGGTAATCTCATCTTCAACTGGTGGAACATCAACATCCCCTGGTGCTAGAACAATTGGTGGCAAGGATGGTTTATAGGTTGCTAGACTTTCACCAAATTCACGAAAAATCTCATGATCAATATAGTAGTGTTGCCGACCGGTTAAAGTACGGGTTGGTACATTTCGCTCAGTCATTAATGAGAAAGGCGTGTATCGTGCACCGCCATGCTTAGCAGAAGTCCCAATTGGCGTTGGGTATGCTTCTTGTGGCTGAGCAGTAATTTGTTTAAATGACATCGCATCGTCTGCATGCCCCCGTCCAATATCAGCAAGCTTTTCACCAGTCCGTTCTTGCTTTTTATGCCATGCGCGATCGGCAAGCTTACCATTGGAAGCAGTTGACATTCTTAAGATTGCATCACAAACTTTCTCATCTTCGTCAAGCAATGGGCATCCAGCGCCAACACCCTCACTAGCAATTCCATTCATTGCCTTTAAATATTCATATTGGTCTTTAACATTATAGGGATAATTATTAACAATATTCGGCCCAAGGGTAATGAATTTTTCATAGAGCTTCGTGTAGTCTCGAGGGATGAGCTTTAAGGATGGCATCGTCTTACCAGGAATAGGTTCTGTTTCCCCTTTTTTCCAATCTTTAATTTCACCGTATGGCTGGGCAATTTCGCCTGGGGTATCATGGCCAAGCGGCGCGCTTTTTAAATCATAATGAATCCCTGGCAAGTATTGTTTTGCCATATTAGCTACTGTCTTAGCAAGAAGTTTAAACTGTTGCCAATCAGATTTAGATTCCCACATTGGACTAACTGCTGCGTTAAATGGATGAATATAAGGGTGCATATCAGTAGAAGAAAGATCCTTTTTTTCATACCAAGTAGCGGCAGGTAAGACAACATCAGAATACATAGGTGTTGAAACCATCCGAAAATCCAAATCAACCACTAAATCAAGTTTGCCGACTGCTTCTTTATCATGCCAGACCATATCTTGGGGTTTGGCACGATCATTCGGGCGGGCAAGAAGACCATTTTCTGCTCCTAAAAGATGTTTCATAAAGTATTCTGCCCCTTTTCCAGAGGAAGCAAAGAGGTTCGACCGCCAGAGGAAGAAGGTCTTAGGTTGGTTTTCTTTAGCATCAGGATCTTCAGCAGCAAAATGAAGGGTCCCTTGTTTTAATTCATTAACTACTTGTTTAGAAATTTCTTTAATATCAGTTGTGCCGTAATCCTTGGCAAAAGATAATGGATTACGGTTAAATTGTGGGTAAGATGGTAACCAGCCAAGGCGGATTGCCATTTGATTATAGTCAGCATTATGCAAATAAGAATGATGACCCTTCCAAACAGGAGATTTTTGAGCTTGATTATCAATTTCTTCGTAACGCCATTGGTCTGTTGCAAAGTAATACCACGTGGTTCCTTGCATTTGACGCGCGCCGCCTTTTTCCCAGTCATTTGCAAATGTAATGTTGGCCCATCCTTCTTGTGGCCGTAGTTTTTCTTGCCCAACATAGTGCGCCCAACCGCCACCAGTCATACCAACACAACCACAGAGCATCAGCATATTAATGATATTGCGGTAGTTCATATCGGCGTTAAACCAGTGGTTAACACCACCGCCCATGATAACCATGCTTCGCCCTTCATTTTCAGCTGCATTTTGAGCAAATTCGCGGGCAATTTGGATAACTTGTTTAGCTTTAACGCCTGACCGGCTCTCCTGCCAAGCGGGGGTAAAGTAACTGCTTGCATCCATTGCGTCCTTAGCAGCTAATTCATCATTGCCTGTCCGATTGATCCCCATTTGAGCCATTAATAAGTCATAGACATTAGTGACAAGCTGTTCGCTGCCATCAGCAAACTTCAGCTTCTTTACTGGTAAATGACGTTGAACAACACTATTACCTTCATTACTAAATGCTGGAAAATCAGCAATCACTTGCTCGGTATTTCCTTCTTGATCATTAATCGACAATGCTGGATCAATTTTATTACCATCTTGATCAACTAATTCAAGATTCCATTTTTCATTTTGATCGTATTCTTGCCCCATCGTCCCGTTTGGCACTACAATTTTGCGCTGGTTTTGATCATAGACAACGGTTTTCCATGCGGGATTGACAATCGTTTCATCTTCCACTAGGTCATTGATGCGGATAAAACGACCGGGAGTATAATGCCCAGGATTAGCCGTACTTTGCTCTAGTTTGACAATGAAAGGCAAGTCAGTAAATCGTTTGGAATAATCAATAAAGCGCTTTACCGGATGTTTTTGATAGAATTCATCTAAAATTACATAGGTCATCGCTTGAGCCACCGCCGAGTCACTTCCAGGATGAGGAGCTAACCAATCATCAGCGAATTTAACGTTTTCGGCATAATCTGGACTAACAGCAACAATCTTGGCTCCTTTGTACCGTACTTCCGTCATAAAGTGGGCATCGGGAGTTCGCGTCAAAGGCACGTTCGACCCCCACATAATAATATAAGAACTGTTGTACCATTCAGCGGACTCTGGAACATCAGTTTGCTCACCCCAAACTTGCGGCGATGCTGGTGGTAAGTCAGCGTACCAATCATAGAAGCTCATTTGTTCTCCACCAAGAAGTGCAATAAAACGAGCTCCGGCGCTGAAACTCATCATTGACATTGCTGGAATGGGGGTAAAACCACCAATTCGGTCAGGTCCATATTTTTTAATGGTATACAGGCAAGCAGCAGAAATCATTTCTAAAGCTTCATATCGATGAACACGGATTAGGCCACCGTGACCACGAACGGATTTATACTTTTTAACTTTTTCCGGATCTTCAACGATACTGCCCCAGGCTTCTAATGGATTAGAGTATTCTTTCTTGGCATTTACCCATAATTCCCATAGTTTTCCCCGGATATATGGGTACTTAATCCTAACAGGACTATATTCATACCACGAAAAACTGGCCCCACGAGGACATCCCCGTGGTTCATATCCTGGAATGTTAGGTCCACATGACGGATAATCAGTTGCCTGATGTTCCCAAGTAATAATTCCTTGTTTAACATAAACGTTCCACGAACACGATCCGGTACAGTTTACCCCGTGAGTTGTCCGTACTACCTTATCATGTGCCCATCGCTGGCGATAAAGCTTTTCCCACCGACGACTTTTTTCTTCGAGTTGTGTAAAGGTTCCATTAAACTTATCAACTTTATTAAAGAACCGTGACTTCATCGTTGATTGACCTCCCTTATTTATTAAGCTGCTTTAATTGCTGTTATTAAAGTAAGCCTTTTCCCTAATGTAAAGATTATCATCATTCCTGCTATACTACGACTAGGGAAATACCTATATTTTTAATTGAATGAGGTGCTAATGGACATGAACCGTTATGATCGTCAAGAAAGGGTCTACCAAATTGGGCAGGCAGGTCAAGAAAAAATTAGTCAAGCTACAATTATGATCGTGGGAACTGGTGCATTGGGAAGCTATGCTGCTGAGCAACTTGTGCGCGCTGGTGTCAGAAGCCTAATTCTTGTTGACCCTGACACTGTCGAGATTACTAATCTGCAACGACAAGCCCTTTTTACTGAAGAAGATGCCAATCAAGCGCGTTTGAAAGCAGAGGCATTAAGGGATCACTTAACTAAAATTAATTCTAATTGCCGCATCACAGCAATTCCTGCGCCGCTTACCCCTGATATTATTGATGATTACTCTTTTAATTTATGTCTAGACTGCCTTGATAATTATCATGCTCGCGATTTATTAAACAAACTATCACTAACAGCTAAGTTTGATTATATCTTTGCTAGTTGTGCTGGTACCTATGGAAATGTTATGCCTATTTCAGCAACCACGCATCCTTGTCTAAATTGTCTCTTTCCTAATCTTAATGACCTATTGGAAAATGATTGTGACCTAATCGGGGTCAATACGGCCTTAGTTCCCCTAGTTGCAGGTCTTCAAGTTTCTTTAGCCCTCCATTATCTTATCGATAAGGCAAGTCTTAATTTTAATGAATTGATTACGGTTGATAACTGGTCGATGGCGTTTATGAAATTTAAGGTTAATAAAAATCCCCAATGCCCTAGTTGTTCAATCCCTAAGCAAAACTACCAAGATACTGAACCATTATCAGGGCTCCATATGCTTTGCGGTGAGAACGCTTATTATACAGTTAACGAAAAGGCGGTTAGTTTTACTCATCTTCATGAATTACTGACAGAAAAACATGTTCCCCTGAAAACAAATCGCATGTTTCTGCACTTTAAATGGCAAAACCGACCGGTAAGTATTTTTAAAAATGGTAAGATTATTATGTATAACTTGCCTAATAGTAAGGCAGCCCAACAGCAATTACGGTCATTAGACCAATTAATGAAAGAAGATGTACAATGAAAAAAGTTGCAATTTTAACAATTAGCGATAGCCGGACATTAGAAACTGATAAATCCGGAAAGTTTATTACCGAAAAATTAACCAAGGCAGGGTTAGTAATCACTACTCGCATAGTTGTTAATGATGATCTTGTTAATATTCAAGCTGCCTACCTCCAGCTGGAACAACAAGCACCGGATATTATTATCACAAATGGGGGAACTGGCATTGCTCATCGCGATGTTACAATTCCAGCGATTACCCCTCTCTTGAAACGTCTTCTTCCTGGATTCGGTGAAGCTTTTCGGCAAATCTCATTTGAAGAAATCGGTACCCGAGCATTGGCTTCTCAAGCACTTGCCGGTTTTAATTACCGTTATCAACTCACCTATTGTCTACCAGGCTCACAAAATGCTTGTCAAACAGCGTTAGATAAACTTATCATCCCTGAATATGAACACTTATTATTTGAAAGCAGTCCTCAACGAAAGGAAGTTCACCACCATGCTCACTAGAAGAACCCCCATCTCGGTTGCTGAAGCCCAAAAGAGAATTAATGAAATTACACTTACAACGTCTACGGAAATAATCCCTCTTACTGAAGCAAATCATCGTGTAATAGCAACAGATGTATATGCTCCTTATGACTATCCACATTTTCGGCGAGCTGGAATGGATGGTTATGCAATTTTGTCAAGCGATGACCATGATTATCCACGCGAATTTACTGTACTAGGCGAGATTCAAGCAGGTGCAACTTGGGACCAGCCCCTCCACCCTGGAGAAGCTGTTCGGATCATGACTGGGGCGTATGTTCCAAAAGATGCAGAAAAAGTAATTCGAATTGAAAAAACACGTCCTAGTGCAGACAAGCAAAAAGTAACGATTATTACGAGTGAAAGCAAGAGTAATATCACAGAAACAGGCACTGACGTTAAGAAAGGTGAAATCGTTTTAGCAAAGGATCAAGAATTAAATCCTGGGGGGCTAGCTGTTCTAACTGCCTTTGGCATCCAACAGGTTACTGTTTATAAAAAGCCGCGCATTGCAATAATTGCAACGGGAACCGAACTGCTTGGTCCCCATGACCCAATTGCTGCAGGTAAAATTTTTAATAGTAATGGTATTATGCTTAAAAACTTGGTTGAAGAAAGCGGCGGTATTGTTGACTTTGAGACCCAGTTACCAGACGAGGCTAATGTTATTAAAGAGACATTAGAAAAGCAAATGGCTTCCCACGATATTGTTATTACTGATGGTGGTGTTTCTGTTGGTGATTTCGATTATATTGGGGATGAAGCACGCAAGGCAGACCAGCTTCTGTTCAACAAAATCAAACAACGGCCCGGTAGCGTAACTACTGCTTTTGTCCAACACAAGACACTTGTAATGGCTCTTTCGGGAAATCCTGGAGCTTGCTTTACTGGTTTTTATTTATATATGGAACCGTTAATTCGTCGTTATCAGCACCAGCCTAGCCGCCTTCGCAAAGTACGGGCAACTTTAGCGGCACCCTATAATAAGACGAATGGGTTTGATCGTTATCTCCGTTGCACCTATGAATTTAAAAACAATCACTTTCTAGTTTATCCAAACGGAATTAACCGTTCCGGGTCATTAGCTAACTTGCAGACAACAAACTGCTTAGCGCTTATTCCTCATAGTACAACACCTATGAAAGTGGGAACGGAGACAGATGCATGGCTACTACCCTTCAAATAATCGGCCATAAAAAGAGTGGCAAAACCTTAATTACAACAGCTTTGATTAAAAGATTAACGCAAGCAGGATATCGCGTTGCTGCAATTAAACATGATGCTCATAATGCTGCTATGGATGTTCCTCATACTGACAGTGCTCGTATGAGTGGTGCAGGAGCTCACCAGGTCATCCTCCAGTCAGCGTCAGACTTCTTTTTTCACCAACAAGGAAATGTCCCCCCATTATCATCATTAGTTGAATGGTTGGGAAAAGATAACGACTTTGTCCTAATTGAAGGTCATAAACAAGCACATTATCCTAAACTGGTTTTACTTAAACCCGGAGAAGAAGTAAACAGCATCACTAGTAGTCAACCAATTCAAACTGGCAGCATCTTTAACACCCATAATGCAAATTTACGCGGTAAAGATGAGATTATTAACTGGTGCTTTACTTTTTTAGAACATGCCAAAGGAGTAAAGAAGTAAATGATTGGAATTATCTATGCTGGCGGACAATCGAAGCGGTTTGGCCAAGATAAAGCGTTATTTAAAGTACCAAAGTTAGCAGCACCAAATGTCCAAATCGCTGCAGAAAACTTGCAAGCTATATGTGCAAAAGTAATCGTATGTGCAAACGAAAAAAACCAAGTACAGATAAAACAACGCTTATTATCCATGAACAATATTCAAGTTATCACTGATTTGCCTGCGTTTTCCCAGCATGGTCCCCTTTCAGCAATTGTTGCTTGTACAGCGCAATTTAAAGGGACCCACGATTTTATTACGTTGGCGGCTGATTATCCGTATATTACATCCAAAACGCTTCAGCGCTTAGCTCAAAAGCCTTTTTCTTATATCAGTACCAGTAACCACGATCATTATACCCTTGCGCACTTTTCGATTAGCCATGAAGCGGTTATGGCCTGGTTGTTAGCTGAAAACAATTGGCGATTAGGAGACTTTTTAATCAAAAAATGTGGCTGTAGGTCCCTTGACTGCAATACAAATGATGAATTCTTAAATTTAAATTACTGGGAGGTCGATACAAATGAAAAATAAAGATTTGATGACAGAAGCAGATTTTCAAAAACTAATCGCACTCGTTTTAAATGATTTAGCGATTAGACGGACGATGCTTGAAAATCGGGAGCAAGAAGTACAGCAACAGTTAAGCTCATTAGAGCGCGATGCAGAATTGGAGCAGCTTGACGATCAAATTCAACAAGTGCAAGCAGATTTTGATCATTACCACGAGTTTACTGATCCTCGCTTCGATTTTAATGCTCACCAATATTTTCAAGGGCCTTCAATGGGGTTGCCGAAACATCCATAAGCTACAGAGACCAGCAATAATGTATTTACAAGTTGCTCGTCTCTGTATTTTTATTTAAGCCAAAGCAAAGTTATAGTGACTTATCAAATGTTGCGCTCCAGTTAAGAAAGCGTTATTATATAAAATAGGAATATTTGAAGTATTAATTTCTTAATTTTAGTGTTTGCTAATTGAGGAGGAGTCTGCATTGCTAGAAACAGCTAACTGGGTACAAACATATTTTAACCAATCACCAGATGCGATTTTTTTATTCAAAAATGACGATTTACTGGTAAGCAACCAACCTGCTCAACAACTAATTGCAAGTCTTAAATTAAACGTGGATTACCTCTTGCGGATGGGAAAAAATGCTTGGTCACAACACGAAAAAGATAATTGTGCATCGTGTCTTATTAAAGGTCGCTTAAATAGGGCAACTATTCCCGTTGTTTTTAACCAGGATTCCCCCCACCCATTTCATTTTTCTTTAATATATCAACCATTAAGCGCTAGTCAAAATATTATTGCCCTAACACTTGAAAATCGTGAGCAGCAACAACGAATCTCTCAGGTTGAGCAGCAGCGAATTCTGAATCAATATATAAGTGAAGCCCACGAAAAAGAACGGCAGAAAATATCGCAAGATCTCCATGATAGTATTGCCCAAGAAGTTTATTCTGCCATTATTGGTGTGCATCGGCTTGCCACACAACCTAATTGTGATTCGCAACGGGTGCAAAAAATTAGCACGGCGGTTGAAAAGCAATTACGGGCTACCCTTATGGAAATCAAAAACATGGCATTAAATATTCGGCCCTCCGTTCTTGATAACTTTGGCCTAATTCCAGCTATTAAGGGACTTGCTAAGCGCGTACAAGCAAGTACTGGGATTAGAATCAATGTTGTCGCCTTAACTTCTGCAGATAACTTATCAGCTAATGTGCAAAACGTGCTTTATCGAATTAGCCAAGAAGCAATCAACAATGCCGTTAAACATGCCAATCCAACTGAAATAAATATAATTATGACTAACCACCATAATTACATCAAATTAGAGGTTTTAGACAACGGTACTGGTTTTGACAGTAATTACCAAGCTAGTTTTAATGGCCATTCACTCGGGTTGATGAATATGAATGAACGGGTAAAAGCATATAATGGTGCATTTATTATTACATCAAAAATTAATAAGGGAACAACAGTTAAAGTTGAATTCCCTTATAACAATTTGAATAAGGATCAGGTGAAATAGATGTATAATGTTTTAGTTGCAGACGATCACGCAATTGTCCGTTCGGGAATTTCATATTTAGTTGACCTACAACCCAATTTTACGGTAGTAGATGGAACTGCTAGCGGTACTGATACATATATGAGGATTGAACAAGGCGACATTGATATTTTAATTATGGATCTTAGTATGCCACCGGGTGAAAATGGGTTACTTACCACCCAACGAATTCATGATAAGTTTCCGCAAGTACGAATTATCATTCTTTCAATGCATGAGGAGCAGGAATATATTAATAAGGCGATGGCTAATGGTGCAATGTCATATGTCCTTAAAAGTTCGCCAGATACCGAGATCATTAAAGCCCTTCAGCATGTTATTAATGGCGAGAACTACCTTGACACCAATATTATTGTCAGTAAAAACGACCTTAAAAAAATCAATGCTTCTGGTAATAACCTTAACCTAGAGGGGTATAATAGCCTTTCAAAACGCGAAAAAGAAGTCTTCCCGCTAATTGCACTTGGTTATTCTAATAAGGAAATTTCGCAAAAAATGTTTATCTCAACTAAAACTGTTGAAGCCCATAAAGCTAATATATCGCGCAAACTTCATCTTCATGGGCGGGTCGAGCTAGTCCAGTATGCGATTCACCATCACTTAATTGATTTTTAAACTAACGGGGAATCCTTGAAATAAGAGGAATCCCCGATTTTATTTGTAGGTAAAATTTCTTAAAATAAAGCATGAATATGAGGAGGCATTTTTATGACAACAAATCTAAGCCGTAACGATGAACTGCGAGGGGTTCTTAGCGATATTGTCCGGAAACGATTTATTAATAGTCGGCAAGTTAACCCCGTCTCAAATCTCTTTTTAACGACTAAGTATGCAGTGGATCATGGGTATATTACTGGTGCAATCCTTGACGAAACATTTAGTAGTACCTTAGCAGAACTAAATTTAAAAAATGCAACTTTGACAAAACAGGGTCACCGTAAGCTTGCTGAATTAATTAATCAGCACACAAAGGAGAATTAATAATGGATGCTCAGGACAAATTAAAACGCGAATATGAAAATAAGTCGATTTATACAGCAGGCTTTTATGCTGATCCAGATAATGACCTCCAAAACCGCCAGAAGCTGTTTGACACATTGAAATCCCTAGTGATGAATCAAGAAGCTGATACTCCGTTTGCCCTTCAAATCATGCTGACTAATAGTGAAATCAATATAATGCCACTAGGATTAGTAAACTTGGATGAATTAAAGGAATATGAAAGTAAAAAGCGAGTAACGCATGGTTTGCAAAATCAAAATGACTCTTTACCACTTGTTATTCAATATTCTCCTCATACGGATGGCGGAAAGATTATAAAGAAAATGGTTGGCTCCGTCCAAGAACTATTCACTAATTTTAACCAACAAATTGAAATAATTTGGCAAACAGTAAAAGAATTGATGCAAGCTAATTTTGTAACTTTGACAGCTATCGAAAATGACTTAATCGCCGATAGTCATGATGTATGCAAAGAATATCTTGCTACCTTTTCCAAAATGACATCTACGGAACTAAAAGAGCAACTTGGATTTAGGATTGCTAAAGACGAGCTAGCGCAATTTTCGGCCTATATGGCTGATATGCATGAGGTTCAAGCGATTGTCCTTTCATCAGGATCATTTGTTAACCGCGAATTGCTAGAAAAGAATTCTTTTACGACAATGATGAGCGATAACATCCGTCGTAGTACCCTCTTTTGGGTCTTGGATAATACCTTCTATGAAATTTACTATTACTTTTATATGAGTAATAGTAACGAAAAGCTCCATAAAAGGCTACAACATTTACGGCAAGACTTAATAGTCAATATGCGTAATGATGCCTTTCACCGTGCTCAAGAAATGACTGCCAAGCAATCACAAAATGTCAATTTTAGTGAGTATTTCACTGATATTTTTATTCCCGTAGCTGAACAAATTATTGCAGAAATAAACAAATTCAAGGATTAGGATAATGCAACTAACACCAGATGAACGATTAACAAGTGCCCTCCCGATCCTTATTAAGCAGTTTCCACCAATGATCCGTTCGATGATTGATTTAACTCCTAACAACAGCGAACGAAAAATTCGTTTGTTAGTTTTCGAAGCCATTAGTCATTTAACGCCCAAAGAATTGACGGTTGATCAAATTACTGCTGCACAGCTACCAGAGTTACTCGCCCTGGCAGTGGAACTTAACCCGCCTGCTTTTCAACCCGCCAGGTTAACACCCAATACGCTTGCGGAACAAAAAGCATTTTCATATTGTGCAGTCTATCTAATGAATCGTTTCGTCAGCGGGCTGAATATGGTCGGGAATTCACCACAAATTATTGAAGAGCTGACAACTGACGCAGGCGACATAATGATGGCGCAAATTCAGCGGCTTCGCTTTAACTACAATCAGCATTTTAGGATCACAGACTACTTGGCTGATATTAAAGCGCGCCAAGGAATCCTTGCGGCAATCACTGCTAAACAGAGTGCGGTTTTCAGTAGTACGAGTTCGGAAATAATGGCCCTTGCTAGCCAAATAGGACAATCAATTGGTACTATTAGCGCTATTATTCACGAATGTCGGCAACTAAAAGCGGATAAAACTTGGTTTATTAGCAATATTACTGCGGGTCAATATCCGTTGGCGCTTCTTTTTGCCCGCGAAACCTCTCCCGACTGGTTTAATAACTTCTTTGGGCACCCTCACCGCCCTTCTTTGGAACGGTTTGATCAAGCTTATCGGCTAACGTTAGCACATTTTAATGACGTTAACCAAATTGTTGATGACATTAAAGCCCAATTGATGCTGGACGTCAAAATATTACCCAGCAATCGGGTACAAAAGGAGTTAATTAGTTTAATAAATAGTATCTAAAAAGGCTCTAGTATTCGGAAAAACCGAACGCTAGAGCCTTCTTTATATTTGTAAGGGCGTGAGGACGAATAATAAGCACTCCGTAACGTGTTACATCAGTCTTGCTTAAACCGCCTTGTCGAGGAGGTTATTTCCCCTTTCTCTATCACGCGTTTTAATATTATTTAACAATATGAACATCCCCGTGAATATAATGCTTCCACAAGGCAAACCAACAAATCAATCCGGTTAAGGCTAAAAGTGCAATCCCGAGTTCATAGCTGCCGGTCCATTGGTAAATATAACCAATAATTAATGGTGGGAAGAAACCGCCTAAACCACCGACAGCTCCCACAAAACCAGTAACCGCGCCAGTATTCCCCTTTGATACATACGGAACCATCTTAAAGACAACCCCGTTACCAATACCAGCTGAAAGACCGACTAATACAATTCCGGCAATAAACATATACTCATTATGAAAACTTAACATAATCCATATGGCGAAAATAACAATAGCAATAAATACCCATTGTAATAATGTCATTGGCCGTTTTTTATCGGCCAAGTATCCACCTACTGGCCGTACTAAAGTACATACAAAGGCAAACAAGGCGGAATAAAGCCCAGCAGTAACAGGAGAATAATGAAACATCCCCGTTAAAAAGGTTGGCGTTAAATTGGTAAAAGCAACAAACAAGCCGAATGTTAAGAAGTAAAACAAAGAAAGATACCATGTTCCACTATCTTTTGCAACAGCTAACGCACCACCAATGGTTTTGCTCTTATCTACCGGCATCTCTTTACAAAAAATTGCAAAGAGCACACCAAAGATAATAGTTAGGATAATTAAAAAGTAATAAACGCTATCAAAGCCCGCTGCTTTAGAAATGTAAGGAAGAGTCATTGCCGCTACAGCATTCCCCATATTCCCCATTGAAACAATTCCTAATGCTAAACCTTGTTGCTCAGGCGGGAACCATACTGAAGCATATGAAACCCCGACTGCAAACGATGTTCCTGACATTCCGACTAGCAGCGCGGCAAATAGTAACATGCCAAATGAATGAACACGCGGAATCATAATCAGTGGAATTAAGATAAAAGCCATCAAAATAAGATAAACCTTTTTACCACCGTAGCGATCGCTTAATATTCCCACCGGTATCCGCATAATTGATCCCAATAATACTGGTGTTGCCAGCAGTAGGGTACGTTGCGACACATCCAAGTCAAACATCTGTGCAACTTGGGATGCAAGTGGGGCAAAGTTCGACCATGACATAAAACATACAATCATTGCTAACGTGGAAAGAGTTAATGCAGTATACGCATTGCGTCGACTTCCATGAGCAACATCCTTAACACTTGACATAATCAAGTCCTCCTCCTGTAAAATATTCAGTTTTCCCTGAGAAGCAGTGACTATCCACCACTAACTGGTGGAATGATTGCTACTTCATCATTTGCGGTTAAGCTGACTTCATCCCTATCGATAAATTCTTGGTTAATTGCTAACCGTGAATTAGCCAAGGTTGTCGTAAGCTGCGGTGCAAGTTGACTAACTTGTTTTAGAATATCCGTCACGCGAATAGGATTAGTAACCTCAACTGTAACAACTGGCCCTAATTGGTCTTGTAAAAATGCAAACAGTTTAACTTTGATTTTCATTAGTTTCCCCACCTAACCTTATCCGTATCATATTCTTTTTTCCAAATAGGCACTTCCCGCTTTAATGTATCAATAATATATTGACACCATTTAAATGCTTCTGCCCGGTGTGGAGCGGCTACTCCCACAAAGACTGCGATGTCTGATAGACCTAATTGACCAGTTCGATGCGCTACGACTACCCGCCCGCCTTGCTTTTCAATCGGCATTGCAATTTTTTCAAGTTGTTTTTCTGCCATTGGCTGATAAGCGGAATATTCTATTTTGGTAGTTTCAATCTTTCCGGTCCACTGCCGAACGGTGCCAACAAACATATCAATCCCCCCATATTGTGGATCAACAAGACGTTGGTATAGGTCAGCGATATCAATAGGCTCATCACTTATCCGTAAATAATGCAATAATAATCACCCGCCTTTAACAGTGTTATTATTACAGATAATATTATTATTTAGAATTAGTTAATTCCCTAATAATCTCATCCTTATTATGTTGCTATACTACTAACTAAGTGAGAGGATTAACGAATATGAACAAATTAATCATTTATGATACGATTTATGGACATAATTTTGAATTAAGCAAATTTATCCATGACCAATTACTGCCTGAAGCAAGTCTGATTTCTTTTAAGGAATTTTCGCCGACAATGTTGAGCAATCATGATTTTCTGATTCTTTGCCCTTGCACATACGGTGAAGGAGAATTAACAGCGAATGAACAAGTAGTTTATGACCATTTGTCTAACCGTTCGTTATCACATCTTACCTACTATCTTGCGGGGATTGGGGATCGCAACTTTGGGCAAGAGAGGTTTGCTAATGCGGTGAATATTTTTGATAAATTGCTTCGCCAGCGTCAAGCAGTTCCGATTGCACCATCACTAAAAGCAGATTATGAGGATATAGCAAAAGCTCACCAACAAATTACGAGAATATTAAAGGAAGCAAGTAGAAAGAAGCGATCATAATCACAAATCATCATTATCGAATAACAATGTGCGGGATAGTTTGCCTAGTTTTAATTGCTATAATTTTTGCCCTATCTTGTGGACGAATTTATTATTCGCCATCAGAACTTTTACAAACGTTAGTTCATCCCCAAAGCAATCCAGTAGCTGCCAATGTAATTTTTAACATCCGCTTACCACGAATTATTGGAGCACTCCTAGTTGGTGCTAGCCTTGCAATGGCTGGCTGTTCATTTCAAAATGTTTTTCATAATCCGCTTGTTTCGCCGGATATTCTCGGTGTTTCCTATGGAGCTGCAGGAGGAGCTGCAATGGCGATATTATTGGGATATGGACTTGGGGGGACCCAAGCATTAGCATTTATCGGCGGAATAATCGCAGTTGGTCTAACAGTCGCATTAGCTAGAATTATTCATCAAAAAGGTACTTTAATTCTTATATTAGCAGGGATTGTTATTTCCGGCTTCATGCAAGCACTAATTGGTCTTTTGAAATATACAGCTGATCCTGATTCCCAATTGCCAAGTATTGTCTATTGGCAATTGGGAAGCTTAGCAAAGGTTGATTTCTCAAATATTATTGCTATCCTCCCCTTGTTAATTATTGGCACTATCGCTTTAATTGTTCTTCGGTGGCACCTAACTGTCCTATCGCTGGGGGACCAGCAGGCACAGCTAGAAGGAATAAATATTGGGCTAGAACGACTTTTTATTATTATTGCTAGTACCTTTCTAACTGCTGGTACGGTATGCTTGAGTGGTAATGTGGGATGGGTTGGATTAGTTATTCCTCATATTGCACGGCTTCTTGTTGGCGATAATGCACAAAGGACTCTTCCATTGTCTGCTTTTCTCGGTGCTCTTTTTCTTCTTATTGTCGACACTTTTGCACGCTCGCTTTCTGTTGGTGAAATTCCGCTTAGTATCCTAACCGGTTTTATCGGCACGCCGCTCTTTGTCTATATTCTTATAAAAAAGAAGGTTCGATTAAATTGAATATTCTTAATGTTCATCAACTAGCATTTTCATATTCTCCGTCCAAAACTGTCTTAAAAAAGATAAGCTTTTCTCTTAGGGCAGGCGAAGTTTTTACTATTCTCGGACCTAATGGTATTGGTAAATCAACCTTACTTCATTGTTTACTGGGAATCCTGCCGGTTAACCAAGGAAGAATCGAAGTTGCCGGCAAAGACATCCAGACCGTGAACCAACGTTTTCTTGCTCAACAGGTAGCTTATGTGCCACAGGATTACCATGTGAATTCAAGTATAGCTGTTATTGACTATTTATTAACGGGACGTACCCCTTACCTGTCACTTTTTCAGACACCCCAACATAAGGACATAATGCTTGCCGAAAAATACCTTAAGGAGTTTAAGCTAATAGCTTTGCGCGATCGTTCTTTTTCATCTCTTAGTGGTGGTCAGCAACAATTAATCGCAATTATCCGCGCTCTTTTGCAACAGCCACAACTGCTAATTCTCGATGAACCAATGGCGGCGCTTGATTTAAGTCGACAGTATGAATTATTACAACTAATAAAGAAATTAAATCGCCAACAAATTGCGGTTATCCTTACAACTCACCTACCAGATCATGCATTAATGCTACAAGCAAAAGTTGGTCTCTTAAACCTTAACGGCACGCTGGAAGTTGGTAATAGTGCCCAACTACTAACAAAAGAAAAGCTTGAAGACCTTTATCAAGTTCCCTTGGATCTCGAGTATATGCCTAATCTTCACCGTTACACTTGTCAAATAAAACTATAAAAAGCATGGCGATTGAGCAATTCTCAACCTACCATGCTTTTAATTTCGACTGGCTAATATCTGCTTAGCTTGTTGTGGTGTTAAGTTATAGTGATAATATTTTTGATAAAATTTTTGAACTTCAGTAACCATATCAATATCTTTCATTTCTCGGGGATGTAAAACCTTAGCAGCCCATAATACTTGTAATGCTTCTTCAGCACTATAACGATCCCACGGAAAGGTTCCCTGCGGATTACCGTATACCTTATCTTGACGAACCGCCCTTAGTTGACATAGTTGTTTATTGGCTTTTAATGCCTTTCTCGCTTGTGTTGAAGTTGTGCTGCCGACAATAATTACATCAGGGTTTGCTTTCACAATTTCTTCAGTAGTTATTGAAATCTGATTTCCCTTTTTGGTAACTACATTTTTACCACCAGCGATTTTTATCCATTCATCAACAATTGTCCCCTTACCGTCAACCTTAGTAAGATCAGTAGCATTAACAATATGAAGAACCGTTGGGGTCGCGGTTCGAGTCTTTAGCTTATGTTTAACTAATTCAATATTTGTCGTTAAATCTTTATTATACTGGCGACCGATTCGGGGCGCATCCCCGCCTAAGATCGTTGCCGTCAAAGTAACTGATTTTTTTAAACCATTAAAGTCACTGTACATGGCGTTAGCAGTTGGCAATTTTGCTTGGCGTGCTTCTTTTACCTGCCCTGGATCAGCTGCAATTACGACATCAGGATGGCTCTTAATCAATTCTTCTTGTTGTATCTGGTTACCCACTAATGGCGCCTTTACCTTTTTAATGCTTGGATCAACAATTGTAAACCAGTATTGTTTTTTTATAATTGGTGTTGTCGCAACAATCTTCTTTTGCCCGCCTAGCAGCAAAACAACTTGGTTATTCGCGTGCCATAAATCTGCAACACGATCAACTTTTGTAGGAATTTTTACTTCATGACCAGCCATGTCTTCAACAGTCCGGGTCGCACTCGCCAGGACTGGAGAAGAAAGGCTGCCGAATAATAAATTAAGACCTAATACAATTAATAATTTTTTCATCTTTATCTCCCTCTATGCTCACAACGATACTATTATAAACAAATTTCACTAAGATTAAATTAGTGATTTTATCTATTTCCCTAATATTTTTTGTTCTCAGTTTGACTATAATAGATGGTAAAGATTGAGGGAGGATAATATGAACCGTAATCTTAAAGCATCCGTATACCAACACGTTAATTTTTCTACTGATTTTCAAAACTTTTTTGACTTTCCCGATTTTCGTGAAATGCGTCCAATTATTCGGGATGCGATTCATCAAATTGCCAGTGAATCATTTAAGACACCGCAGCTACCAGTTAAAATAGAGCATCAAGCCCTATTAATTGAACAGCAACTGGAACGAGAAACACGAAAATATCAACATCAGAATGGCGTTTTTCCTAACCAACAATCAGAATTGCATAACTTAATTCGCTTATATACCAGCCTTTTACAAGTAATCAGCCGTCGCAAGATAATTGACCAAGAAGTCGAAGACATTATTTATGCCGTTGATCAAACTAGAAAAAGCCTCCAAAAACTTAATAGACTTACAGGAACCGGACCATTATTTGAAGAAAAACGCGATTGTGAGCTTATTCCTGGAACATTTTATTATCTAGTCGCACAACAACTAACCAGACCGTACCTAATTAACCCCCATGGAAAGCTAGTACCAGAAAATGTTTCGCATGAAGGACGGCAATTAGTTATTAAAATGATTACATACTGTTACCGCGATTGGGACGCCTATCTTACACATCAATATGATGAGCAATATAACATAAAAAATGAACGCGGCTTATCAAGAACAGCATATTACGATAAGTTAGAACAAAATGAACTCAAGTATGCTGATCACGCGTATGCAGACGTAATTAGCAATTCGTTTGAGGAACTCCAACAACTACTTGTTCCGCAGTATATTGACGCCCTTGATATTATGTCAACTAACATCGAAGCAGTATTTGTTGCTTATCCAGATTTGCGCCCACAGTTTAGCCAAATAATTGCTCATTATTTTAAACTAGACCAACATGGTTTTAATCATGTTATGGACGCGCCAATCGCAGATATTAAAGCTAAGTATAATTATTATCGGCAAAATTTTAGTTAGGAGAAGATCATGCATCCGCAGATTACCCCAGAAATGAAATTAGGAATGCGCGAATTTGATAATACCATGTTTATGTTAAATATCGCGCCCACGCAAAATAATATTACAGAGTTTTCATTAGAAGGCAATATGGTGCCAGAACGATTAGATGAACTAGCATGGGCTCTTCCCGCTTATCTTGCGACAGATTTTAACTTGTTTTTTATTTTTGCTCCTAATGTTAATGACCAGTGGGCAATTAGCTGTTCGCAAGCCCAAATTATCAATGGTAATCAAATCGCCGCAATGAGTGAAACCGTGCCTACGGGGATGGGACTTAATGCTGTTAATGAGTTGAGTCCAAGTGCAGCAATTGAGCTAATTGCTTATTTAAAAACATTAGAAGTTAATGGTCTTGGATACTTTGATGAACAAATCGGTAAAACAGTCCATAGTTCATAAAAAGGGGTTGTAACATAAGGCTCCTAGCTCGTTGAAAATGCTACAGCGCAGTACACAAAGGGACTCTAGCGTTTGGAAAATCCGAACACTAGAGTCCTCTTTGTGCTTGCGGGGGTTCAAAAACGAACTAGCAAGCACTCCTTTTCTATAGTTTTTCAATTTGCTTACGCAGGCTGTTAATCTTTGTAAGCGGTAAATCACTATCTTCAATGTAATAAATCAACTCTTGTCGATCGACTTTCCCCTGTTTAATTGCTGTGATTAGATCACTCGACAAAGTTGGATACTCATGATTAAACATCGCAGCCACATCAGGAATATTAGTAACCTCTGCACTGGTCCATCCCCGATTCCATGGTCGACGAATATTAGCGGCGATTAATAATAACAATTTGATTAGATCTTCATTATGCTTATCGGGCGTAATATTAAGGTTTATCGTATCATTGAGCATTTTGAGAATCCGATTAATTGTATCAGTCATCGAAACTAAATCGAGATCTTTGTATAAACCTAATTTTATAGCATAAAGGCAGATAAAGACTGCTCCCTGCAGGTTACTACCTGATAATTGGTATTGCGTCTTAAATAATTCGCCCAATCGTTCACGCAATTCATACAGGTCAAAGTAATCATCATATTTATAACGCATAAGCTCTGCTTTTTCGGGAAGGTAGTACTGTAACCCTAATTGGTGATTGTAAAGCTTGGCTAACCGTCCACAATCAGTAAGCAATGTTGAATAGACAATAAAAATCCCTTCCTCAAATGTTTCCCCAAGACTAATATCATCAGCCATTTGATTAAGATCGATTAAATGATAACGCAATTCTTGCTCACCAATCCGATCTTGAACAAATTGTTCAAACTTATCCGCGTTTAAATTCAATTGCGGATTCTGCGTGTTAATTATTTGGTAAGCATGGCGAACTGGAATGATCCCATAGAGGCTTGCAAATGAAGCAAAATAATCATCAAGCATTAAGTCGGTTTGCCCATCAAAAATTGTTGGCAATTCTTTGCTAATAGTATTAAACATCAAGTCATTCGGATCAAACGGTTCATTATCAAAGTCATCATTCATAGTATCGCCCTGCTCCATGAGCGCAAGATAATTGTGGTAATCACTATCATCAATGCCACCATTATCATGAACATATCGCATAAGGCGTTTTAATGCCCGTTCAATATTTTTTATTTCATTTCGCGATGAACCATGATATAACAGTTCTTCAACATTTGCACTATTAAAGTCAAAAAATGCTTGTAAATGATAAGCCAGCCACTCATTCAAATAGAACTTAAGATTACTTTCATAGCCCTTTAAAGTTTTACTACTATATTTTGTCTGAATGTCAGTCAGAAAAATATCAAGAAGCTGGTTATTCAATTTTTGAATTTTAACAATTGCTTGATCAACCTTTTTTGAAGAAGCAAAGTCGTAATTAGTTGCGCTCAATTGATCCAGTTGATCAATAATTTTTTCAAGCTTGTCACGACTAGCCGGCTGCTTTGCTGGTTCAGCACCTCGAAGGTTGAATGGTTGCGCGTTTTTAATTATTTCTACCGTGTTACTATCATCAATATAATCGTTACCCTGTCGTTTCATGATCGCTGTTAGTTGTTTTGAAAGGGCAACTTCCTCCGTTATATCAGCTAATGGTTTAGCATAGTCACGACATAGTAAAACTAGTGAGCCCATTTGAGAGCGATCAATTGTTTTGTTAATTTGCCATGCTTCACTAGCGGCAAGATACTCTTTAAATGCTTTTGTCGAAAGACCAAGATTAGTCCAGACTGCCCTTAAATTGGTTTCAAATCGTGTTTGAATTTGTTGCTTATTCTTGGCATTAACATTATATAAAACAACTGCCAGTGTCGTTGCATCATTTAGAAAAACCAGATTCTTTTGATGCTGAATTGTAAAGTAAGTGACATGCCATGAAAAAATAGAATTAGCTCGAGCCATAGCCGTTGTTTCATCATTTTCAGCTTGCTGATAATTGCTAAATAGGTTTTTGGCTTTTCCTGCTACATTAATGTACACTTTTTACCTCATCTTCCCGTACAACCATAACATTACCATCTTCTGGATTACCATATACGGTATATGAACCCTTGAGTTTTAGCTCCCGATAGTCATTTCCCGCATAATTTCCCTTTATCGTATAACAACCAGACTTTAATTCTCCAACTGGTTGAAATAATGCCGGAACCGGCTTTTTATCAGTCACGATGATTTCAAACTCGCCGTCAACCCCACCATTACTAAATGACAATTCACGCCCTGTCGCATCATCAATTATAAGAACTTGCGCTTTGTTGGTTGTCTGTCTTAATTCTTCTTGCATTGATATTCTCCTATTTTATATGTTTTAATGTCATTTTACAATCATCCCATCATTTTGCCAATTATCTTTATTATTAATTAGGCAATGAATGCGGTATACTATTAATATAAAATAATTATTGCATTAGGGGTGCCCATATTACTGGGCTGAGATATGCAGTGATGTATGGACCCTAGAACCTGTAAGTTAATACTTGCGTAGGAAAATGCGTATCAGAAGTTTAATTGCTCAAGATAGGCTTTTTTCACCTACCTTGAGCATTTTATTTTAAGGAGTTATTTAATGGTCAAACGTCAAATTAATTGGGCCCTTGTTGATCAACTACGGAATAAAAATCCAATCGTTCTTACCCTAGCGAATTTAGTAACAATTGATAAAGTTGCGGATGCAGTAAGTGCGATTGGAGCTTCACCAATTATGTCGATTGAGGTAAATGAAGCAAGTGAAATGGTTGAATTAGCAGACGCAATTACAATCAATCTTGGAACAATAAGTCAACAACAACTAACACAAATCAAAAAGGTTCTGCATAAGGCAAATTATCGTAAACCATTAGTTCTTGATCCAGTTGCAGTTGGCGCAGTTTCCTCACGCTTGAAAATAGCGCAAAATTTACTAAAAGAATTTCACTTTGATGTCATCAGAGGAAATGCCAGTGAAATAGCAGCACTCATCGGTGACGTTGATAATAAAAGCCATGGAATTGATGCAGGCGCAGTTACTAACCAAGTACATATTGCTGAATTATGTGCCCGTTGGTTTCACGCGATCGTAATTTTAACGGGTGAAACCGACATCATTACCGATGGCCAAGTCCTATATAAAAATCCATTTACTGCTGAAATGCTCACCACAAACGTAGGAAGTGGTGATATACTTTCGAGCCTCGTAGCCGCCTTTCTTGGCACTACTACTAATACCTGGGATGCTTGTATTGTGGCTACTGTTCTTATGTCGGCCGCTGGTGTTCTTGCTAATCGCTATTCAGCTGGTCTTGGTTCGTGGCAAGTTCAATTTTTTGATCAACTCTCAATTATGGATGCTAACTCTTTATTAGATTTTTTAAATGAAAGCGAGGAAGATTACCTTGATTAATGATTACCCTCAAACCTTAACAATTGCAGGCACTGATAGCGGTGGCGGTGCTGGGATTCCAGCTGATGTAAAAACAATGCAGATGCGAGGAGTATATGCAGCCATGGTCGTTGTTGCCGTTACTGCGCAAAATACTCTTGGTGTCCAGGATGCGATGCCAATGCCAGAAAAACTAATTGATGAGCAATTTGCCTCAATTGCAAGCGACCTAAAAATTCGTGCCTGCAAGACCGGGATGCTTGCTGACCCCCTAAGAGTTAAGACCGTGGTACGTAACCTTAAAAAATATGACTTTGGCCCGCTTATCGTCGATCCAGTCATGGTCGCTAAAGGTGGTGCTAAATTACTAAGTGATGATGCAATCACAATTGTCCGTGATCAACTATTGCCCCTTGCCAGTCTGATTACGCCTAATATTCCCGAAGCATGTGAGTTGACGGGGATAACAATTAAGGATAAAAATGATATTAAAAGAGCAGCTAAGAAGCTTCAAGACCATGGTGCCAAAAATGTTTTACTAAAAGGCGGTCATGCCCAAACGGATGATCGTGCTGATGATTACGTTCTGTTTGAAGATGGAAATGATTTATGGTTGACAGCGCCACGAATTAAGACTAAAAATACACATGGGACCGGTGATACGATTTCTGCTTGTATTACCGCCGAAATTGCCAAGGGCCATTCAATGGAGCAAGCAATTATGATTGGTAAAACATACGTAGAAAAGACGATTCAAAAAGGTATTAACGTTGGTCATGGTCACAGTCCATTGAATCACTGGGTTAAAGTTGAAGGAGACGATATAAATGGTATTTGATCCACAATTATTACAAGTATATCTAGTTGGCGGTACACAAGATGTTCATAATGATGTAGATGCTTTTCTGGAAAAAGTTGAATTAGCAATGCAAAGCGGCATTACGGCCTTTCAATATCGGGAAAAAGGTAACTCAAACTTACGACCAAATGAACGGATTGACCTTGGCTTACAATTACGAGAATTGTGTACAAAATATGCTATTCCATTGATTGTTGATGATGATTATCGATTAGCACAGCAAATTAATGCTGATGGGGTTCATGTTGGGCAAAACGATACAAAAGTAGATCAAGTCTCAGTTGCTGTTGGTCACCAGATGTTTATTGGTTATTCATGTAATACCCCTGCTCAAGTTGAACATGCTAACTTAATGGACTTTGTTGATTACGTTGGTTGTGGTCCGGTATTTTCCACCAACTCGAAAGCTGATGCTGACCCTGCAATTGGCTTAGGTGAACTGAAGCATTTAAATACGTTAAGTCACCACCCGGTTGTTGCAATTGGTGGTATCACTAAGGAAAATATGCAAGCAGTTCATGACACCGGTGTTGCAGGAGTGGCGGTAATTTCACTAATATTTGATAGTGATGACTTAGTTACGACAATTAAGCAAATGAAGGCCCTTTATAAATAAGAAAATAGCGATTTAAAATGATGGTACCCATCATCTTAAATCGCTATTATTTTTTGGTTATTTCTTGAAGCCATTTTGAAATTCCAATTGAAATAGCTACCCCAATCCCTAAAGGAATAAATGCCGTAAAGTTAAGGTGACAAACTTCAAATAACATAAACAAGGCCATTAGTGGCGCCTGTTGGGAAGCTGCTAAAAATAAAGTTGCTCCTATTACTGCACACTGCGTTAACGTTACGAGAGGGAAAACCTGAACATAAGGAATGCCGAGAAAAACACCAATAACCGCCCCAGCTGCAATCGATGGTGTCAAAGTTCCCCCATAGCCCCCGCATTTGATTGTAAACAAAGTAATAATTACCTTAGCAAATAGTCCGAAAAGTAAAGCTAGCAGGACTTGTTTATCAATCGTGGTCGTATTCATCGCCAACTGCGCTAAGCCCCGTCCATTTCCCATAATTTGCGGGTAAAAAGCAGCAACTATCCCGGTTGATAATGAAAGTAGTGGTAATTGCCAAAATAAATATTTATTGGTCACCCGATGAGCAGATGCAATTTTAACGCCGCGCTTAAACCACGTTCCCATAACACCTAATAAAAGGCCAAGGACAATTGCAAAGGGTACCGTAATTAATGAAAAGTTCCGACTACCAACAATATAATATGGTTCAAACCCTTTTAAGATTGAGCCGATCATCGTTGCAATCACTGACATGATAAGACTAACAGAAACTGACCGTGCATTGATACGCCGGTATAGAATCTCTAAGCAAAACACAGTTCCCGTAATTGGAGCAATATAGACCCCTGCAAATCCTGCACCCGCTGCCGCTGCTACCAGCAATCGCTTATCCTCTGCATCAAGGTGAAACCACCGAAAACGTTCAAGGGTACTTCCCCATTTTTGGGCAATTGCTGCACCTGCTTCCCGTGGTGCTAGTTCTCGACCGATAGAATTTCCGGTACCAACAAAAAAGATCTGTGTTACAACGTGAATCAGCGTTTTATCTAACGGCATTCGTTTACCGTTTAGTGCATTTTTAATGCTAACCGGATGATAACGGCGCTGCAATAAATACCACACAAGAGCTGCAATTACACCACCGATGAAGACTGAGATAAATCGATGTATCGGGAATATATTGATATTAACAGGCATTTTATTGGTTTCATTAAAGTTCAAAAAATAATGCTCAGTTATATCAAGAATCGCGCTCAGTACTAATGAACTAAAGCCAACGATAATTCCAAGAGCAACAGTAGCAATTGCTAATGGAATATTTTTTTGTGTCTCTTCCATTCTCTCTCTCCTACGTAGAAATAAATCATTCCTAGTTTATCATGAATAGTAAGAAAATGATAATTAGTCAAGTTAACTCAATTTAAAATATTATGTAAACTAAAAAGTTCTTGCTTAGTTCTCAATATTAAAAGGCTGTTAATGTTCATAAAGACAAACACTAACAGCCCTTTTAACTAGAGAGAAATTTTTTATTGTTGAATATACTTTTGTGTCTGGTTATCAAATATAAAAGTATACTTTTGGTTAGCAGTTTCTACAAAAATTTTTTCATAGAATTTGCTATATCCCGCATTAGTTAAGGTAATGTCAACTTGATCATGATCTACTTTAACGTGATAAAGGTTATATTCTCCATCTTGGTAGGCAAAATCAATGCCATTATCTTGATAATGAACATAAT
The DNA here is from genome assembly GCF_009663775.1 of Lactobacillus sp. 0.1XD8-4. Classification (GTDB taxonomy): domain Bacteria; phylum Bacillota; class Bacilli; order Lactobacillales; family Lactobacillaceae; genus Limosilactobacillus; species Limosilactobacillus walteri. The sequence goes on from NZ_RDBR01000023.1 coordinate 31,412, forward strand.
TACCCTTTTCTCCATATACCCGGAAAGTCATCATTTGATCGGGGGCATCACTAATATGATTTCTTGCAGCTCCCCACGGCAAAATCGTGTCTTTTCTTACAAATAATGGTAGCTTATCTATCGGTGCCTTGACTAAAAGATTACGCTTTCCTGAATATTCTACACCATTCCAGAAATCAATCCATTCACCTGCTGGCAAGTATACTGCCCGAATGTCTTGCCCCTCTTGAACAATTGGTGCAACTAATAACTGATCACCAACCATATATTCATCGTTAATTGTTCTAACAGCCGGATCATCATCATAATTTAAGACAAGTGGCCGCATAATTCCTAATCCCGTCTTTGTTTCCTGATAGCTGAGATCATAAAGGAATGGTATAAAGCGGTACCGAAGTTTAAGATACTTTCGGTAGATTGATAAGGTAGGTTCGCCAAACACCCATGGTTCTTGTGATCTTGTTCCCATTGATGCATGGTTCCGATAAAGCGGACTAAAGAGCGCTCCTTCAATCCACCGAGTTAACATCTCGGCTGTTGCATCTGCCCCAAAGCCACCAATATCGGTGCCAGCAAACGTAAAACCACTCATACTTAAGTTACATAATTGCGGAATCATCATTTGAAGGTGGGGCCACAGACTTTGATTGTCTCCGGTCCAGACAGTTGAATATTTCTGAGTGCCTGCATAAGCTGCTCGAGTAATCACGTATGGTCGTTTATGGCCATACTTCTTTAATCCTTGATAGGCCGCTTTCGCCATATTATGCCCGTAAACATTATGCATTTTTTTATGGGTTGATTTATCATTGCCGTCACTAAAACTAACATTATCAGGGATATCGCCTTCAAAAGTAGCTGGTTCGTTCATATCGTTCCAAATCCCACAAGTTCCACTATCAACTAAAAACTTGCAATTATCGGCCCACCATTGTCGAACTTCTTCTCTCCCAAAATCTGGAAATACGGCGTCCCCAGGCCAAACCTTATTAACATAGACTGTTCCATCTGGATTCTTGACAAAGTAGCCTTTCTTTAGTCCTTCTTTATATATCTGGTATTTTTTATCCTGTTTGACTCCTGGATCGATAATCGGCATTACCCGAAAGCCCTGGTCCCTTAACTTATGAATAAATTTTTGCGGATCGGTAAACTTGTCCTTATTCCAGGTAAATACACGATAGCCGTCCATATAATCAATGTCAAAATGGATAACATCGCATGGTAAGTCGTTTTCTCGTAATTTATTAGTAATTTCTTCTACTTTAGCAGGACTAACACTATATCCCCATCGTGATTGCTGATAGCCAAGCACCCATTTTTGCGGCAACGGAACGCGCCCTGTTAGATAAGTATAATTCGTCACGATGTCTCGTAAATGCTGTCCACCAATAATATAATAATCAAGATTTCCGGCAACTGCCGAATAGTAATAATAGTTAGAATTTTCTTTACCAAGATCAAAGTGACTACGATATGGGTCATCAAAGAATAACCCATAGGGGTGGCCATCTTTTAACCCTAACATAAATGGAATTGATTTATACAAACGGGTAAAACTTTCTACCTGAGGGGCAGGATTATCCGTGTTCCAGTTGTCATACTCATAGCCTCGTTTATTCAAATAACCAGTTTTATCGCCTAACCCATAAATTTGTTCATTCGTAGCTAAGGACTTAATTACTTCAAAATATGTCTTATCCTGATCGCTTCCTCCAGCAACATCATGTCCTTCGGCAGCTATTAGTTTTGCATGAGCTTCATCTAATCCACGATCAATTGGTGTCCGCTTTCCCCGATAATCAATTACTAATGGATGACTATCCTTATCATAAACATCAATTTTTTCATCATCATAAACTTTAACAATTAATGATGATGTTAGTAATTCGAGATGGTCACCTTTATCAAATAAATTAAAATCAGTCTTAATAGTCTTGTTACCTTCAATCGCGTAAGATTGGCCTTTTTCGCCATAATCTTGAAATACACGAATGATTTCTGGTGTAATGACTGATAAAATCAAGGAACTTTTTTTATAATTAATGGTAATCTCTTGGTCAGCGATAGCATACCCACTGATTTGATTATTCATAATGTTCATCCTTCCTACATTGATACTATACTATTATTGTAGCGCGTTCTTTTTAATGTAAACGTTTTCTTATCGATGAAAGCTATAATTACTAGTAAATGCTATAATAGATGGTAATTACAAATAATAAACGAGGCATATAAAATGCATAATAGACTAAGAGTTAATATTGGGCTAATTTGTTGGTTTCTATTTAGCATAATATTAGTAAATATTATAGAAAAAACACAGCTAATTTCGTTAATTGACAACTGGGGGTTCGCCTGTACTCAACCAGTTACACAGTTAAAAACAATTATCCTCACAGAAATAACGTTTCTTGGCGATCCGGTAACTGTGGGGATCGTTACAATTGGGCTAATGCTGTTCCTCTGGCGCCGAAAACAACCTACTGATAGTGTTTGGTATGGTATGCTTCAATTTTTAGGCTATTGTCTGGTTATATTGGTAAAGTATAGTGTTGTTCGTTTACGTCCCACCCATAGGTTAATCAGTGTTAGCGGATATAGTTTTCCGAGCGGTCACACATTCTCTACAGTTATTTTTGTTTTTACTATCTTAGCGCTTACTATTCCGCGCTTAAGTAAACATTGGCAAAAAATTTTATATATATTTTTGGGTATGCTCTGGATTTTGCTTATAATGTATTCAAGAGTTTATCTTAGAGCTCATTTTACAACCGATGTTATGGGAGGATTTCTTTTAGCCCTTGGTTGGTGGTTATTAATGAATACTCAACGAAAACGATTTTTTAACTGGTTAATAAAACCAGTACGAAAAAATAGGAGCGTGAGATAATTATGCATCTCACACTCCTATTTTTCTTATCTTAGTAGAGCCGTCTTGCCAAGATTATCCATTAATTTGAAAAACTCTTTCTTGTTAGTCTTCGTTACTAGTGACAGTGGTCGGCCGTTATCGTTTCGATAGGTCCGACCAGCAGCCACGCCACTAGTTTCAACACTTGCTTTAACATCTTCAGTTTCTATCAGGTCAGGATATAAACTTGATAATGTCGTTAGCACATCCCATAGGTAGTAAGTCGAATCGGCTTCATCAGCTAATACTAATGAATAGCCTTGACCAATTAAGTCTATTGCTGGGAATTTACGGAGACTTGCCCAATGTAATCGCAGTTCACGAGTTAAGGGAATTTCTTCAGTACTTTCTAAACCAACCATTTGAATATCTAATTTTGAAGCAAACACACGCTTAACTGCTTCAGGATCCCAAAAGGCATTCCATTCAGCAGTTCCGTCAAACCCTAATTCATTAACATTTCCATGGCCATCCAGTGAACCACCCATCCAATATAAACGCTCGATTTTATTTTCAATACTTTGATCATAGTCAAGCGCCCTTGCCAAGTCGGTAAGCGGACCAGTCATGATTAAGTCTACCGGTCCATCTGCTTTTTCTATCTTCTTAACCATATCAATATGAGCTGGCTCTTTAGCTTCTTTTGTTAAGATAATTCCCGATTCGTTTAACATTGGAAATGCATTAAACGAAAACGAACTTAGTCGCCAATTCGAAGGAAAAGGATGATGGGCACGGGAATTCGATTTAGCTACTTCTAAGTAATCATTATTTGTATTGAAACGATCAATAATTTTTCGTGAAGCACGTGTAGCAGGATCAATATAACAATCAGCATCAATAACACTGACACCAATTAACTTAATATCAGATACTTGTAAAAGTAATAAAAGTGATACTAAGTCATCTACATTGCCATCATGATTAAAATATACATTTTTCATATGTAATTTATCCGCTTCCTTATTTTTGCAATAAGTATAACATAATTAAACTAGTTAGTAGAATATCGAAATAGTTTAATAGAAAGGCTCTACAATATTAAGTACTGATGAACTACCATCGGTGCTTATTTTGTTTTAAAATTTAAAATAAAAAAACGAA
>NZ_RDBR01000024.1 GCF_009663775.1 Lactobacillus sp. 0.1XD8-4
GAAAACTTGACAGATACTTATACAACAATGTACTTCAAAAAGCTGAACAACTTAGAGAAAATATATAAGCATGATAGTTTAACTTTAGATGCAATAAAAAAATTAGATGTTTGGCTTGTTAATCTAAGCCATCAAGCTTCAAAATATATAAATCCTCTACAATTTGCTCAAGAAAATCATTTGAAATATGCTATAGCAGCTCATGTTTTTGAATTGGCTTATCAAGAACGTATGTTCAAGGTATTCTATAGGGTTTATTCTAGTACTGGTGAAGTTTTGAGTGAAGTGTGGTCGAAGGACCAAATCCCAAGTGAGACATATTCTTTTGAAGAAAATAGGTACATACCTTCTGAAGAATTTCAGATTGCTATTTTCTTTCAACTTGTTGATGAGCCTATTAGTGCTAATTTGCCATCTTACTTGACAAATCCAAAAAAAGTAAGGGCCCCATTATTTTCTAATAATACAGTGGAAGAATGTAAAGATTCTGCATTACAGAAAATTTACTTAAATCTGAGAGGGGAAGATTTATAATGGGGACTAAAAAAACATCGACAAAGGGGTATTATATTGCGATTGGAGTATTGATTACAATATATATATTAACTGTTGTTTCTATTTTCTTTTTGTCTAAACTAGCCTTTGAAAAAAGAATAACTTTACTAGTTACAATGGTTTCAGGATCAATATCAATAATTATTTCAATTTTAGCTTCAGTAATTGCATCTATTAAACAAGTTTCGACATATGAGACACAGAAGGAAATTGATAAGACTAATAAATGGGAAAACATGAAAAAATTATTAGTTGTAGAGCTAAAGAGTAATCAAAATGTTATTCAGAATTTTTTGAAGAATAGTCAGGAAAACAGTAACAAAGATGATGCAGTTAAGGCCCTACAACAGCTAATAACGGTAAAACTATGGGAAAGCTCGATAGAATACATTGGCTATAATGAAAGAAACGCTGAACTTTTATTTAAGACTTATCGTAATTTAAATGATCTAAAAACAGGAGATGTTAAAGGTATTGGGGAAACACTTGTGGAAAAAACCTTAGAAAAGGTTGATAAATCATTAGAAGCTATTAATAGTAAGTGAATCAACTATAAATATATGAAAAGTTGAAAAAGCATGCTTTTTAAATTAAAGAAAAGTCACTGAAAAAGAAGATTAAGAAGTAAAAAGTAATTCAGACCTTCTTTTTAATGAAATTTCTATGTAGTTGAAAAAGCATGCTTTTTAAATATCAACTTTTCCACGTGTAAAAATAATTTTTTGCCTCAAAAAACGCCTTATTTATTTTTTAATCTGGTTTTAATATTCTCCTGGATAAAATATCCGGCTGCCTTTAATTGGCTTTCATTATCTTTATAGCACGGTTAGCGCGTCACGTTCTTAACAAATAGAACATGATTTCTATTTATATTATAGTAGAAAAATTTTTCTTTTTAATTTCATTAGTTGACAACTTATAAAATAATGATATTATATAAGTGTAAGCTAATTACTAGCTTAAGCAGTCCCAACTTTCAAATTCTAGATATGAAAGGAGTTTCGGGGCTATGCTTACAGTAGTAAGCGCCCTTTTAGGAATAGCCGGAGCCTACCGGTTAGCCTGTAAAGGCTATAAAGATTATTGGCAAGGGCAACGTCTAAAAGAAAAAGCCTTAAAAAAGCGGGCTAAACGCTTAAAAAAGGCTAACAAATAAATAAAGCTTATAAATTGGGAATCGTGGCGTGGTTCCCTTTTACGTATACAATTATACTATGGAACTAGAAAAATAGAAAGGTTTTAGAAATGCTGAAAATTCTATTTAATATAGTAATTCTGTTAGTTGGGCTATATGTTAGCTATCGACTAGTTAAATCTGGATGTAATGACTTAAAAAAAGCCCAAAAATTAAGGCAACAAGCAAAAGAGTTAAAAAGAAGGCGATAAAATGCCAAAAGTAAAGAAATATTCTAAAGAAGAAGCACACCAGCGACAAATAGACCGCGTAAATGAATACAACCGCACACATAAAAAAGAAGCCTACCGCAATCAAAAGAAGTCAAGGGCGCGTAACTTTATTAAAAAAGATGCTACACGGGAAGAATTGCAAGAATTACGCGGGCTTATTGATGAAAGACTGAAAGAAATATCTAAAAATTAGAAACGTGATACGCTTTCCCTGTTATAATTGATAGAAAGTTTATTTTAGGGGAGTGAAACTAATGGCGGTTAGTAAATCGCATATTAAAGCATCACGACAGTATGAAAAAAGAAATCCTGATAGAACAGGATATAATACTTTGAAGAGAAACGCGGTTAATTTTGTTAGTGCATATGCTAAAGAAGGTACAAAAGCCAATCAATATGTAACTAGTGACTATGGAAAAAAGCATTATAAAGAAGATTTAACCGAGCTAGAAAACTTGATAAAGCAGACTTTAGAAGAGTTAGAAAATTAATTTCTAATTTTTCTATTTTTTATCTTGACTTTATAACGTAGCGTGTTATTATATAGTTGTCGAAAGGATAAAGGAAATGAAAAGATAAGTTTTATTTTTTTACTCTTTTTATAACGTATCGTGACAAAAAGAAAGGAAGAATAACAATGACAAAAGAACAACAAACCATACTAAACAAAGCTAAAAAGATATTCGATCAAGTAGAGGGATATTCAAACGAATACGAGTTAAAGAGGGTTGGTGCAACAGTCGCAAGAATGAAGCTAGATGACGAACAAACAACGCTATACGACAGTAAGCGAATTAAAAGCTTTCTTATTTGGTGGAATGATGACATGAGCGGATTTAGTGAAACACTAGAAGAAATTTACAACGGCTAGAAAAGGAGATCTTAAAAATGAAGTGTAAATATTGCAACGAAAAACTAAACAACGGTTTTAATGTAACGGGGTATGAAATGACATCCCCAAAGCAGGCGGAGGGTCTAAAGTTCGATTCTCTTTATTGCATGAGTGAATATGCAAAAGAGCATAATTTCAGCGACTACAATTATATTTCTTGTGATTTGTAAAAGGGGATGTAAACAATGCGGAAAGTAGAAAAGTATATCAATATGTATCAAGAAAATAAAATCACTGTACACCAAGCCTATAAGCAACTAGGCGGGCGAAAGTATCGCGAGTTTTGGAACAAACTATATAAATTATCAGCAAAAGAAAACTAATCAATTAATACATTACATAAAAGTAAAGGGGTAATCATCATGAACAAGAATTCAGTTATTAAAGTATTAGGCGTTTTATTAATTATTGCAGTTGCTAACTGGTACGTTGACAGCCAAAAGCTTCACGACGCACAGAACCAAATTAGAACAGAACAAACGGCCAAGAGTAAGGCGACCGCACAAGTGGAAGACCTCAGCGCAACTAATGACGATTTAACAGACCAAAACGAAGAATTAAAGGACTCACAGACCCATATTAAGGACGGCCAACAAATTAAAAACGATAAATTTACAATCGACTATGAAGACGATGGCGACGGTGATTATACTTTAACAGTTTACCCGAACAAGAAGAATGAAAAAGTGATCGCACAGCAAGGGGACGGCGCGCAAGGCTTAGAAATTGTAAACGTTCCAAAAACGGACAAGCGCACAACTACAGCCAACTAGAAGGGGAGTTGTATAAATGATTATTACACCAGAAGCGGAAACATACCGCGTTAATGCGCTATATATAACTGGTCAAAGCGTATCGGAGCCATACAAAACACTAAAAGAAGCAGAAAAGAAAATGAAAGAAGAAATCAAGAGCGGAGAAGTAGCGAGTGTTTCTATTATTTGGCATCATTGGACAGAATGGCGAAAAGGTGGAACCTATGAACACAAAGAAAAGAGAATAAAAAATTGGAAAATGTCACCGGAAAAAGTGGAAGTAGCAAGACAGAAAGCACTATAAAATAACAAGAAACAAAGGAAGTAATTAAAATGACAAACAACCTAATTAAATTTAAATTAACAAAAATAGACCCAGAAACATTGTACGGGCTTGGACATGGTGAGGGATCTATTCGCAACGGAAAAGGTGAAATTGTTCCAGGTCATGAACTAACTATTGTCGTAGAAAGTCTAACTAAAGCACATATAACGTTACAAGGTCACAACACCATTATCAATGGGGAAGGGTTTTACATTAGCGGCAAGAATGAAATGACTTTGGACCTTTGTAAAAATAAACAAGTAGATAATTTATTGAATTACTACCAAAAGAGCTTTTAAAAAGGGGATGTATACAATGGATATTACAAAATTAAGTTACTCAGATTTAACAATTAAAGCATTAACGCTATTAGATACAGATGATAAAGTAAGGCTTTACTTGATGGAAGCCACCCGAATTATGCGGGCTTTGTATGAAAGTGACGCAGTATATACACACGAGCGCCGAGCATTCAGGCGGAACTATTGGCGGTTTGTTCTTTGCTGTAATTTAACGCCGTCAATGAACCGAGTGACAGCAACAAGAATCTACGCCCGTTTTGTTGGTGGTTATTGTGAAGGGTTAGAACCTAAAACAGTTCAAATAATGGGGCTGTTATTTGAAGAATTAGCCCAAAGCATTCACGACGGCGAAAACAAACAAGCACAACAAGCAATACTAAACAACGCAATTAATTACCTACTAAAGTACTAAGGGGATGCATACAATGAACTATAAAACATATTATCGAACTGTTAAGAGCCACGCTTTGAAGTTTGTTGATCCTGGGGACGACTACAAGCGCCGTTACTTTGCAAGCCGTGACGATTATAAAAGTGTACTGATGAAGTTGTTAGTTTTAACTGTTGACCGTTTGAATGGGCTGGGAGTTAATATAAAAATAGTTGTCGGGGATGACAACAACAAGGACACAGAAACGAAAGAAGCCGCCTAATTGGGCGACTTTTTTATTTGAACTAATTTATTGAAATGTATTTTATTGTACTTATATATAGTGTATAATAAAAACATGGTAAGCAACGGGAGTAATTAACCCGGAACCTACCAAGACGGAACAGCAGGCAACGGCCGAGCGTTACCGATTACAGGTAGACCAAAGGAGGCGCGGGCCTATGCTTTGTTATCTACTAGACGGGAGACCGCGCGACGGTTGAAGCTGTTGCGGTGCTGATATTGTCACAGGCTTTTTATTGGGTCTGTCGTGGTATCGCACTAATTATAAAAGCGCTCAAGCAATAGCCCAAGCGCTTTTATAAAGTTCTCTTGTCTGTATGTAGACCGTCGGGCGTTAGGTGGTGGAGCACTTAACGCCTTTTTACATATTTAATTATATCAATGTAGAAAGACACAATCAAGGAGGGAAGCACATGACGTTATCAGATGCAAGGAAGCGGGCTAATCTTAAATACTTAAAAAATAACCCAAATAAGCGCCGTACATATCAATATAGATCAAATGCGAAAACCTTTATAAAGAAGCACGCAACAATAGACGACTTGAACGAACTGGAAAAGCTTATACATATCAGACGAGAAGAACTAAACAAGCAATAGAATACTATTATTTATATATGCCATCTATCTATTAATTAGGTAGGTGGCTTTTTTTGTTTTAAATCCTCGCGGAAAAAATGCGGAAAAATAAAGGGGCTTTTAGTGTTATATTGATATTGTCGAAATAAACGAATTAATAAGGTGTTACCTCAAACGGTAGCGCCTTTTTATTTTGGCTTGCTTTATATTGCGATGTGATGACGTATAAGGCAATACAGTAGCAAGTTAACAGAAAAGGTTAATAACTCAATTAAAGCGTTAGAAGGTGAGTAGATGGGCCGTAAGTATACAGATAACTATAACGCATTTTACCATTCGAAAGAGTGGCAAGCAGTAAGGCAACAAGTGTTACAGCGTGATAATTATTTATGTCAGGTATGTAAGCGAGCGGGACGAATAACACCAGCCACAACAGTACATCATATTAAAGCAGTAAGGGTTGACTATAGCAAACGGCTAGACCTTAACAACTTAGAGACTATCTGTAAAGCTTGTCACAATGCCGAGCACAACGAACGTACAAAGTCGCTACATGATAAGCGGACCAAACTAAAAGCCGAAAAGAACAGCGATATTTTTACGTTCAAGGCTAATCCGGAGCTTTAAACCCAAAACGCACATGCCTATAAACGCCGTCACAGCAACGATTAAAACAGTCTGAAAGTAAAAATAAATAATTTTCGTGTGCAAAAAGCGCAAATACAAGCCCCCCACCCCTAAAAAATAGAAAATTTTAAAATCATGGGAGCGGTGCCATGCCTTACTTTGCAAAAAACTCGTTTTTCAAAATTTTTTGCACACAAAAAAGCGGACACCCATTACTGGATGTCCGTTAATTTTGACCACTCATATTTCAACTAAATCATAACATAACTAAAAATAGCGTCAAGCGCTAAATTTCGGCGAAAGGAGGAATTTTTGATATGCCACAACCAGCTAAAAATGTTCTGCAATTAGTTGCCAATGGAAACTATAATCACAAGCCCAAAGATGAACTCAAACGGCGTGCAAAAAATGAGCAAAAATTAAAAGTTTCTGCTGAACACATGAATCCACCATCTTATCTTGATGCTGGAGCTAAAAAACAATTTCGAGCAATTATTAAGCTGTTTAAGGATACCGATTTATTAAATGAGGCGGATATTGATGAAATTGCACGTTATTGTGACTTAACTAAAGAATACAAGTCGTGTAACGCACGTCTAAAAAGAAATGGGCGATTTGTAGAAGGCAAGCCTAATCCTGATTTGCGACTAAAACTTCAAATTTCGGCTGAACTAGATAAGTTAGCTAAGAACTTAGGGCTCAATCCAGCAGCACGTGCATCTTTAGCTATTAATATGACAGATGATCAAAAACAAGATGATGACGATGACTTCTAATATTTTAAAAGAAAATCCGCTTAATCTTGATTACACAGGGCTTACCAACTGGGTTCAAGCTTATATGAACAACGAACGATCACTGGGACATGTGCTAGAAGCACCATCACCAGCTTTATTGACCACGATTTATGCGCAAGCAGTGGTAAATAATGACATTATAGCCAGTAAATGGGTGAAATTAGCGTGTGAGCGACATTTAAGAGACCTTGAACGTTCTAAAAATGATCCCGATTATCCTTGGACTTTTGATGAAGAAAAAGGTTGGCGACCTATTCGTTTTATCGAAAAGAAATGTCATCCGACTAAAGGCAATTTTGATCACTTAGTAATGCAACCATGGCAGCACTTTGTTGTTGGCTCAATGTTCGGTTGGGTTAATAAGCATACAGGAGTAAGACGCTTTCGTGAGAGTCTTATTTTTGTTGGTCGTAAGAACGGAAAAACTGAGCTGGAGTCTGGTTTGGCCGACTATATGGCAGGATTTGATGGTGAAAATGGTCCAAATGTTTACTTTTTAGCTAATTCACAGCAACAATCACGCCTATTGTTTGAGGGCTCTCGAACCATGATTCAAAAATCTCCTTGGTTATCTGATCGTTTTGTTCCCAACCGAAGCGAAATTAGATACCCGAAAACTGGTGGAAAGATCATGGCGATGTCTGCTGAAAAGAGCAATAAAGATGGTGAGAACGTCCATTTTGCCGTGTTCGATGAAATTCACGAATATCAAGATTATTCTTTGATTAACGTCATGAAAAATTCTCGAGGAACACGGACACAGCCGTTAATTGTCTATATTACAACGGCTGGTTACGTTTTAGACGGTCCGTTGGTAGATATGGTTGATCAAGGACACGATACATTAAGCAATTATGAAAATGACATTGATGAACGTACATTTTACTACTTAGCGTGCCTTGATAACAAAGAAGAAGTTAATGATTCAACCAAGTGGGTTAAAGCTAATCCCAACATTGGTTTAATGCAATTAGCTGATATGATTAGTGACTTCAAAAATGATCGCCGTGTTCCTGCTAGATTTGCTGATTGGTTAACTAAACGATTTAATATCTTCTCGGAAGTTGATGAATTAAGCTTCATAACTCCTGAAATACTACAAAAAAATAAGCGTCACCTTGATTTGAAGGAACTTTTAGGTCGTGAATGCGTAGGTGGATATGATCTATCAGATACTGAGGACTTCACTTCCGCATGCTTAGAATTTCCTTTAGATGATGGTGGCGTTTTTATATTGGAACATTCGTGGATTCCACACGCTCGGTATGAACGCGACAAGAATCCAGAACGAATTAGGAAGTGGGAACATGATGGGGATATCACAGTTATTCCTGGAGATTATGTCGATTATTCATACGTGCTTGATTGGTTCAAAGAACAAGCAGAAAAATACAACATTGTAATGATCAGATATGATCCCGCAAAAGCAATTCGACTTAATAAAGAGCTAATCGAAGCGGGATTTGAAACAGATCTGGTTCGGCAAGGATTTTTTACCCTTGGTGGTCCGTTGCAAAATTTCAAAGAACTTCTTTTAGACGGGAAGGTCGTATTTAATGAGCAATCAATGTTTAAGTGGTACCTAAATAACGTCCATCTCCGCCAAGATCGTAATGATAATTGGTTGCCTACAAAGACATCACAATCACGAAAAATTGATGGATTTGCGGCAGCACTAGATGCACATGTTTCAGTGATTGATATGTTAGTAGAACCAACTTATGACGGTCCGGTCTCAACGTTTATTTCATTCAAGTAGGTGAAGAAATGAAATTATTAGTATGGTTTGCCGTTGCTTTAACGGCTTTTTTATTTAGTGCAAAGTTAGCTGGGCTAGTCACTTGCTCATGGTTAGTGATTTTTACACCTTTGATTATTGTTCTTGGACTATGGTTTTTATTTTTGCTAATGGTATTTGCAATTATTGGTATTTATGCCTTAGTTGCAATGATGAGGGAAAAGTAAGTTAACTGAATTAGCGGAAAGGAGGTGCAAATATGGGATTTTGGAATAACGTAAAACATTTATTTTCGACTGATCCACAGCAAAAGGCAAGTTCTGGTGATTGGGAAGGGCAAGGCTTTCATTTTAGTAACTGGGCTAACAGTAACTTTTTTGGAACTCATAACAATATATTGCGCAATAATGAAGAAGTCTTTGGAGTTATTAGTCGTTTAGCTAACACGTTATCAAGTTTGCCGATCCATGAATACAAGGAATACGACCAAATCAACACTCCTGCATCTGATTTATTGCATGGTGAAGCTAATCCTTCGATGTCAGCATTCCAACTCATTAATCAATTAGAAGTATCGCGGAATACGGACGGGAATGCTTATGCATGGATTGAACGTGACGATAATGGTGCCCCAATTAATTTGTGGCCAATTGATCCGGGTGCAATTACTGTTAAACGAAATGTTGATGACAATTCTATTTGGTATGACGTTAACAGCACAGAGTACCATTTCTTAGTCTTTAATACCGATATTATTCACGTCAAACACATTACCCCATTAACGGGGACACTTGGTATTTCGCCATTGGATGTGTTAAAAGGACCATTAAAGTTCAAAAAAGCAGTTGAAGACTTCTCGTTAAACGAAATGGATAAAAAAGATGCATATATCATTCAATATGATCGTTCGGTTAGTCCTGATAATCGACAAGCGTTAATTAATGATTTTAGACGAATGATTACAGAAAACGGTGGGGCAGTCGTCCAAGAAAAAGGGTTTGAGATCAATCGTTTTGATAGTAACTTCCAACCAAGTGATCTATCAACAACGAACTCAATCACTCGTTCAAGGGTAGCGACTGCCTTTAATGTACCCTTATCATTTTTGAATGAATCACTGGAGAGTGGCAACGGAAAGTCAAATGAACAAGTCATGCTGCAATTTGTTGAAATGACGTTAATTCCAATTGTGACGCAATACGAATCGGAGTTTAACCGTAAGTTGCTTAGTAATATGGAACGATCACAAGGAATCTATTTCAAGTTCAACATTAACGGTTTGCTTCGTGGTGATACCTCTTCACGGACAGCGTTCTACCAAACGCTGATTCGGAATGGGATTGCATCTGCTAACGATTTACGAAAATTGGAAGAATTACCTCCATCAGACGCTAAAAATGCGGATAAATTATGGATTACTGGTGATTTATACCCAATTGATACGGATATTGCAGATCGTAACAGCAAAAAAGGCACCTTGAAAGGAGGTGACAATGATGCCACAGACAACAGTGATTCCCAAATATCTGACAGTAAAGCAGGAAAGCAAGCAGAAAACAGCGTCAATGTATATCGACGGCGAAATCGTAACTGACGAATATTACGACACTGATACCTCTGCGGCAGGTTTCCGGGATGCATTAAAAGATCTGGGTGATGTAAAGACAATTAATTTACATATTAATTCGCCAGGCGGTTCTGTTTTTGAGGGGATCGCTATTTATAACATGTTGAAACAGAATAAAGCGCACATAAACGTCTATGTAGATGGTTTAGCGGCGTCAATAGCAAGCGTTATCGCAATGAGCGGTGACGCTATTTTTATGCCCTCAAATTCAATGTTAATGATTCATAACCCTTGGACGATGGCAGTCGGAAATGCTTCTGAATTACGCAAGCAAGCGGACGATCTCGACAAAATTACTGAATCAAGTATTCAAACGTATCTCGATACAGCAGGTGACAAGCTCGATGAAACCACTTTACGTCAATTAATGGATGACGAGACGTGGTTAACAGCTAAAGAAGCCGTTGACTACGGGCTTGCAACAGAAGTTATTGAGCCTAATAAGGCTGCTGCTTCGATTAGCAAAAATTTTGCTCAACGTTATCGGCACGTCCCTGAACAGCTTATTCAAGCTTCTATTCAAAAACAACAAGCAAAGGTTCAAGAAGACGATGAAGTATTTCGTAAGCAACTTCTTGAACGGTACCAGAACAACTTAAAGGCAATTAATAACGAATTGCAAACAATGAAGGAGGAACAAACACATGAATTTTTATCAAATTAAGAAAAACGCAATGGACATGGGGGATGAAGTTCGCCAAGCCAATGAAAAATTAAACGAAATGCTTGCTAACCCGCAAACCCCAACGGAAGATATTAAGGCTCAACAAAAGGTCGTTGATTCTGCTCAAGAACGTTATGAGGTTGCTCGTAAGCAAATGGAAAAGGCAGAAGCAGAGGCTAAGAAGAAGTTAAAACCTAATAGTGAACCAAGTCAATTATCTGAAAAGGAAAAGCGTGCGAAGGCATTTGCCCAATTAGTTCGTAATACTATGGCAAAGCAAGCTGTACCAGTATCTGTATACCAAGCCTTAGGTGATGATGATTCAACTGGTGGTAACAAGTTCTTACCTAAGACTGTCTCAACCGATATTATTACAGGACCACAAGAACATAATCCATTACGTGATATTTCAACCGTTACTCAAATTACTAATCTAGAAATTCCTCGACTTTCATTCACTTTAGATGATGATGGATTTATTGCAGATGGTGACACTGCTAAGGAAATTCAAGCTAAGGGTGACACTGTTCAATTTACCCGTAACAAGTTCAAAGTTAAGGTTGGACTTTCTGAAACTGTATTGCTTGGCTCAGACGCTAACTTAACAGCTTACGTGGAACAAGAACTTACTAACGGTGTTACTCGGAAGGAACGTAATGTAGCTTTTGCTGTTAACCCAACTAAAGCTAATGAAAAGCACATGTCATTCTATGATGATACTGTCGGTATCAAGAAGGTAACTGGTTCTGATCTTTATGATGCTATTACTAATGCGGTTGCTGATCTTCACGAAGATTACCGTGAAAATGCAACTATTGTAATGGCGTACAAAGATTACTTGAAGATCATTAAGACTCTTGCCAACGGTTCTAACACTTTATATGGTGCACAACCATCAGCTGTTTTAGGTAAGCCAGTAGTATTTACTGATGCAGCAACTAAACCTGTTGTTGGTGACTTCTCATACAGTCAATACAATTATGATATCAATACCATTTATGACCAAGATAAGGATGTAGATACAGGTATTGAAAAGTTTGTTTTAACTGCTTGGATGGATCATCAAATCAAGCTTTCAAGTGCATTCCGTATTGCTGACGTACAGGCGTCAAAATAACTTCCCCATCCGGTGATGATGGGAAGAATGCAACTCCATCAACGCCGAAAACAGGTGGGGACACAAATGAGAGTCAAAACAAACCTGCATCTAGTGCTGTAGCAAGTTCAGCTCCATCAAGCTCTGCTACAAGCACTAGTTCTTCAACTGATAAGCCAGCTACTTCCGCACAACCGGCAGTAGCTGATACTTTCAATCCTAATGGAGATGTAAAACCAACTGAAGATCAAACTATTCCAGAAATTAAGGCCTACTTAGATGCACATAAGATTAGTTATGCGTCATCTGCAAGTAAACCTGACTTATTAGCATTGGTTAATAAGTAGCAATAAAAGGTGGTGATATATATGTCAATCGAATTATTAAAGAATACAGTAAGCGATGATGATCTGGGCCAAGTTAAAACTTCTCTTCGACTAGAACATGATATGGAAAGCGATAATGTGCTGTTAAAAATGCTTATTAAGGCAGCTCGACGGGATATTATCGGCCAAGTAGGTGAACGTATTGATGATTTTTTTGATGATAACGAGGTATTTAATGCCGCTGTTATTCTTGAAGTTTCTTATCTTTATAACCATCGAAGCGCTACTAGTGAACAGCAAACTTATGAAGTCCCGATGGCGCTGTATTCATTAATTAATTCAATGAAAGATGATTATCGCTACCAAATTGCTAAGAAAGATGGTTGGTTAGATGATTATACTTCTGGTATTGCAGACGTCGAGAGTAGTAATGAAACAGCGGCAGGTTCCAACCAGAACGAAGATAATCTAACTGTAAAGGATGAACACAATGGTTAAAAACGTGAATGTAGCAAGGATGCGTTACCGTTTGGAATTTGGTATTGACGAACCCACCGGAAAGAAAAATCCAAATACGGGGAAGTCAATTAAAGGCTTCAACCCACACTTTAGCAGATACGCCGGGTTATGGACATTAAGTGCCAATCAAGCGATTACGTTGGCAGGGGCGCATATCAAGGAGGCTGTTGTGTTCTTTGTTCGTCACGACTTAAAAATCACGAGTAATTACAAAATCCGTAAAGGAGACGAAATCTTTATTATTGATAACATTTCTTATGATGACGGTCTGAGCACTGATGGATTTGATTTAATTACTTGTCATAGAAAGGTTATTGATCATGGCTGATGGTCTTATCAATGATAACTTTGATAGATTTCTGGAAAAAGTAGATCAAGGTTTTACGCTTAGTGAACGAAAGAAAGTAAATAAAGTTGGAGATAAAGTTTATGAGGAAGCAATGATTGCTTTCTTAAAACAACATAAACGGGATGCTATATATAAAAACGGTACACAGCATTTGGCGGATACACTAACACATGAAATTAAAGAAGACGGGCATTATGAGATTGGCTTCTCTAAAAAAGGGAAGAAAGCTTATATTGCTCGTTTTTTGAATGATGGTTGGAAGCCACGAAACCAATACGGTGGTCCTTATGGTACGGCGCCAAAAGCTAAATATAGTGAGTGGCACGACTTTATTGCTCGTATTGGTAAAGAACGTGATCATGAAATGGGTAAACGGATGGCTGAACGGGCTAAAGAAATCATGGACGGAAAGGTAGGTAGATAAGATGACGCCTACTGCACGGATAGTGGGATTGTTAAGTGATAATGCGGATCACTTAGAAGATATTCTTATTGATAATATTTGTGCCTACATGATTGACGAAGAGAACGTCGACAATACACATCCAATCCTTGTTGTTTCCGAAGATAACGACGGTCAACGTGACATAGGGAATAACACGATTCTTTCAACAATTAAACGAATATCAATCATGTTTTATTACCCTATTAACTTTGATGGAGATATGGACTCAATTGAGAAATCAGTTGAGTCCTTTTTATACGCCCACGGAATCCGACGTTATCTCAATGCAGGACATGTAATGACTCCAGACACTAAAAATATAACGAACACATTGAAATTTAATTACAAACAAGATGAAATCACAGAGGAGGACAACTAATGGCTAATATTGGTCTGAAAACGCTCTATGTTGCATTGAAAAATGAAGATGGAACCACCATTGTAGATGCAACTAAAGGCCTTTCTGAAGCTGGTGTTTACGCAATTGATACCAATAAGTCACACCTTAACTTAGGTGCGCAAACTGCTAATATTTCAGCGCTTTCTGGAACACCAACAAAGATTAACGGTAACAATGAAGTGGTAGATATTTCTAATCCACCTTCTTCACCAACTGTTGCAATTACAGCTAACTTAATTAATCCGGAAGTTAAGCAAAAACTGCTTGGTCGCCAACAACTTCCCAGTGGTATTTGGGTAGACTCTGATAAGCCTACTTATGCAGGATTGATGATCGTTTCTCAATCTCCAGCAACGTTGGAAGATGTTTACTACAGTTTTGGTATGGGTGTCTTTACTGAAACTACTCAAATTGTTCAAACCAACACAGATACGGCCGAAACTCGTGAAAGCGATACTTTAACGTTCACTTCCATGGGCTTTTCTTACTTTAATGGTAAGAACTACGGCTTTGCACGTGCCGGGCAAACTGGTTTTGATAAGCAAAAGCTTTTCGATACTGTCTTCCCTGGACAAACTTTTGTTACTGCAAGTAAGGACGGTACTCTTGATCCTTCATTACATGGAGGTCAAGCAGTTGATGTCCGAACTGATGGCGAGAAGGAAGCTGGCGTGGGAAAATAACAACCCCACAACCAAGTGGGGCGCCCACTGAAGTAATTAATCCAGACGGTAGCTCAACTACCGCTTAAAAAGAAATAACAGAGACGAGTAATAGTGAGACGTAACTAATACATAGACTTAAATTAAATATAGAAGGAGTTTTAACAATGGCGAAAACAGTAACATTAAAGGCAACTAACGTACTTAGTAAAGATTTTACAATTATGGACTCAATGGGAAACATCAAGAAGATCAATGAAGGAATTAAGCAAATTTACAAGCGCATTGATGCTCTTGACCAAAAGAAAGAAACAGTTCTTTTTGCTGAATATAACGAAGTAATTACTGATGAAGTAGTTAAGCAGGTTGCTAAGTTATTAAATCTTAGCAAGGATGATGCTAAGAAGTTAGAAGATATGTCTTATAACGATTTATTTACTTTCTATTCAACAGCAGTTAGCGAATTTACTGGAATGACTACTCCAAGTGTTCGTAAGATGCAAGAAAACCAAGCAAAAGCAATGCAAGCCTTAAATAATGAGGACCCAAAACAAAGTTCCGAAAATTAATTATTGATTTAGATGATCTTACAGAAGATATCGATTATATGGCCCAAGAAGCCATGAGTAACGGTATTCTTCCTAGTGATTTTTACAAATCGTCATTTAGCGATGTGATGGCAGCACAAAATGCTAAATCAAGAAAGGATCGTCCACAAGATCCATTAACTTTGGTTGGCTCAGATGCCTTTACATTCTAAAAATTTTGAGGAAAGGAGGAAAAATAGATGGCTGTAATTGAAGGGTATACATTTGCCGTTGATATGCAAGATCGTGGTGTTGTAGCTAGCTTGCGCCAAATGCGAAGTGCTGCAAGTGCAATGAAAGCTGAAATGCGTGCTGGATTTGAAACGATTCGACAAGGTGAAGGTTCAATCTCTGCATATAATTTTAAGATTGAACAATCTGAACGTCAGATTGAAAATTATAAAAATATACAGAAAGAGCTTCGTGGAGAACTAGAAAAACTTTCCAAAGCACGTGAAAAGCAAATCGAAGAGACGAAAAAGTATGCTGATGCTAACTCGGAAGAAGCGCAAAAAGTTCAGCGTGCTTTTGACGAAACCGAAAAGAAGTATGCCAGTACGGTTCGTCAGATTGAAAATGCTCAACATCAAATTAATAAATTAACCCAAGGAATTGAAGAATCGCGAAATTCTATTCTTCAATTCAATACTGGTTTAGCTCGTACACGTACAGAAGCGCAAAGTGTTAAATCAGTAATGGATGGCTATGTTAGATCGGTTAATAGTCAAGGAAATGCTTTTCGCACAGCTAAAGCTCAAGT
This sequence comes from Lactobacillus sp. 0.1XD8-4, assembly GCF_009663775.1. GTDB lineage: Bacteria > Bacillota > Bacilli > Lactobacillales > Lactobacillaceae > Limosilactobacillus > Limosilactobacillus walteri. The sequence continues at coordinate 16,085 of NZ_RDBR01000024.1, forward strand.
AGAATCCTACAAGTTACAGCATAGAGCATTAATTAACCAATTTCGAGCAGAAGTTAGTGAAACAAATCGCCTACAGTCTAAAGTAAACGGACTGCGTAATAGCTACTATCAGCAACAAGCAAAAGTTAATCAAGCTGTACGTGAGCATGGGAAGGCATCTGGTGAATACCGACAAGAGGCAGCTGCTCTTGCTGGATTGAGTGAGAAAATCACTAAAACAAATTCTGAGTACGCAAAGCAAATTACCCAAGCGTTGAAGGTACGGACCTCAATCAATGAAATTTCACGAGCAGAACGTAGCGTAACTGATGGCGGAATTTCTCGGTTAAGTCGTGCAATGAATAACCTTGATACTAACGCACGGCGAGCTACTTCGCATACACGAGAATGGGCGCAATCAATGCGGGGCGGTTTTGCAGTCGCTTCAATGGCAATGATACCTTTTGGAGCTGCGGTAGGTAAATCCGTTCAAATGTCGTCAGAATTACAAGCGCAATGGGTTACTACAAAGAACTTATTAGTAACTGGTGGTGAAAAGGTATCAGATGTTACTAAAACGGTTGGTCAAATGCAACGCGATGCAAGCAAGTATTCAAAAGAGTACGGATTCTCGCAAAAAGAAATTGCTGATCAATATACGGAACTGGTTAAGCGAGGATATACCTCAGAGGCGGCTTTAGGATCAATGAAATCGATGCTAGAAGCTGCACGAGCTTCTGGGGATGATTTTAATGATGTTGTTCAAAGTTCCTCACAAGTTTTAGATGCCTTTGGATTACAAGGTAAAACAGCAGCAGAACAAATGAGAAACACTGATAGGGTTGTTAACTCAATGGCATATTCTGCTGATATGACCGCTACTTCTTTCAAAGACCTTGGGGTAGCAATGAGTTATGTTTCTGCTAGTGCCAGTCAGGCAGGTTTCAGCGTAGAAGAAACTTCTGCTGCAATTGGTATCCTTTCTAATTCTGGTGTTGAAGCGTCTAAGGCCGGTACTGGATTACGAAAGGTTATTAATAGTATCCTGGCACCTACTGACAATGCACAAGCAGCTTTACAAAAAGTTGGATTAAGTATTGATGACTTCAAGAAAAAAGATGGTTCTTTGAAGTCGATGGCTGATATCTTTAAGTTGATTAATGATCACACCAAAGACTTAGGAAAAGCAGATAAGGGTGCATTTTTTAAAGCCTTATTCGGTACAACTGGTCAGCAAGCTGGTACTATCCTTGCTCAATCAATGGATAGTATGGCAAAAGGTAATAAAAATCTTGAAGAATTAACTGCTAATGTTAAAAAAGCCGAAAAAGGTAATGGTTATGTTCATGAATTAGCTACCAAGAATATGCAATCAACCCAAATGGAAATGAAGAAGTTAAAAATGAATATTCAAGATATTGCAATTAATCTTGGAAATAAACTTCTTCCAGCTGTTAATGATGTGGCGAAAGCTGTGAGTGACTGGGTTGGATCAAAAGATGGACAAAAAGCGATCGGTGATTTCAGCAATAGTGTTTCTAGTGCTGGACGAGCAGTTGGACGACACTCTAAATCCATTCTTCAATTTGTTGGCGGTTTTGTTGAAGGCTTATCTGGCATCGTTAAATTCGGTGGTGCAGCTACTAAAATTATATTGAACTTGTTTAGCGCAATTGGCAGATTTACTGGACTATCAAAAAGTAGTGGAAACCTTCCTAAATATTTAGGTGAATTATCTGGTGCGCTTATTGGTATGGTTGGCGCTTTTAAGCTACTTAAATCTGTTACTAACGGCATGAGTGCAGTTCGTCAAGACATTAAATCGGCTTTACATTTAGATGGTGTCACTGCTGAACAGTCCAAAATTGACCTTGAAAATAAAAAGCTTCAAGAAAATATCGAACTCTGGAAGCGCCATAATGAGGTTTCTGGTGGAAGTTCTGATATTGGTAGCAATACAACAGCCAGTACAGTTGAAAAGGCCAGTAAGAATTCTGAAAAAGTACCAACTTCTACTATCGAAGAAGAGTTACCCTCTCGGACAAAGTTACGACATGCTGGAGAAGTTCGCGGTAGTAGTGTTGCTAAAGGAGTTCGTGGGGGATTAGTTCGTGGACTCAAAGGAACCGCTAATCTCGTGATCATGACTATAACATCTGGCGTGCTTGATCTTGACATGGTAGTAGCGCTTGGTAAGAAGATAGGCCAATTATTATTAAAGGGTTTTAAAATAAGTTGGAAGATTGGAAAGTGGATTACTAAGCCTTTCACTAAACTCATTGATAGTAATGCCGTACGTCAAATATTTGGTTTTCCAACTAAAGAGGTAGCTCAGCAAGGAACAAAAGTTGGAACAAATTTCACTCAAGGAATAAAACAATCATTGAAGAATGCTAAAAGTAAATTTTCAATTAATGGTTTATTCAAGAGTACAGGAAAGCACGCTGCTCAGAGCGGAAAAGATGTTGGAAAATCGTTTGTAGAGAGTGCAAGTAAGTCAGTTGAAAAATCTCCAAAGAAAATTACCTTTACTAATTTATTTAAGGGTTCTGGTAAACATGCAGCAACTAGTGGAGCTAAAGCAGGAACATCTTTTGTAGAAAGTGCCGGTAAAACTGCAACAAAGAGTAGTAAGCTTTTAACTTATGGAAAAACTCTAGGAAGTAAAATGGGTGGTGCTGCTACCGTTGCGTTTGGGGCAATCGACTTATTGCAAGCATTAACTACAAGCAACCACAAGAACCGTGCTAAAAAAGTTGGTGAATCACTTGGTTCAACTGCGGGTGCAGCTGGTGGTATGGCAATTGGGGCTACTTTAGGAAGTGCAGTTCCCGGAATTGGAACAGTGATTGGAGGAACTTTAGGAAGCATAATTGGTGGAGTTGCAGGTGGGCACATTGGAAAATCACTTGGAAAAGCTTGGCCCCAAATTAAAAAGGGCGCTTCTAAGGCTGCTAAAGGTATTGGTAAGTTATTTCAAGCGCCCTTTAAATGGGCTTATGGTCAAGGGCAAAAGTTTGGCAAGTGGTTAAATAAACAATTTAGCTCTAAAAATCGGAAGAACTCAAAACGTAGTAATTTCTCTACTAAAGACCTTAAACTCATCCAACAGATGACCAAGGCAGTAAACGGATACACACGTTCGTTGAAGAATCTTCAAAAAATTAAGATGAAGAATTACTTTAACTCAATGGCTAAAGATATTCGAAAGTCAAAAATTAATAAAGAGCTTTCTTCAATGGATAAGAGTACTCGTCAAGCGGCTCGTAATTGGAAAAATCTGGCTAAGCCAATTCGGAATGTAGCTTCTTCTTTTAGAGTACTACAAAAATCAATTAGGACTTTAGCGGGTAAGCGTAATGGTTTAACTTCCGTCGATAGGGATATTCGTAATCTTTACCGCACCATTCGTAAGAATCCATTTGGCCGACTTATTGCTCAACAGGCTAATATCGCTAACAAGGCGATGAGCGGTAAGAAGTCTGGCTTTGTCAATGAATTTAATCGTCAAACACGTTCAATGGATCGTGCATTGCGTTCTTTCAGACGTGAATTTGATCGCGATTGGAGAAGTACCTGGTCTGGATTAGATCGTCCAGTGAGTCGGAATTTAGGATCTGCTAGTCGTTCTGTAGATAGGTATCTTGATGATATTCAAAGTACTCGTTCTAAGTTTAGTAGTTCATTTCTTAAAGGTTGGGATAGTTGGATTGATGATGTTGTAAGTAATTTCCGTAAAGGATTTAATAAACTCCCTGGATATGCTCAATCATCAATGAAAGATATTATTAGTCGCTTGAATAAAGGGATTAGCGGTATCAACTCAACTATCAGCAACTTTGGTGGTGACAAGAAATTATCTACTATTTCTTATGCTAACGGTACTAATGGCGGACATCCGGGTGGTCATATGCTTGTTAATGATTCAGTTCGCCCTCATTGGAAAGAACTTGTGCTATTTCCTAATGGGCAAGCGTTACTTCCCCAACATCGAAATACCCTCATTCCAAACGCTCCACGCGGTACACAAGTATTGAGCGGTGAAAGCACTTATAAGTTTATGAATTCAATTGGGGTTCATAAATATGCTAATGGGACATTATCCGAATCAGAAATGGATAAATTATCTGAGCAATTTGAAAAACATCCAGAGGAAGCTGCTAAAACATTGATCCTTAAAATGACTAACTGGAATTCAAGAGTTCCACTTGTAGCCGACCTAGGACCAGCTTCTGCTATTGCATTTGCAAAAGCTATTTCTAATGTTTTGAAAGATCAAATGGCGTCTGAGGCTAATCCGGGTGGTGCTGGCGTAGCACGTTGGCGTCCTGTAATTATTAAGGCTTTCCATGCTTTAGGTGTTGATCCAGCAGGTTGGAAAGTTAATAAATTACTAAAACAGATTGAAACAGAATCGGGTGGCGATCCACACGCTTGGCAAGGTATTCATGATGTTAACTCAGGTGGTAATGAAGCTCGAGGGCTACTTCAATTTGCCGGTTCAACATGGGCTGCTGATGCGTTGCCCGGACATACAGATTGGCGAAGTGGATACAATGAAATTCTTGCCGCTATTAATGTTCTTGAACATGGTGGCGAAGGAGGTTGGGGTAACGTTGGTATGGGTCATGGTTGGGCAACTGGTGGTTTTGCCACTAAGCATGGACTATATGAAGTTGCTGAACAAGGACTTCCAGAAGCTATTATCCCGCTAGATATTAATAAACGTCCGCGTGCTTTATCTTTGATTGATCATACTCTTGATAAGATGGAACAAGATGGGGGTGGAACTGGTGGTTTACGTAGTCGGAGAGCGCAAAGCCAGTCTAATGATGAAACTACCGCTTATCTTAAACAAGCTGTTACTTTCTTAGCGCAGATTGTTGGCCTAAATAAACAACAAATCGATGCTATTTTGGCTAATGGTAGCAATAATATAAGTGCACGGCGTAAACGAGCACAATTTTATAGTAGTTATGGTAAAGATCAGAAGTTAAATGATTATATGAGCTATTAGGAGGTGGATTATCTGGTGCAAAATCCTCAATTATATCTAAAAATTGGTGATGGAAATGAATTTAATATTGCTGATAAGGTTCAAGGCCTAAGATATCTAGGAGATAATTCAACTCCAGTAATTAATAATTCATTTCTTGATATTGCTGGAGTAGATGGAAGTCAATTTCAATACTCAACCTTTTCTCGATATCAGATTGTTGCAAATTTCTTTTTGAGATTTTCCGATTGGCAAGACTTTAAACTTGCTAAACATCAATTTTATCGAATCTTTGGTCAACGTAAATTAATAAGAATGCGAACGGACGTGGAATCTTCCATTGTCCGCTTTGTTTATCCCAATTTGCCTGAAATAAAACCAAGCCAAGATTATGCTCATGATGCGTTAATTACAATGAACTTTGATAATCCGTCAGGTTATCGCTATTCGTTATATCGTAGTAACTCTTTATATGACTTTCCTTCGGGCTCTGTTCAGTTTGGAGAATTGGGATTAGACCATGCTCCTGTTTATCACTTTACTACCAGTAATTTTCAAGTTTTTAATCCAAGTGATATTGCAATTGATCCTTATGGACAAAAACATGACTTACAAATTGTTTGTCACTTTAATGGAAGTTCAATGAAAATTACAAATTCAACTAACGGGAGTGAGTGGGAATATCAAAAAGCCTCTAATGGATCCGAAACAATAATTCTTAACGGAATTAATACAACGCTTAATGGACAACCAGCAAGCGCTAATACTGATTACGGAAATCTTATTTTAGATACTGGCTGGAATAATATTGCTGTTACCGGTGCAAACAGCATAGACATTACTTTCAGCTTTCCTTTTATTTATCTATGAGACCTGGAATTGCTCAAAAAATAACAGTAAGAGGACAAGGACGCACCGAAGTTGAACCTCTTAATTGTGTTGATCCGGATAGCTTTTACATTACATGGGAAGTTAATTCAACTTGGAGTTTACAATTTACTGCTTATCAAGACGGCTCCTTGGCCTATTCAATGTTGGATAGTCAAGCGTCCGTCTTTTTTGATGGTCAAGAATATATCATCAAACAAGCAGAACCAGACTCTAACTCTGGGCAAAACTCGTTAGATGTGGTAGCTACTCATGTTTATTTTGAAGTTGGACGCATTCGCAAGTATAAGACTTATGTGGACCCACAAGATAATGATAAGCAAACAGATGTAAGAGTTAATGGTGGAACACAAGTAGATAATGGCAATGACGATAGTGATTCTAATGCACAAAAAACTTCATCCCAGTCAAAAAATGGCGATACTACCACCACAACAACTGTTACCAAGACTGATGAAACCAAAGATGACTCTGACGAAAATCAAATTTCTTACAAAATCGATGATGTTTTGAAATATTGGCTAGATGGCAACAATCTGGGGTTTTCATATCAAGTTATTGGTGATTTTCCATCGTCGCGTATAGAGCAACTTAGTGATGGCAGTGGTTCGGATATGCTAAGCAAAATTACTGATCACTGGCCTAATGCGATTATTTACCCAGATAATAAAAACATTCGGGTTTACACCCAAGATCAGTTCAATAAAGATTACGGAAATCGACTTGATTATCTTTACAACACTACCGAATTTAAGTGGACGTTTGATTCTACTAGCCTAACGAATGAAGTCATGTGTATTGGTGGTAAGTATTCAATTGAAACCGAAGTTGATACTGATACAGATAGTGACAGTGATCAACCAGCGGCAAACGTTACCAAAAGTGCACAAGGTGTTATTGATGACGCGCGTTCTTACTTGGGTGTTCCGTACGTATATGGTGGTGCAGGTGGTGCACGAGGAGGTAATCCACGTAATGGAATGGATTGTTCTTCTTATATATCACAGGTTTATCAAGATTTTGGTATTCATGTGCCTGCTCAGACTGTCGCTATGGAACCATATTTTCATGAAGTGAGTTCTCCGCAAACTGGAGATGTTGGTTTTTATGGCGCTCATGGAAGTTCTTACCATATTTGCTTGTTTTTAGATGCAAATACTATTATCTTCGAACCACAACCTGGTGAAGTTTGTAAGGAAGAACCTGCTAGTTGGTTTTATCCAAGCTGGGTTGCCCGCAATGATCAAATGGCGACCATTGTTGGTAGCGGTGGCTCGGCAGGAGATAGTAGTAACCAAAGTAGCAGTACTTCATCATCCATTGAGTATTATTACTTTGCGCCATTTATGTATCGTGATGAAGAATCAATTAAAAAGTATGGAGAGTTTCCAGCAGAGCCGATTGAAGACGGTCGTTTTAGTGATAAAAATGCCATGATTGAATATGCAAAAACAAAAATTCAACCTAATCCGGCATTATCTGTTGACGTAACTACTTATACAAATTTCAAACCAATAGCCGGCGACATGATTCACATCATAGTAAGAGACCAACAAATTTCTACTAATGAAGCAGTTGTTGGTTTTAACTGGTATCCGTTTAGTGCAAGTAATCCAACCTCAGTTACATTGAACTCAAATACACAAAATATTTTAGATTATCAAAATGCCCGTAATAAGAGTTTAATGAAGGCTATTGATTCGATTAAACAAGCACCATCTTATCCGGATCAGTCAACAAATATTCTAACTATTACAAGGGAGGAGGCAGATCGAATTGAGCAATACGTCGAGCAACAAAACAAGCAAAACCAACAAACAAACAGTTAAAGTTATTGTTGGAGAAATTGGACGAGATACAAAAACTGGTATCTTAGGACGTGGATACTCATATGATAATGGAGCAACCTTTCATGTAACAGACACAATGTTTGGGCGATTATATGATAAAGACGATGGTGAAAGAATGTGGCCTAATATGGCTCATAAAGTGGCAGACGAAATTAAATCTGCTACGGCTGACTTACCAAACGTCCGTAAGCAAGCTGATGAAGCGGTAAAATTTGCTGAGTCCGCTATTGCTGCAAGTAAGGTCAATAGTGATGCGATCGTTGCACAGAGTTCGGCGGTGGTTGAGGCAAAGTCAGCAATGGATAGTGCTACGGCGGAAATTCAGCAATTAAAAGCTAACGCAGCTAGCGATGTTGCGCAAATAGAATCAACTATTGCTGAAGTACAGGCTGGTGTCAACCAAGCAAAATCTGCCAATGAATCAGCCGTCCAAGCAGTTCAAGCCGAACTTAAATTGACAAGTGACTCGATGGATAAAGTCGAAAAGCGATTAGATGAAGTTGATACTAGCCTTGACACTTATGCTAAAAGTGCTGCGGAACAAGGACATGACATTACTTTAATTAAGCAGAAACAAGGCCAGTTTGAGGCTGATTTTGCTTCTGCACAGGGAAATGTTAATCAGATTCAGGTTGATATCAAAGGCTTAAGCCAGAACATTAAGGACAATCAAGGCAACATTGCTTCATTGTTAACCTCTGCTGATAAGTTACAAGCGTCAATGACAGATGCAGAGAAAAACATATCTAATCTGCTTTTAACTGCCAGCAAGTATGAGCAAACATTCAAGGATCAGGATGGACGTTTAAGCAAGGTAGAGCAGACTGCTACTGAACATACTAGTGAATTGGCCGACGCAAAGGGTAATATTGATAAGGTCACACAAAAGGCGAATACTCTGCAATTATTACTTAGCGATGCTCAAAAGAATATTCAAAATATTCAGCTTGACGCTAAAGGCCTTCATGACACGTTAACAGGCCAAGGTAATCAATTGGCTAGTCTTGATGTGACACTTAACAACTTAGATAGTAAGTATTCCGGTATTACTGGAGACCTGCAATCTAAGCAAACAGCGTTAAGCACGGAACAGAAACAAACTAAGGATATGCTGCTAAATAAAGCCGATAAGTCCGAAGTGGATAATGTAAAGGGAACTGTTACCCAAGTCAGTGCCGAACAAAAGGTAATGGCTGATCAGATTAATCAGAAGGTATCATCTGTTGAGTACCAGACGTTGAAAGATAAAGTTAATGGAATGAAGGTCAGTGGACGGAATTTATTAATTGGAACCAGCGAAGATGAGTTATCGGGAAAGGCTTATGCTTTTGCTGATTATCAAATCTCGGGTGGTTTACAACCAAATAAAACATATACGCTTTCCGGTTGGGCACGGGTTGATCAGAATTCCCTTAACCATAGTCAAAATGTGTTTGTTGATGCATATTCTGAGGACTGGTCATGGTCAGTCAGTTTAAATATCAGTAGTTCTCTAACGTCTCAATACAATAAAATCACTTTCACTACTCCAAGTGGAAAGCAACTTCATCCATATGTAACTGTTTACCTTTCTCATCCAGATGGTGGAACAAACGAGAACAATAATGATGCAATTTCTGGCATGGCATTTATTAAAAAGTTAAAGCTAGAAGAAGGGGATTTTGATACAGATTATACTCACGCTCCAGAAGATACCATCACTGCTATTCAAAAGAATGCAACTGCTATTGACGAAAATAGTAAGCTTATTAGTTTAATGGCAAAGCAAACCGAAGTCGACAATGTAAAAAATACGGCGCAACAGATTAGTTCTCGTCTTGACATCTTAGCTGGGGAAGTTAAATCAAAAGTTGATGAAACTAGGGTTAATAACATTGTTGACGGTAAAGGCTATGCGACAACTAGTACGGTACAATCATTAGTTGACCAGAAAGCAGGAACGATCAACGAAAGCATTGCTAACTTAACTAATAAATTAGTAAATAACAATGGTGGTGGAGTTAATCTAATTTCGGGAACTATTGAAGATATAGTTGTAGATGATACAACTAATACCGGTACACAAGGTTGGTGCTTTAATACAATTCCAATTAATGCTGATTTGAAAGTCGGAGATAAAATTACTGTTTCTGTCGAAAACGTGACTATGACAGGAAAAGGTGATCTATCAAAATGGGGTGCAACTTTATATAGCAAGGATATTAGTGAAGCACGTGCTAATAATTATGAAGTCAATGCAGGTAAGAACGCTCAAGTAACAATCACCGTAACTTCAATGAATGATCCCAATAAGCAAACCGCATTACTCATTTACTCTGGCCGTGTGGGTGATACTGAAGGAAAGAAAGCGGTATTCCACCACCTCAAAGTTGAACGAGGAGAAATAGCTACGCCTTATTCGCAGGCACCTAGCGACAACGCTACTATTATCCAATTCCAATCAGTTACCGCCTCAATTGATGGCTTGCAGTCAAGTGTTACTAATTACCAGAATGATACATCCTCAAAGTACACGCAACTTTCGAATTTAATGCAGTCTAAGGTTGGCACAGCCGATTTTGATAATTTGAAACGTGCTGTCGATATGCAAACTTTAGATTCAGCAGATATTAATAATATGCGGACTAATGGTCATTACTTTGTTCGTAACCTGGCTAATAATCCAATCGGTGGCTGGGTCTATGTTGACGTAACTGGTAATGGTAATGATCGAATTCGCCAGGACGTTTACCAAGATAGTGGACTCAAGCATAAGTATCGACGTTGGTTCGGTACTTACTGGACCGGCTGGGAAGAAGGAGCAACCTATACCGAAATAACTCAGCTACAAGATGCAGTTAACTTGCGAGTTCAAAAGGGCGAACTGCTGTCACAGATTAATTTAACGGCTGGTAATACGTTGATTCAGTCAAATAAGCTATACCTTGATGCTTCGTCAGTCGTATTTTCCGGTCGTGCTTTTATTCCGAGTGCGGCAATTGCTAGTTTGAGTGCCGATAAGATTAATACTGGAACACTTAATACCGACAAGATATCGTTGAGTAACGGACATGTAAGACTATCATCTGATGATGACCATTTTTATGTTCAGACAGAAGAGAATGCGGTTAATAACCCTACAACTCGGTTTAATTTTGATGGTATAGACTTCATGGATAGCTCATATGGTAAAGAAGTTCCTCAATATAGCATTGGGTATGATACTTCTAGTGCTGATCGTCATTTATATATCAATACTTTTGACCACTTTAACTCGGGTGGGACAACAGCTAGCCAACTATGGTATTCAATGGTACCCGCTATTAGTCTGAATAATCAGGAAATTAACTTTGCTGCTAAAGGTAATATGCATATGCAAGTAGTTGATGGCGGAGTAAATATTAAGCCGACACTATTCTTCCAAAACAATACTAATAACGGGACATATGCTGGTTTTACCCGTCTTGATAACTCTGATACCGTTGAATTCAATACTGGTAATAACAATGGGGAAAACTTCCATGTTAATTCTGGCGCTCGCTTCATGAAGTATGTTTACTTCAATGATTATTGCCGAGCACAAGGATGGCTCACTTATTCGACCCTATCAAAGAAGACGAATATCAAAAAGCTTGATACTAGTCTAGCGCTAGATAAGATCCGTCAAGATGATCAATACCTTTATGAGTATAAGCGGAATGTAGCTAAGGGTGTATACGACCCACAAGCTAGTTTCATTATTGATGATGTTAACGATGTATCGCATTACTCGGTCCCAAGAGAATTCATCGACCAAACCGGAAAATATCGTGAGCCGAGTGTTGAATTATCATACCTCATCGCCGCATTCCAAGAAATTGATAAGCAAGTGCAAAAGCAAAAAGAAGAAATTAAAGAATTAAAGGAGAAATTACAACATGAATAACAATGATTTATTAGTACAAACCGCCCGAGAATTAGCTGCTCGTCTTTCAAATGCCGAGATCGATCGGGCTAGTTTCCGAGCTCAAGCAATTGAGTTGCAAAATGAAAACGATCAATTAAAGAAACAAATTAAGGATTTACAAGATGAGTTAGCAAAGCAAAAACAAGCAAAAGAGGATCAATCATCAGTAGCACCTAAAACAGTTACCGAAAATCAAACCGCTAACACCACAGAAACAGAACAAGACCCACAAAATAAATAAGCTGTGGGCCTTTTTAGTACAAATATTTAGGAGGAAAATACCATGAATGAAACACAATTAAGCTCATTTAACTACCAATTTGATACTAATACTGGCAAGTGTCTTTATGCGCAAGTTGGTTTGCATAATGAAAGTGCTGATAGTACTGAATTTGTCAATGCTTCAATTCGGGTTAAACCAGATGATTTACCAGAAAGCAAGGACTTTATGCAATTATCAATGAAGGACTTAATTACCATTGCTAAGCAGAAGCTCGCCGCTGATACAGCTATCAAAAAGGAAAACCAAAATACTGAACCGAACAATCAATAACGAGGTGGTAACATGACCAAACTAGTTGCGTTTGGCGATTCAATTTTTGCTGGTTGGGACGGAAAAGAAAATGTTTCAGCCAATCAACGGATCCCTGAATTGATTGGTCAACACTTAGGCTGGCAGGTAGCCAATGTAGCGATTGGCGGAACTAAGTATGACAATAGTTCAAATGGCTTTACGGCGATGGTCAATAAGACTGACGTATCAGGGTTCGACTATGCGCTAGTAAGTTATGGAGTTAATAACTTCAGCTGGCCCGAAGCCTTAGCAACTGTTAAGCAGAATGCGGTTAATGGGTTTGAGGCGTTAAAGCGTAAGAACCCTAACATTAAAATCATGTTGGAATTGCCGACTGAGGACTTTCGACAAGGAAGCAAGACCCTTTATGATGTCAACAATGCTTTCTGGAACCAGAATCAGTTAGACGACATGTTAATTGACGTTGCCAAACAAGAAGGGCTTGAATATTACGACTGGCGCCCAGATCCATTAATTACCTACGAAAATGCTAATCAAACACTGGGTGACGGTAATACAGGAGTACACCCAACGAAAGCAACGATGCGAGCTATTGCTCAACGGCTAGCAGAGAAGTTTAAGCAAATGGCAGGTGGAACAGTTCAACCGAGTCCACCACCACATATTGACCCTCCTCACGATAATCCACCTAAAACTGATAAGCCAGAAAATAAGCCTCAACCACCAGTTGTTAAAACAGTTGATGAGTTGAGGCTTGACCGTTTAGCAGATTTATTTGGGATTGGTACCAATGTGAGTAACGGGATTAACCGGACGCTCAACAAGATTAATGAACTTTATAGCCAAATGCACAACCTTATGGGAACGGATAGTAAGCAGGTTCAGGCAACGTTAATCGCTCCCGACAATGCGCTTACTCGTCCGCTTCGCAACTATGTATTATTAAGTTTCTTCAACTTAGAGCGAGAAGTTAACGAGCTGATTAGCTTATGTAATAGCAACTGGTTATGTGACCCTGAAACGGGTGCTAAAACTAGCCTATTGCGATTGCTACGTGTTGACAGTTTGGCGACTGATGCTCATTACAAAGATACCGTTAATTACAACTGGTATCTGATTGAAAACAAATTAAACACGTTAATTGGTTATATTAATAAGATATTGAAAGGAGAATGATAATGGCTGATTTAATTGAAGCTAAAGACCGCAATAATCGGATTATCCTTGATACCACAGTTTCAGCCGATACTACGGTTAAAATGCCAGCAATGAATGGTCATCAAGGCGATAACGGGCGAGTTGTGCCATTTGTTATTGTACAAGGTCCTAATCACCTGCCAATGAATATGCAAGGCAAGTCGATTGACCTTGTGGGTGTTGACCATGATGGGCGGTTAAAAATTTCTGGTGCCACTTACAAAGTAATTGATCCATCTGTTGGTACGCTTGACTTTACAATTCCGGGAGCGTTCTATCAAGCACTTGGTGATTATCAGCAAGCCTATTTCCGTATTAAGGACAGTAACAATCAAGTTATTTCAACGATTAATGTTGCCTTTACTACGCTAGCTGGTGCTGACTATATGACCTATGGAGATTCTAAAATATTCAATGGATATGTAAGTCAAAGCATGGCTGGAGTTGAACAAGAAGTTGCTAACTGGGTTAATCAGCTTAAAGCAATGCTTTCAGGAACAGAGGGAGCAGCAGATGTTGCCCGTTCAGCAGTTCAAGCATTATTAGCTGCAATCTCGGCTAACCAAGTGGCAACTTTTGGTGGGAACAATAATTTTACTGGTGAGAACAAGTTCCACGGAGTTACTGAGATTGACAACTTGCAAGGACCAGCTCGCCAAGCGCTATTCAACTATACTGATAACAAGTTCAATGGTTTAACTAGCCAGCTTAATTCGATTACTGGACGGTTAGCTAATGTATTGAGAACCGATTCCGCTTGGACTCGTGATTATACCTTAGGTGGTTGTCTGTCACGTGCTAACAACGGAAATGACTTTGCTCTCTCTAAGTTCCATATTATGCAGAATGTGAACCTAATTCTAGGACGTGGTGATGTTAAGGTCGACAATGACCAAGACTTTAATGAATCACAAATCTATCTTCCATGGACCGTTGATAACGCTGATGTGGCAATTGCACAGATGTATCACTTTGAAGGGTATGCTTTACCACGTCTTGATATTGATAGTAAGAAGCTCAATATCAGTCTTAAAGGCAAGCGCCACGAAATTGAACGACTTAGTCTTGTAATTATTGCATTTGACAGATAGGGGTGAGCAATATGGCAACAATCTATGTATATAACAAGAATAACCTCTTTGTGGGACGTAAAGACAACATTAACTTAGAAGCATATGAATTGGCGGATAATGAATCCATCAATAAGCCGCAAACAGTTTATGAATATGACGATAGCTATCACCTAACTGGTTTAGCCAAGATTAAGCCCGGAACAGTGATTGCCAATGCAACGCATACTGTACCACCAGATGGATTGAATGATCCTACTTATGATCCAGCAAATAATACCTGGCATGGCATTAGTAATGATGAATACCGAAAGCTATACAACGTTCCAGCAAGTGAACCAGACGGATCAGCTAAATTAATCAATGCTTTAACACAACAAGTCTTTCAGTTAACGCAGAAAGTAAATCAACTAGAAAAGAGTGATCAGAATGGTTGAGATAATTAGAATGTTGGCTCAGCAATATGCTGATATTCGCTGGGCGGTTGAAGATGGGGCAATTACGAAGGAACAATACAAGAAATTCACTGGGAAAGAATATTCAGAATAGTTGTATAATTAATCCATCAATTAAAAGGTGGATTAATTATGTGGAACGTAATTGGAACAGGTTTGGTAGCAGGTCTTATTGCGTCTATGACGAATATTCTAATTGCACATTTAAGCAATAGAACACAAAGGGAGACTACAAAAATGTTAAATCTCGAAAAGACAAATGAAGTTACATTAGAGTGGAACAATGAAACTCGTGATCTTATTAGCAAGTTTGTCAAAGCGTGTTTTCAGACTCATCAAGTCTACAATGCAACCGATGGTTTAGTAGGGCGTTTCAGTGAAGCAATAAAGTCAAACAGCAATGATCGAGTTTTTGACAACATAACTGAGGATGCAAAAGCAGCGATTAAAAAATCAAATCAGACTTCGAGCGAGTTATATGCACTGCAAGCCCAAATACGAATGCACTTATATGATGATCATGATTATCTAGTAACAGACATTAATAATCAGATTGAGAAAGTTATTGAAAACCTGGAATCGAATAGATCTCTGCCAGCAAAAGAGATTGATGATCTTGTTGATTTGTCACGAGAATATTTTTCCATTCAATGGGAAAGAATAAAGAAGGAGAACGTCCGATAGGGCGTTTTTATTTTGCACAAAATAGAAGGGAGAAACAAATGCGAACACTAACAATTGCTGATAATTGGAAAGATTGGAAGTTCGGTGATACGGATGCAGTAATGACTTTTAATGCTCAAAATGATGGTCAAACACCAGACTTTACCAATAAAACACTAACTTTTAAAATCGCTGATTCCGCTGCTTCAACTCCAGATAATCCTAAAGATTATGTAGCCAGTGCAGCCGGTTATGTTGAAAATAATAAGGTTCTGTTAAAGACCGAAGATGTTAAAACTCTGACACCTGGCACGTATTCTGTTGAGTTGTGGGTAATGGATAATTCAACGGAAAAGAATGCTATTTATCCATCTAAGGGCTTTGCGTTCTTTAGTATTGAAGAAAACACAATGAAGGTCTCAGATATTACAAATGTACCCTCTAAGACGCTAGAAGCTATCTATGCGGACTTAAAGCAACAGGTAGGGGCCATCAAGAAAGGTTCTCAGGGGGAACCGGGTAAGACACCAAAGATTGTTATGGGGTCTGTTACTAAGTTGTCACCGGATGCTCAACCATCAGCAACCCTAGTTCCATTACAAAGTGACCCGAATACTTACACTTTGAACTTGCAACTACCTCAAGGTGTCCAAGGTGAGCAAGGACTCCAAGGTATTCCCGGTGTTGGTAGCAAGGGGCTTGATGGTAACAATGGATTAACGCCAACAATTGACCCTAAGACTAAACACTGGATGATTGGTGGCACCGATACAGGTGTGATTGCTGAGGGACAAGCGGGGAAAGACGCAGACCCTAGTAAGTATGTTACGATTGTGTCTTTTAATCAGTTGCGTCAGCAAGTGCAGGACAACGCAACTGCATTAGATGTGTTGCAAAAGTCGGCAGTAAATAAAGACTTGCAAACGCAGATTGCTAACTTAACATCACAAGTAACTGATTTAACAGCACAAGTTAAAGCTTTACAAGAAGCTAAGTCGGATACGGCTAAATTAGACGAGCCAGCTAAGAGTGATAATAAGGATGACCAATCGGCTAAGTCAGATACGCCGGCTTCATCAGCTGATTCGCCATCTACTCCAGCAAGCTCATCAACTACGACACCAGATAGTACACCAGCATCATCGGCCCCAGCTACTAATGCAAGTTCAGCAAGTACCTCTGAGACGTCGGCAAGTAGCGCTGCTCAATAGTTGGAGGTGAGTAAATGCACTGGGTAACAGTTCACTATTTTCTGGGGTATTCGTTAGAGGATTGGGTGGCAATTCTAACAATTATCGGCTTTATTATTGCTGGCTTTCGTTGGCTGGGTAAACGCTCAAAGACGGCAATTGATAATATTGAGCATAATATTCTTGGCCCAATCTATGATGAGTTAAGTAAACTCAACAAGAATATGGAAGTCTCTAATCGTCAATATGAAAGAGCCAATGAACGCCTGCAAGCAGGAGACAAGAAGTTCATTCGTCACGACGAGCAATTGAAAGATCACGAGCGTCGAATTACGAACTTGGAAAGAGGTAGTCATAAATGAATTTAAAACAAATGCTTAAAAAGAAGTTTCTTAATACTGACGGTACAATCAATAAAACGGTTGTAGCGTCTTTTATTACCCTGTTAATCGTATTAATTCAACAAGTCATGATGGCTTTTGGCTTTACGTATGGTCACTGGGATCAAGTAGCGGCGATTATCAACACGCTTTTAACCATTCTTGGTTTATGCGGTTTTGTGGAAGGTAACGGCGAAGTCACCACCAGCACTGTTGAAACTGGAGTTGATGGTGTAAAGACAACTATTTCTAGCGGTTCCATTAAGTTGAACACAGACAAGACTAGCTTTAATGGTAAGAGTCTTATTCCTAGACAATCTAATAAGGAGGATAATTCTAATGAAAAATAAATCATTCAAGAAAGTTAAGAGCTTGGCACTAGCAACAATGGCTGGTGCTTTTTTAGTAGGTTCAGCAAGTGTTGCTTCTGCTAATACCGGTTGGCAAAAGCAAAATGGCACTTATACTTATTACGAAAATAATGGAAAAGTGCAAAAGGGTCGTTCCTATCGGCAACTTCCTAAGGCTAATCCTGGAACAAGCTGGTATTTAACCCAAGATGGTAAGATGCTAACTGGTGTTCAACAGTGGCAAGGATCTTACTGGTTCTTCAATCAAGATGGAACCCTCCATACTAAGCGTGACTATGTGCAATCACAGTGGGGCGATTGGTACATGGTTGGTGATAATGGTCAGATTCTTTCTGGAGTTCAACAATGGATGGGGAGTTATTACTATTTTGAGCCAGGAACTTATTTGAAAGCTAATAAGCAGGAGTATGTAAAATCTCAATGGGGCGACTGGTACATGGTTGGTAAAGATGGTCGTTTAATGAGTGGACTTGTCAACTGGCAAGGGAGCAAGTACTACTTCGATCCATCAACCTATCTTAAAGTAACAAATACCGACGTAACAGTTAATGGCGTTACCTACCACGCGGACCAAAATGGTATTCTTTCGGTAGTGCAGAATAATGGTTTTACTCCATCACAAATCAACCACACCTATGACCTAGCTGATTGGCAAGGTAGTAGCCAAACTGCAATCAACGATTACATCATCATGCACGATGTAGGCGCTGAAAGTGGAGCTGCTGCTAATGCAAACTACTTACGTAACAACTGGCAATCAGCCTACACTCAATTTGTTGTCGGCGATGGTGGTCAAGTCTTTGAAGTCGGTGAACCGGGTTATGTTTCTTGGGGTGCTTTAAATGCTAATCCATACAGTCCGTGTCAAATTGAATTAGGGCGAACATACAACCGTAGCCAATTCATTAAGGATTACACGGCTTATATTAACGTGGCTCGTTACTACGCTAAGCAATATGGTATTCCGCTAACTCTTGATGCCGGTGGAGCAGGTACCCCAGGTGTTAAAACACATAACTGGGTAACTGAAAATATTGGTGGGTCACATGTTGATCCATATGGTTATCTTGCAAGTTGGGGTATTGGTTACAATCAATTTGCTTCTGATATTGCCAATGGTGTTAACCAACAGCAACTCAATTCAGTTGTTTACTCACAACGTCAATAATTTAATACAAATAAAGCCCTAGTGGTTGTTGCAATTTTTGTGATAATCCCTAGGGCTTTTTGATGTATAATAAAAAGCAGCGATAGTAAATAAATGCCACCGCTGATAGATTGTCAAGAGGTAAGCTCTTTAAGCTAACTATAAAAAGGGGCACAAAAGGGGCAAACATTTTAAAAACATTAAAAAATCGTCGATATTGATTAAGAAATCAAAAGCCCGAAGTACTAATAAGCTAACGGTTTTCTACCGTTTACCGCGTTAATTGGTATGTTAATTGCATTCCCGTTTTGA
>NZ_RDBR01000025.1 GCF_009663775.1 Lactobacillus sp. 0.1XD8-4
GCCATAAAGGCTTCTTATCTAATGGTTTTATTTTAACGTTTCTTACAACACTTAAAAACAGCTCATAAGCTTTGGTATATATGGACTTATGGGCTGTTAACATCTTTATGATTGCTTATGATATTTTATGATTTTTCAGCAACATTTTGTTTATGTGGGCATTTCGTGGGCAATACTTTACAAAGTTAAAATTAAATCAGAATTATTTTCTAGTTTAATTAGAGATAATTTGCTTTGAGAAGCAGGATGTATAGGTCTAACTTTAACCTTAGGGTTCAAAAAATAAATCTTATCCCTATAACTATCTAGTACCGGTCTTATTCTGTTTTCAAATGACTCTTGAAATTTTTTTCGAGTGTCTTTATGTTCCTTATTAAAATATGAGTTCATTCCACTGCCCCAACACGGAATAATTATATCAACATCTCCACACAGTTCCTTAATATTATTGAAATTGTCTTTTAAAACTAATTTCCTTCCATCATAAGCTTCTTTTTCTTTTTTTGTCCTAAAGGGAATCAAATCTGCAACTATCATTTCCTTTAATCCCATACTTTTCAAGGTATCATTTTTACTAAAAAGTTCAAAAATAGATATTAATAAATTTCGTCTTGTGGTATCAAAGTTTTCAAATCGTTCTCTTACCTTTATCTTATCCTTATTTTTATTTTTTCCTGTTACTTCTTTAGTCTTTGACTTTGATAGATATTCCCACTTTTTATTATAAGAAATTTGGGAATCACTATTATTTAAGAATTCTTTATATTTTTTTAATTCTTTTTTATTACGTTCTTCTCTACGTTTGACATTGTCTGCCCAATCATCTCCATCTTCTTCTGTACTATTAATACTGGGATTAAACGCAATAGCTAACACCTTTTTCCCAGTTAAAGCAACTTTAATAATGGATTCCGCAATTTTAGGTGACCTAGTTTCATAAGTCTGAATTAGGTTATCATTCAGATCTAATTCATCAGGACAAAAGCATTCCTCATCAATAGTTATATCGCTATTGGTGACTAACTTTTCCTGAATAGTCTTAGAAATAGTATATGCTTGTGAAAAGAATTTATCTTGAGTTATATCCATAAGTCAATTCACTCCTCCCATATTTTTTATAAGTATATCATTTTAATAATTTATCTATTCTAATTTTTATAAAAATCAAGTAAAAGCCCTAATGGATGTTACAAAAAATGCAACAACCACTAGGGCCTATCTTAAATCTGAATCGTTTGACCCACATAAATTACGTTAGGATTTACAATTCCATTTTTCTGAGCTAGCGCTTGCAAGGTCTTGCCAAACTTAGCTGCAATTCCGCTTAGGGTGTCCCCTGCTTGAACGGTGTAAGCATTGGATTGTCCGTTGCCGGCTAAGTAAATCTTTTGGCCGACATAGATCACATTCGGGTTGGCAATGTGATTACGGCTTACGAGGTCTGAGACAGTAGTGCCGAATTTGGTGGCAATTCTAGATAACGTATCGCCTGATTGAACAAAGTAAGTATTTTCGTTTGATGCTTTTCCGGTGACTTTGAGGACTTGGCCGACATTGATCTGATTTGGATTTCCGATCCCATTGATTGCTGCTAAGTTCTGGTAAGTAGTTCCGTACTTTTCAGCGATTCCACTCAGCGTATCGCCTGGTTGGACAATGTAGGTTCCGCTTGCTGGATGGCCGACGTGTTGCACCGGCTTAGGTTCTGGAATAACAACTTGCGGAACATTGCCTGATACAGAACCGGTTGTAAAGGCGCCATCAAAGTCATAACTGGTATCAATACCCATAATGCTATGATCAGAATATTGCCAAGCACTTGCATTATCAATCCCCAGTTCAGTCACACCATAGCCAGCAATCCAAATCTTTCGGGAATCAAAGCCATGTGAATTAAGAATGCCACCAGTGAAGAAGGACTTCATGGAGTAAATTCCAGTATTCTTGTAACCGAGAGCTTCTACTTCTTGAAGGAAAGCTAAGGATGCTGATTGATAATCTGCTGCTGAATGAACTTCCGCATCATCAATCATCAAAGTATCGTCATACATACCGAACTGCTTAGCGATCTTAACGAAGAATCGCGCTTCATTTTGTGCATCAGCTACTGATGTATAGCGAGCAAAGTGGTAACAGGATACGCGCAAGCCAACTGCCAAGGCATTACGAATTTGAGCAGCTGCACGTGGATTAACGTAAGCCGAACCATCTTCAGACCCTTCCGTTAACTTAACAACGACCCCTAATGCACCCTGATTTTTAGCAGCTTGGAAAAAGGCAACAGTATCTGGTTGGTAACTTGAAACATCGATAAATTGATTACGCATATTATTTTTCCCCTTTCATTGGATCGATTGCTGGTGCTTGGCCGGCTGGAATAGTGGCAGTTTTAGTCGATTGTGCTTGTTGCGATGTCGGATCAACGGTTGGTGTCAATGCAGACTTTTCATAAGCTGATTGGACAAGAGTCTCGATGGCGTTAAGGTCGATATTCTTGATACCCTGCTTTTGAAGTGCCTGTTGGACAATATCAGTTGCTTGACGAAACTTCTCATGACCAGCCATGTCTTTGCCGACCAAGGAAGCTACCGCGTTATCTGCAAGTTGGGCCGCACAAGACCAAGCAGCACGGGAGGCTTCGGTTTTGGCATGGATGACTTTAGCGTGGATGAATACCTGACTCTGTTTTAAGGCAAAATAAAAGGCCGCTGAGATAACGGCCGTCAGAATATAGGTTGGAATTGCATTAATGATTGTGCTCATGTTGTTCCTCTTCTTTCTCTAAATAATCTTTGCTGAGTTTGTAAATATGATCTTTTACCCAAGATGGTAGCGGTAATCCCATCTGTCCCCAATTTTCCACGATGGAGACCAAATAAAATAGGAAAAAGAAAAAGACAAGCGAGTCGCCTGCCTGTCCTAATCCGCATAATTCCAACATTGGATAAACGGTTAATGTCAAAATAATTACGGCTGCATGTTTTAAAAGTCCTGCCGTCCCTTTATTAGAAGTTGTACGGTGTGTAATGATACTTTTGAAAAATCCAGTCACAATATCAATCACAATCGCCCAGACTAACCATTCTATCAGCATGTTATCGATCATACTGGCAAAATATTGAATGTATAGAACGTGTTGCGGCGGTTGTGCTAGTAGTGTGTGCATTGTTGGTGATCACTTCCTTGAAATAGTTAATCTAAGAATTTTAGTCCCCATAATACCCACTGTCCATCTCTCTTCTTCCTCAAGTATCATAAATATAATACCATTTGGAAATTACTATAAGATACCTATTAAATTTAAGGTTAATAATATAATTACAAGTAATAAAGCTATTAAAGTGCCATGCCAAAATTCCATAATTTATCCTTTCGTTAGCCGCCCATAATAAACATTCTATAAATTAATAACGCAAAAATGATAATCGCTAAAAGTGCGGTTAATTTCCATGGGTTATACATAAGAAACACCTCTCACATATTAAAAGCCGCCCATAATAAAAGCCCCGCTCGTTTGAGTGAGGCTTATTATGTATTGTGTATTTCAGCGGCGACTATTAATGATTAACTACATTAATTCTGACTTAACGTAGACCGCTTCCAGACCAACCTTAATTGGATCAAGAGTTGAAGGATCTTCGCCTTGAGCATAGTAGATCCACACTTTTGTAGACGGGACATTTGGGCCTTCGACATAACTTGGTCGAACGCTCCCTAATGTTGCAGATGAGACCCAGAACACAAAGGTATATCCAGCTACTTCTGGTGCTTGAATAGGAACTGTTCGCTTAGCTGTATCATCTGTTGCAGATGGATTGCTTGTACCTTCGACATATTCAAGATGTACAACTGGCCCCGCAATCTTAGCCAAATTAACAATATTCGCCAACTTTGTACGTTTCAATCCGTCACTCGCATTCCCAATTAGTACAGAATCAGTAGTTGCAGGATTGTCATTTTCAGATAAGTTCATAAATTTTACATCAGCCATAATAAATTATCTCCTTTATTCGTTAATTATTTATTTTCTAAGCGTTTGCGACTAAGGTATTGAGGAAGTTAATGTGTAGCATATACCACCACCTTATCTGTTCAAGGTTATTAGTATCGGTAAGCGGAGTTTGCGGCCATAGCTTGTCCTCTTGTATCTTTAAAGCGATAGGCATACTCTTTGCATAATTAGTCAAGAACGTTGACACGTTAGATGCTGAAAGTACGCTTTGTACTAGCTCTTTATAACGAGCAATAATATCAGCTTTGTAGAATTTCCAAAGTTGATGAAAGATACGGTTACCACCGGACAAATTCTCAAAAGTAATTCCACCGCGTCTAATGCTTGAACCGTTATAGTCAGGTGATAGATAATCAAGCAGGTCTGGTGTCCGCCCGAATACCATGTCGAGGTCGTATGCTGCAAAATACCACTTTTTGCCGTCCCATGTTTGCAGGTTAAAGTTACGAACAACGCCATCAACATTACCGATTGCTACTGAATAAACGTAGTAGTCAATAGCACTGTCAATATCTAAAAGCGGTGTAATTACTTTGGTAAAATCATCTTTTGTATCATAGGAAGCCTTTACTGTATCAATCAAGGCATTAATTGACCTGAATACCCAGTCACTATCCTCAGTTCCACAGAACTCAATATCCATGTCTTTACCGTCAAGCCGTGTGCTTTCATTGAAAGAAGCCCACACGGTTGATACGATTGCACAGCCCTGCTTTTTAGGCATCTTGGCCATCCAGTCATCTTTAGGAACGTTGAACGTATACAAGCCCCAATACTTTCCATTGATGTACAAAGCAATCGGGAAGCCATCAACAGCTCCATAGTTGCCTCCAATCGAAAGCTGTGGATCAGCTTCGCCCGTAATGTGATTACCAGCGTTATCCGTTAGATAATCAGTGTCATTAACCTTAATCGCGTCATCAGCTTTGATACGTGTCTTACGAACTTCGCCCCACAACTTAGCACAGCCAACGTTGCGCACGTGCGAAAAGTCGGTCATATCAGCCTTAATGACATACTTGTCTTGCTTACCATATCCAGGGATTAGTTCAATCTTACGATCAAGATGCAATGTGTAATTTTTCTTCGCTAAACTAGCGGAAGAAGCACCTTGAACCTTAATTCCCGTTAGCGTCCCCGATACATTAAAGCGAGGGAAGCTGAATGACAGTCCCTCGCTTAATGAGTCCTTCTTACTTTGCAATCCTTCAATCCCAGCTCCGTATAGATACAGAATTGGAAGGTTATAGCTATCAGGCTTCGTGATAAGTGCTTCACCAACCGCCTTAGCATCAGCCGGCAAGTCAGCTTGAGTTAACGTTTTGTCAGTATTGATCAACCAGCGTTTACCACCAATGCGAACGCCAACATTGTCTGTCAAATAATTACCGTCTTGATCAGTTAATTCGATATCTTTTAGGCTTCCAACGCCTTCGACATTCTCAATTCTGGTTTGATTATCTTTTATGCGACTATCGTTAGTATCTAATCGTTGTTCATGATTAGTGAGTACATAATCATGAGCGCTTAGACGACTTTCGTGTTGAGATACTTTATTCAGCAATTCTGCAATAGCTCGCTTAAGTGGCTTAAGTACTTCGACTTCGAGGCCAGCAGTCTGATATTGTCCACAGTCTTTCCAAGCGTTGTTAAACCAAATAATTAAATGACCATTATCCACCGTAACATTGAGATTATCGTTTCCATTAGGATATTTTTCCTTAAGATCATCAAGATTAGCAAATGCAGCCGGATTTAGTTTGATTTGTGATAGTCTTGCAGCGACTCGATCGTCAAGAGCCTTAAAATCAGCTCGTGTAATGATATCATTAGCCTTAATTTGAGCAGAAATATTGCCTGCTGTTGTTGCAAGATCAGTAAGATTAGCTGTTGCTCTGGTTAAAGCATTCTGTGCATCTGTAACTTGCTGATTATAAGTATCTCGCATTTCCTGAGAAAACTGGTCATTAGCGTTCTTTGCCTTTGCTAATTCTAGTTGCAATTCGGAATCGTAGTGATCTGCGACTAGTCCCATTAATGGTGTGCCATCAAGGACTTGGAACCAGATGTCAACGGATGTTTCGCGGACGCCGGCGTCATTGGCTAAGATTAAGTGACCGTAGCAGAAACCAGATTGGGGAAATACTTCGGCGGGGAAGGCTAAGGTTAATTGATTATAGCCAGTTACGTTATTAGTGCTACCGACCCAGTGAACGCCCTTAGCGCCAGCGGCCATGACTGCTACGCCATTACGTAAGGCTCCATTACCGACTTCGGCTTCTAGTTCCGGATGCATTCCTTTAAGATCTTTGGCCACGCCGCCTTCTGTAATAAATAATTGAAAGGGAGTCATCTTATCCCCTACCCGAGCATTGAAACTATCGGATAGGTCGACGGTGGTCCCAATTGGTTTTAAGACATCTAAAGTTACGACCTGTGTTTGCATTCTAAATTCCTCCTTCTAACAGAAAAGCCATCTCGTAATGAGGTGGCTTTAGTCGTTTAAGCGATATTTAATTTTGAAATCGAATAATTCTTTCAGGACGTTTTCGACTTGCTTAATGTAGTCGTTAATTTGCTCTTTCGTTAGTTTAATGCCGACATCAATCCAAGCAGTGAAGTCATAAGGGATAATTCGCCCTTTATCTAACTTCTTGAATGACGATTGATTAAGCAGACTAGCAAGTCGATCAAAGGCTTGGCTCAAATCACGGGTATTCTTTATCAGGTCCATTCGGGTTCTGCGATTGAAACCAGAATTAATCGGGCTGTGATTGTAATGCAATGAATTATGGATTGCTAGCCGGTCATTGATGAGCTGGCAGAAAGAATTATATCGCTTGGCTGTCTGCTCTAAGTCGGAATTAAGCACATCAATTAACGCTTGTGGTGATGTTTTTTCAAGATATTTGAGAATATTAGTTTCTCCCATTTACTTTCCTCCTCACTTCAAACTACCCCAATCTGTCACTCTATAACCTAGATTTACCTGGGCCCGTGATACGTATGCTTTACCAGATCCAGAAATATCGAAAACTAATCTTCCTTTAATAGTGCCGGCTGGAATCTTAATATTGACTGTGCCGGCAGATTGCCAAGCGCCGTTGTTGACGATATAGATAACATTCGATTTGCCGGCTGAACTGCCATCACTCTTTAAGAATTCAACATAAGTAGTAGCGGAAATTGAATTATCAGTCGCATTTAACTTAGCCATGAGACGACTTGAGATGGAGGAGACACCGTTAAGGTTAAATTCATTGCTTCTGAGAGTGCCTTGCTCAATCTCAATTACTGGACTGTCATTGTATTTTTCGCTGGAAACAGTTCCGCCGGTCATTGTAGTTATTAAATTGTGGTGGCCATTCTGCATCCAGTAAATATCCTGGTCAATGGCTTCCATACTCTTATCCGTCTCTTTCTTATCATTCACGACTTGCGTTAATGACTTGGATTGCTGATCCATGCTATTTGCTAATCCACTAATCCGAAGTCGTTGTTCTTCAAGAGCTTCTTGCAGACGTTTAGCTTTCTGGTTTTGATAATCTAAAATAGTCGTTTTTGAATTATTTAACGTAATCTGATTATCCTGTCCCTTGGCTTCCGGATAAATCGTATAGCCAACAGTTTTATAACTACCTGAATATTTATCACGCGCAAGCACCCTTAGAATTTCACCAGCAACAGGTACAAATGAATTCCCCTGAAGCGTGACTTCAATATTTAAATCTGGATCAGGTTTAAGAGTAGTTAAGGCATATTTACGCATTGCATCTGCATCTTGAAATCTTTCATCAACAAGATCAGGTCCAGGATGCTCTCCCCATTCGTCAATTGACTTTTGATCAACTACCATAAACGGTTGGAAGTAATACTCTTCTTGTGATTCTGTAGTTGTATCATTTCCGACAGTATCATTAGTTTCTTTACCACCGATACCATCACGAATAACTTGTAAGGGATCAAGCCACGTTCCATCATTTGACCAGGCACTTTTCAATGCAGTCATTAAATTCTTTTGCTTAGTGATTCCAATATGAAGATGACTAGTATCACGGTGACCAATAACATCCCCCGTCTTAATTTCTTGGCCAACTTGAACAGTAATATCTCCTCGATTCAAAAATGCTTCTTGGTAGCAAATTAAATAATCATTCGACACAATAGTTATATAGTTTTCCAATCCGGCAATATATCCAATGTCCTGGACTTTTCCTCCATGAATCGCATGAACATCGCGTCCGGGATGATCGACAGAACCAAAATCAAGCCCATCGTGAAAACCATTAGTTCGTCCTACTCCATCTTGCGGGTGCGTCCCAAAAGTTTGCCCCAATGAAAAATGACCTTCTCCAACATCTGGGAAAGGCCATCCCCACGGATTAGGTGGTGAAATGATCAATTTATCTTTCGTGATTGGGGCACCATGAGGACTCCAACCAGTAACCCCGTTAATTTGTCCTAGCGCATTAGGAATATTGAAGAATGCAACTAATGTATCAAAGCCATGTTTGACATTAGTATATGGTTCTCGACAATAATAATTAAAAGTCTGTTGCTTAAATTGGAGTAATCCAAGTGCTGGTCCTGTACCATCCCCATCTGGGTCAGCTCCAGGTTGTTGAGCATCTTGCCGGCCACTTGATTCGTGTTGAATTTGTGCCCGTAAAACATTAAGCTGCTGAGCATTCGGCTTTATTCCATAAAAGCTAGCAGCATACTGAATAACTGGTGTCCAATCACCATTGACTGGCTCAGTTGGCCCATTAGCATTGGTTCCACCTGTTCCGGTATAAACGGTGTGCTGAACCTCATGTTTACCACCCACACAACGAATCATATTAATAATTGATTGACTGTCCCGAGTAGTTTTAACTGACTTTGCATCCCTCGGAAAATCAATCACCCGACCGTTATCCTTATAGAACTCATCTTCTGAATAAACTCGTATCTTCTTGTTATCTGGATATATAACTGCACTTGGCCATAACTCAGTAATCTTACTAAGCATCTCTTTACCACTGCCGCTATCGAACTTAGAAGTTGACTGCTTATCAAAATTACCATGAATTTCATAGCTAAAGCCTAGCTTATTTCCATCAATCCAAGCCTTTAGTAAGTCCTCAACTCCATAAGACTGATCCTTACTAGCATTACTATCCTGATTGTTATTTAAGGTAAGGTCACTTCGTTTATAAATTCGACTAATCTCATTATAAACATGCCAGGCAGTGATATTTTTCGTATTAGTGTCAAAGTTTTCAACACAATTTTTTACAATATATTCCTGTCCCTCAAGCACAATCGAACTTTCAACATCTAACGGATCATACAACGTTGAGTCGTAATCAAATACTGAAAAGGTTAATTGAAAGGTTGAGTTCTTAGACCACTCGCTTTGCATTGTTGGCCATAGAATAATGTCTCCAATTGGCTCCTTAGTTGTCTCTTTATGAGGTGTCATCAATACTAAACTAATTGTCCTCACCTCCTAACCAAGATACATAAATGGAAAACTAAATGTAATTTCCAAGTCATCTGCACCAATAACTTCAAAGTCATTCTTTCCAGGTGCTAAAGTAATATACCCATAATCGGTATTGGCACTGTCTGGATTATTATTCTTAAATGTCCGCCGTCCCTTTAGCAAGAGAGTATCGTTTCCAGATAGATTTTGATTGTACGTCCAAGAAGTATTAGTAGTTGTATTCTTTACTGTGAATTTTCCACCATTATGCTTAATAGTAATTTTTAGATCATGACGCTGTTCAACAGGATCGATTGTAATATCACTATCATTAAGGATAGAAAACTTATTCTGGCCTTTGAAATGGTATGAAGGAGTTTCCTCATCCATGTTCATATTCAAGTCTAAGAAGTCCTCATTTTTCATCTCATCCGTATGCAATTTACTAAATCGCATTCCGCTTGGATTTTCAAAAGGTACTTCAAACGTACAATAGTTAACTTCTTCTGGTTCACTTTTAATCTCAAAGGAATTAGCCCGACAGTAACGGACAATATCCGGCTCAACTCCTGTTCTTAACCTAAAGATTCCTTTTTGTGCAAAGACACGATAAATTTCGTGCTTTGCCATCTTAAAGTCTTTTCGATCAAAGAACTGCAATAAGAACTTAGCGGTGATCGTCGTTTGGCCATAACGGGAATAACTCCAAATTTGACCATCTTGTTGGGAATCATCACGATAATTATTAACAATACTAGGCGATTCAGTTAAGCCAAGAAAAGTTAAGTGGTCAGTAATATCTGTACTGGCCACTTCTTTTTGATCATCAATTTTAATGTAAAGAATATTTACAGCGATTACGACCACCTCCTAAAGATGTTGATTATCAAATAATGCTTGATCAGTTCCTTCAATCCCATAAAACTGGTTCTTGTCAAAGGCACCGGCTTTAATTGCGGAAAGTTGAGCTGCATTTAATCCCAGCATTGTCCCAAAGCGATTGAGCATCTGGTCCATCCGATCTAACATCTCTTTTTGCATTCCATTATTACTTTGGCCACCGTTATTGTAATTATTTACAACTTGGGTACTTTGCATATTAGGCTTAAAGTTAGTTAATACAGAAACAGCATCATCAGTACCATTAGCATATTGTGGTAAGTTCTTAAACATCTTAGCAGTATCGCTAGCTTTAACAACTTTTGTTCCACGAGGTGCATTCAAAAGAACATTTCTACCAAACGGAATAAATGGTTCTGCTCCTGGGAATTGAACAGCTTCCCTAAAGACCGGTCCTGGTTGATCATTAACAACCATCGGCCCACCAGGGTGATAGTTGGTACCCTTAGCGTGATGCTTAGTAACAAACTCATGAACAGTCTTTATAGTCTGTACAATCGGGCTTGTACTATTCCATTTATTAATCCAGTCAATGGCTCCTTTAATAACACTACTAGCTTGGTCATTAGCCTTAGCTGTTTTAGTGCTTGCGCCAGTCCCATTCCAATTTCCGACTGAACCGGTAGCAGAACTAAACGGACCAGAAGCATTATCAAACCCGTTGGCTGACTTTGAGTTTGCACCAGTTCCGTTCCAGTTAAATACACTTCCAGTAGCATTCTGGAATGGTCCACTAGCATTATCAACGGCCAAAGCATTTTTAGGAGCACCAGGATTAGCACGTTGCCAAGCAAGAATTGCATCATTAGCAGCCTTTAAGTTTCCACTGGCTCTATCCTCTGCAACAATTTGCTTAACAGTACTTGCTGGCATCCCTTTCCAAAGATTGTACTTTGAAATTAATTCCCCTAATTGGCCGGAACCTTTGGCATTAACAATGGCTTCTTGTTGCTTAGGCGATAATTGATTCCATCGTCCGATTTTATTCAAAGCATCCATTACATCAGTAGTCCCTTTAGTTGTTACTAATGCTTGCTGTTGCTTAAATGTAAGATTATTCCATTGATTAGCCTGCACTAACGCATCAACTAATTGTGAAGTTCCTTTAGCGTCAATAATCGCTTCCTGTTGTTTTAAGGTTAAATTATTCCACTGTCCGGAACTTTGCAAAGCTTCATAAATCGGCTTAGTTGCCTTATTAGTAATTACCGCTTCCTGCTGTTTCAACGACAAGGAATTCCACGCACCGGATTCAAGCAGAATATCGGCCATTTCTTGCTTGCCTTTAGCTTTAACAATTGCCTCTTTGGTCTTAAGGTCAAGATTATTCCATTCACCTGACTTCTCTAAAGCTTGGACAATCGTTTCACTGAAGCCGTCTTTCAACCAGGCTTTCTGCTCTTTCCAACTCATGCTATCCCATTTGCCATTTTCGATTAATGCAGCTGCCACCATTTGTTGAGCATTGGTACTCAACTTACCTTCCTTTTTCAGAAGTTTAATTTGGTTCCATTGATCTTTGGAATTAACAGCCTTGTTAACTTCCTCCTGGGCATTAGTCCGAACCTTACCAGTTTTGGGATCGAAAACTAAGTCATTCCACATTTTAGCGGCATCCTTAGTTTTACCTTTGAGGCCATCAAGAGAAACAGCAATACTCTTAGAATTCTTTTCAGCATTTTTGGCCAGCTTATCCAGTTGTTTCATTCCGGCCGAATAACTTAATCCTTCTGCTTGCATATCTTCTTTAATGCGACTTGTAGATTGCCCATTGGCACGTGCTAACCGAATATATTCAGCAGAAGCCTTATCAACGTAGTCCTGAAGAGTTTTTTTATTAGCTCGCATACCAGCAGCATACTCATTTTGATTAATAGTTCCCGCTTTTAATTGACGCTTAAGACTATTTTCCTGTTTTGCATATTCATTACGCATATTATCAGATTGAGTACGCAAATCGGCTAATGCTGTATTACGTTGGCGATGAGACATATTAGCAACATCGTTATTTAATGCCGCCATTGCTTTTTTACGCTGATTACCAGTTAAGCTCCACATTTTGAGTTCATCATCAACAATCTGTTGCTGATTATTTTGCAACATTACTCGTTGGGTATCGCTCAAACTAGCAACATTCTTATTAGAAGTCTGTAGGATTGTATTTGCTCTTGTCCTGGCTTGATCAGCATTACTAAGGATCTTATTCATCGTATCTTTTTCATGCTGTGCTTCCCGATCAACTGCAGCAGCAACTTCTGGAGACATATCTTTCTCAGCCTTTTTAACACCTTCTAAATGTTTCCGGGCATCTGATTCCATTTGACTAAATTCGCGATCAAATGAATCTGCCATACTTTTAGTAGAAGTTTTTGTTGCAGTATCCATATCGGTTAGAGCTGCTTGAATACCAGTTGAAGTATTCTTAAATTTTCCAAGAGCTTTATCAGCAGCTGCACCAACGTCAGATCCCCAACGATCCGTTCGTTGTGATGATTCAACAGCTTTCTTACCCCAAAGCTCCCAAACAGTAATTCCGCCGGCAATGGCTAAAGTAGCAATTCCAGCAACGGCGGCAACTGTTCCTAAAGATACTCCAGCTGCAGCAGTAGCGGCACCGGCTTCACCTGCAGCCACACCGGTACCTTGTAAAGCGACAGTCGCAGCACCAACACCGTTAGCAGCTTGAACCGCCCGACCACCTGCACCAGTCATGGTTGTTCCAAACTTTGCAGCTTGAAACGTTGATTTTGAAAAAGCTGAGCCAATAACGTCTAACCCACTGGCTCCTAACTTCATTGCAGTCTGTGCTCGGCCTAAACCAGCGGTAAGCTTACCAAAAGCGAGGACAGTTTTACCAGCACCGCTCGTCAACTTACCGAGAATTAAGAACAATGGACCAGCTCCGGCAGTGAATAAGGTAGTTGCTACAATTGCCTTCTGAACAGCTGGTGATAAATCTCCGAAACTGTGAGCAAGCTTGGAAACATTTTGTACTAACGGAATCACTGCTGGCAGAACATACTTAGCCATATCCATTCCAGCATTCGTTAGTGATTCCTTGAAAATTGCTAGCTGTACTTTAGGAGACTTAAGGTTCTTTTGTGCAAGATCACCAATATAATCACGCTTAGCAGAATTCTGAACTTCTTTGTTTAATTCCCGCAAACGGTTGGCGTTTTCGGTTAAAATAGCACCGGCTTGTTGACCAGTAGTCCCGAATAACGCATGGAAAATGTCATTCTTTTGCTTACCAGTCATTCCTTTCATATGATCGCCTAATGTCTTGAAGATGGATGACATTGACTTCAATTTACCATTTTTATCTAAGAAGTCCTTAGTACTTAAATTGATACTTGCCAATGCCTTTTGACCATTTGCAGTAGGAGTAACTAAAGAATTAATTACTTTCCGTAATCCAGTACCAGCCTTGTCTGCTTCCAGACCGTTGTTAGAAAGAATACCCATCGCACTAGCAGTTTCTGAGAGACTAAAACCTGCTTGATGAGCAGTTGAGCCAACATATGACATCCCCACACCTAGTGATTGGAAGTCAGTTGAAGTAGCATCGGCAGCATAGGCTAATTCATTTAACGTCTTAGTAGATCGCCGTTGCATGACTGCAGCGTTCTTGATCGGTCGACCGGCCTTGTCGGTTGCCAAGCCGAAGGATTCCATCGTTTGGGAGGCAACGTTGATTACATCATTGAAATCATCCCCGGTGGCCACGGATGCCTTAAGCTCATTCCGCATGACTCCGATTGCCGCTTTAGATGTGTAACCACGTTTTACCAAATCTTGGTACCCAGCGGCGATCTTTTGCTGACTAACACCATACTCGTCAGAATACTTCCGTGCATCCGCCGTCATCTTCTTGTATGCATAGTTAGTTTCAGCGGCAGATTCTCCAGAGGTCCGGATAACATTTTTAGTCTTAAGCATCTGATCTTGAAAATCAACTAGCTTCTTTGCAGAATAAGTTAACCCAGCGGCGATAGGTAACGTTAGATATTCTGACATTCCTCGACCAAGTCCTGATACTTTAGAACCAACACTGGTGGCCACGTTCCCAAAATGTTGGGTTCGATTAGCAAGTTGCGTCCACTTGTTCGACTGTAATTCAATATCACGATTGAGAGCTTGCATTCGCCCACGTAATTGTTCGATTTGCGCAGACGTTTTATTATATTGAGTTGCTGCCTTAGCTCGTGACTGCTCGCTCCTGGTAGTATCATCCATTGCTTTCTTAGCATTCTGGAGTTGCGCATTATAATTGCGCATTTGTTGACTCATAGTCGCATAAGCAGCACGCATATTATTAATACTTCCACCGGATGCTTTCAATGCCGCTTCTTGTGCACGTAAAGCATTGGCCGTTGATTTAATTTGCGCTTTTAAAACACCATTAGCCGCTTTAAATGGATTAATATCCAAACTAACAGTCGCTGCCAAATGCCCTAATGATTGGGTCATTATTTAACCTCCTTTCCTAGAATAAGAATGGGAATGCTTTATCAATAGTTGTCTGTTTTTCTTCAAAGACATAATCCATTAACTTCAAATCAGCAAGTGTGAGTTTACTAATTTCATTCCACGTATAACCTTGACTGATTTGATTCTTAATAAAATCGCTGAGACTCTTGATTGAATCATCAATCATCTCAACGGTTATTTTTTTGCTGACTTTTATTATCTTCTTCCGCATTGTAGCCAAGTGTTAAATTAACCGCTGTAACCATTTGATTAAAACCATCAACAGCACTAACACCTTTCAAGATGTCATCTTTGGTTAAACCTTGTCCCCAGAAACGTGAAGCAAATTCAGCATAGAGGTCCATTCGTTTAGCATTTTGCTCATCCGTTGGGCCTTTATCTCCACCAAACATTTCAGTTTCAAGTCGTTGAATTTTTAATGCGTCTAGCAGATTCTCCAACATTGGCGGACGTTTCCGTTCATAGTCGGAATCCTTACCTTCTAGTTGAACTTTTAATTTTAATGGCATTTCTATATCCTCCTCATCGTCTCACTTAACTCGTCTCTGTCTGATTAATTAGTTATCCGTTATCAACAACAGTTCCTGGTTTAGTATCTTTTGTATTAGTTGGATCAGTTACTGGAGCTTCTTCACCAAAGACCATTGCATGGAACTTAGCAAAATCAAACCCTTCATTATCTTCCCGACCGATTAAAAGGATGGTTCCAGTATCAGCATCCCCACGCGGAACAAAATTACCTTCAATTTCATCTGCTTCTGGATCTGGGGCACCGTCCTGAGTCTTGATTGAAATGCCTGGTAAGGAGAACATCCCCTTGGTTAAACCAACCCAACAATGCTTCCCGTTTGAAAGTTTTGTCCGGAACATAGTAGCAACATAATTTGGTACAAGATTCTTAGTATAAACTTCTGTACCGTCTTGAATATCAATTCCATACAAGTCTTTCTTCATGATGGAATCAATGTCATAAAGATTAATGGTTTCCTTAGCTTCGGTAATTCCACCAGAGAGAACTAGGTAAGGGCCATCATCGGCTGCTAACGTCTTTAATTCGTTAGTCAGCTCCAGCTTAACTTCACTTAACCCGCTCATCTTCCGGGTATCTTTAATCTTTTCATTCTCGTCTAGTACCCCGTATTCAAAATTAGAGGCTCCAAACTTAGCAACTTTTGCATTTGGTGTTCCCATTAAATATCATTCCTTTCTTCAAACCCTTCAAAGTTAGCTGTGACCATTATGCAATTATCCAAGTCCGGATCTGGATAAGAATTCTTGTAGTAACGTTCAAAGCCATGACTGTGGAGGGTTTCATATATTCGTTCTTGAACATCCATTAGCCGGTCATCATTTTCTTCACGAATCCAAAAATCAACTTGTACACGTGGGTATTCAAAAAAGCGAGCATCGTCACTATAGATTGCATCATCCCCAGGTATAGGGGTGATCCGAATCCACGGTGCTGAACTCGCTTTAATAAATGGATCATCAGGCGTACTAGTAAAAATTGGAACATATGATAATTTATCTTGTCGCAACTTATCCATCATCGCGACTAGGCGCTCATCATTCGTTAGATAATCGGCTACTTGCATCTCTGGAGTTTTCATACTTTCAAGTCCTCAATATATTTAGCAAGTATCTCTTTTTTAGATTGTGCCCGCGCTTTTTCAATAAAGTGCTGTGGATGTTGTTTAGAAGTTCCCGCATTGGGAAAGTGAGCAATCCAACCTTTTTCTTTGTCATAACCAACATCCATTGAGTAATCACCATCATTAGTCTTCAAATTACCGTGTTTGGTATGTTCGGCTAAAGGGGTCATATTAGAGTGATCGCCACTTTTTGCAACTGGAGTAACTTCTTTTAATTTCTCTTGAAAGACTTTAGCACCATCACTCGTTGCTTTTCGTGCCTTCTTTTCTTCCGTCTTTTCAAGTTTAGTTAAGTTAGCAATCAACTCTGCTTCACCGGTCACTGCCATTTTGAATAACCTCCTGAGCGGTAATTTTAGTTAGATCCCGCTTTGCATAATCAGGATCCATCCCCGTGATTTCATACCATTTTCCTCGCCAGTTAATTAACCAATTCGATTGAATTTCCTTACGAGTTTTGAAGGCAATTAAAAACGTGGGTGATTCTTTTCTGAACCCCACGTTTGAACTGTTTTGGACAAATTCACGGACTGACAGCTTAGGAACTTCTGCCCACACGGTAAATTCCTTAACTTTCTGATCCTTGATCGGTCGATGAGTTTCCGGATTGATCCCCATTTGGACTGAGTAAAATGTTATTCGTTCCGTCATGTTCCGTAGTTTCATCGGTATTCACCTCACTACTTATTTGATTAATAAGACCATCAATTCCTGATGAAAGAACTGGTCGGTAACTATCTGCAGTAATTCCTCGCTCGTAGAAGTCTTCTTTCACCTGCTTCATAAGTGCAATTTTGAATCGCGGTTCGTCAGAGTAGTCAGCAGGCTTACTCTCCCATTTAATTGCCCTTGCAATCATCAATGCGGCAGCATCAACAATTATTTTAAGAATTTCATCATCAAAGTCCTGGTCAATTTTGCAGTAGTTTTTTAGATTGGCAAAGAATTGTTCATCACTCGAGAAAGTGTGGTCTGTTTCCATCCTACTCACCTAACTTTGCTAACAGTTGATCCTTAGTATCGGTTGAAGCATAGGCAATTCCATGATCATCTAAGTACTTTTTGATTGTGTCTACCGTATCAGCACTAGTCGGTTTAACGTCCGCCCCGTTGTCGGACGGCGTTATTTTGACGCTGCTGATGGACCAGTAACAAAGTAACCAGCGTTTTCATCGGCCTTCTTCACATCTAAACGAAGAACCGCTTGGAGATATTGACCATAAATGTCATTATCAACCCACCGTACCTGGAGATCTTTTCGATTTGCTAAAATAATTGCACGGTATGGATCACCAACAAAGGCATGAGCTTCACCCTTTGCTCCAAATAAGTCATCTTCAATTACAGCAACGTTGATTCCAGAGACCGCTTTACCAGACGGACTAGAAATACTATCTTGAAGTAAGTAACGTCCATTCTTATCTTTCAATGTATCAAGCCAGTTGTAGAAGCTTTGGCTGGCAATAATCATCTTATTGTAAGCCACGTCTAAATCGACATTCCAAATTTTCTTTAGGTCATCGATTGCATTAGAGCCATCAACGGTCTTAGCTGAAAATCCCTTAAAAATTGTAGCAATAGCCGCATTCTTTGTATTTAAGGATTGTTCTTTTGCGTTTCGAGCAACTAATCCAGTTAAATCAATTGCTGAATCATCAATCGATTCTTGTGAAATAGGAATTGCTCCACGATAGGTCTCAATTTGCCATGCTACCTTAAGAAATTCAGGTTTTTGAAGATCAGGATTCTTTGCAAGTTCTTCAACAGTATGCATTTGAGCAGTTGCCTTTTTAAGAATTGGATAACTA
Source organism: Lactobacillus sp. 0.1XD8-4 (assembly GCF_009663775.1). Lineage (GTDB taxonomy): Bacteria > Bacillota > Bacilli > Lactobacillales > Lactobacillaceae > Limosilactobacillus > Limosilactobacillus walteri. The sequence goes on from NZ_RDBR01000025.1 coordinate 18,331, forward strand.
CCAGAAGCAGTTGTGGCGTTAAATACTTGAACAAATTGGCTAAGATCAGTTACTGTTTTAATTTCATTTTCAGGATTGTAAATGATTGATTCAGGAATAGTAACGCTTGCGTCTGAAGAAGTAATTCCAGTAGTACCATCACGTTGTTCTTGGTGAAGATATGCGTTGAAGTTGCGCTTTTCTTCATTTTCTTCGTCTTCATTACTTTGGGAACGCTTATGAGGATCTGGAGCTGGATTACCCTTAGCTGCTTTACGGTAAAGCTTAAGGTCATCTTCAATATTCCGAACTTCCTTTTCAGCAGCTTCAATTTCAGAACGTAATGACTTGGCTCGTGTTAAGTCTTCATCAGTTGCGTCTTCATTTGAGAGTAATTGGCGCATTTCATTAGTTTTTTCGTTAATTAATGCTCGCTTACCTTCTTTTTGAGCAAGCAATTCTTTAATTTTTTCGCGAAACATTTAATTTCCTCCTTCGAGTGTCTTCAATAATTCTTGTCGTTCTAATTCACGTAACATCTTTTTACGTTTCTGATCAGTAGCATCTCTATTTTCTTTGCTTTGCATCTGCTTAACCATATTGATTGAACGCTGACCAACCTGAACTTCTGTATCCGGATAAGCAGGTGTTGTAACTACTGATACATCGAACAAACGATCAATTTGTCGAATAGTTCGTTCATAATCAACGCCATCCTGGTCAGATTCTTCCCAATCTTGGGCCTCATCTGTGTTGGCCACCGTAAAGGCAAAGCTACACTGATTAATAACACCTGCCTTGATGTTGGCGATCAAATCACGGGCAAATGATGTATCAGTTGGCTTAACAGTAAATTTCAAGCCAATTGCATCCGAAGATAAAGTCATGTTCACCCCTGATCGTCCCAGTACCTGGTTAGGATCGTGATTGATCGTTGCCACTACATTTGACATATCAGCATCATCAAACGCTCCTGGAGCAATTTGCTCAATAAAACGAGTAAAGCCACCCAAAACTTCGGATGGCTTATTGTATTTGGCTGCATAACCTTCAATTACTGGTTCATCATCTTCATCAGTTGCCGCTCTCATCTGAATCGGCATCATCAACTGTCGAGTTTCCAAGTCGCTTGTCATCGATTCCACCTCCCTTCGCTGTTGATTGTTTCTGATACTCTTCTTTTTTATCAAGGAAGACAGTATTCAAGGTTGATTGGAAGCGATCTAAGTCTGGATTATCAGATTTGACTAACCCCATCCGAACTCGTCCCTCATTAGGAGTAATGACGTTATTTGTAACTCCCTTTTGCACATCGTCCATCGACATCCCTGTTTCTTTGCGAGTATCAAATTCAATGTGGCAGTTATGACGTTGCCGATCAGTCAGCATTGTCATTTCCAGGTTACTTGCAATCGGCTTGAAGTAATAAGGTAAATCAGAAGTAATGAAGTCTTCATTTAATTGTTTAATCGATTGGTTAGGACTATTAACTGCTAATTTATATGCCGGAATATGCAACGCTTTGGCAATTTGAGCAGTTGAATAGTTGTTGCTATTAATTAGTTGCAAAACATTAGTGTCAACTTCAATTGGTGAATATTCAAATCGATCATCAATAATAATAGGACTACCTGCATTACTATTACGTTGGGAATATTCAAAATCTTTTCGTGTTTTAAGCCGCGCTTCCGGGCTTAACTTACCCTTAGCTTTTAGCAATCCACCTTTAAGACCTGATTTAAAGAACCGCCGTAATGTTTTAATTCCATCATCCTGTAACCCAATCTCATCAGCCAAAGACAACAATGGCGACCGGCCATGAATACCATCGTAGGTAAAGAACATAAAATGAATTACATCTTCAGCCGGCACAACGATTGTTTGACCACCACCTTTTTGATTGATGGGTGTAAATTCGTATTTAATATTCGTTACATCAGAATCATCAATATAGGTTTGCGATGGTGGAAAATATTGTATTTCTAACGGTGCTTTTGTATGAGGGTCGCGAATTATCCGTGAAAAACCATCCCCAGTTAAAATTGCGTTAACTGTCATTAGGAAACGCCAATGATAAGCAGATAACATATCGTTTGGGTGCTTATTCAACAAATAATCAACACTTTTGATATTCTTTACTGCATTTTTATCATCATCCAAAATGACAATCGGAAATCGAGCCACATTACTAGCAACATGAGAGACTGCAGTTAGCACATCAGAGTTTCTAAGAGCACCGATTCCACTATAAGATGGCATATTGCTAAACCCAGGAAGAATTCCTTGATCGATATAATCTTGTGCCCAGTCGCGTTTCTCAGTATGGAATAACACTCAGCTTCACCCCCTTTCATAAGAGATAAAAGCCATTACGAATAATTCAATTGAGATAATCAACAAGCCAATCTTCGTGGAAAATAAAAAGCCTGTAACTGCTAAACAGATACAAGCTAATAAAAATAGGAGAATTGGTTCATTTAGTTTCCAGAATTTCATGTTACATCACCCGAAGCAACAATTTTAAATCTGCTTTGGTAACACCAAACTTTTCAATGTATGGAGCAAGTTTTTTCAATCGTTCTAAACGATCTTGATATTCCTTAATAACCGGCGTCAGATCGACCATCATTTCTTTGTTATCACAGAATAAGACCTTTTTATCCATATTTTTCACTCTCCTACTTTTGAACTCCATTAATAAAGTCAAGTGCTTCCTTAGTTAAGGCCAATGGGTGGAAATATTCTCCATCTGAACAGTCATTGATGATCTTCCCTTTTAATAGGTGTTTCATATCATTTTTAGTGATAAATGTGGTCCAGTTGCTATCGTTGCCATATTCATCTAGTTGCTTAATATCATGGCAAAATTTATCTTTTTCAGAAACCAAAGTCATCATTAAACACATCCTCATCTGTTAAATAATCATCAATATTTTCACGGAAACAAATTGCATATGCGTCTAGCAATGCATCGGCAGCATCAATCTTATTTGAATAACGGTTCTTATCAATCCGGACACCATTGTTATCTGATTTAAGGATTGCGTTAGCCATCGCACCGGTTAAAATCTCATTGCCAGAATGTCGAACTCGCTTATCTAAAATATCATCCCTAAATTGCTTAGTTGGCATTGATAAAGTTAATGTTCCTTGGCGAACAGATATTTGTTGCCATTCCGGATGACCTTTTTCAATCTGAGTTAACAAGGTTCCATATTGTGCCGGGTCATAACAAATTGCCTGAACATCAAGATTGTGTTCTCTGACAAAGCCATCCAGCCATTCATATACCCGTTCAACATCAATAACTCCAGATTCAAGCTTCGTAATTTCACACTGGCCCATCCCTTGTAACCGGACATAATCTAACCGGTCTGCTTTAATCTTTGCTTCCAAGCCATATTTAGTACCGACAAACGCATAAGAATCAGCATACCAATAACCCTCTTGAGGAATTAACCAACTAATCGCATAAAGGTCAGATGATTTACCAACGTCAATTCCAAACCAAACCCGTTGACCATCAATATCAATTGGATCAATTTGCGCTGCATTCCAAGTATCAATATCCATATAACTATCCTCTTCGGCTTGTCGCCACATATTAAAATTCTTAACTAGAACAGAATTCTTTGTCCCTTTCTGTTTAGCTTCTTTCCACCGCTTGGCTAAATACCCATATACTTGGTCTTGTAAAGCTGAGACACTCAGAATTGGATTGGATTTAATCCAGGTACTTTTATCATCAACTTCCGATACATTATCTTGTTCAGCAATGTAGGCAAAATAAGTATCATCAGTAATTTCTCCTTTCAAAACTTTCGTCGCATAGGGATATTCAATTGTATGCATTGGGACATTCAAGTCAAAGCCGGCTGTTGAAATAATCATAATAAGCGAGTTATGAAGTAAGGCCTGACCTGATTCCAGTAATTCCATCATTTCAGTGGTCTTACTTGCAGCATACTCGTCTAGGATTCCAACATGAGGTTCAAAACCATCAACCGTTCCTGTTTCCTTAGAAAGAGAACGAACGTAAGAATAATCATCAAGGTTACTGATTAAATCACGATTAACCTTTGTTCCACGTTTTGTATCACCATCACTAGAACGCAGAGCATTGAGGCGTTTCTTAATCATATTAAAAACGATATTCGCTTGCTTTTTATCGTTAGCGGTACAAAATATTTGTCGAGAGAATTCGGGTGAGTTACCCATCAAGAACTCATACAATGCGATTCCAGAAATAAGAATCGACTTACCATTCTTTCGAGCCATTGATAGCATTCCTTTCCGGAAGCGCCGTTCAGATGGTTTGTCCTTCTTCCACCAGCCATACATATTAGCAATAATGAAGCGTTGAAAGTCAGCTAAAGGATAAGCACGCATCGTTTTAGGATCCGGAAGTATTTCCATGAATTTGATAACTTTATTAGCCCGCTCATTATCGTAAAAATAGCCGAAATCATCGTTTTGGGCTTTTTCAAGGTCATTTAAGTACCTTTTTGCAGCTAAAATCACCTTTTTACCAGCAACTATTTTGCCGGCCACGACTTTTTCAGCATAATCTTTAGCGTAATTCATCATGAAATCCTAAACTTATCACGCAAGGATTGATGCTCTTCCTTGTCAGTTTGTGGCATGTTCATCTGCAGCCGCGAATTAACATTAAGCCCAAGATCGGATGCAAGACCCTTTATTGCCCTGGTTGCTTTATCAATTGTCTTAATTGCGTTATTGATTTTAGCAATGTTCTTTCTTTTCTTGGACTGTTCCTTATTTAATTGAACGGAAGCATCTTTGTAAATGCTGTACCAGGTACAATACAATTCCAGTTCGCTCCGATCTAAGTTACGCAATGGCAGCTTTCCGATAGAACCAATAATTCGCCGGTATTCCGCCTTGGCCACTTTATCCAAATGTGCCGGCGGAGTCTTTTGTAACTCAGGTAAACCATCAGCAGCCATAAATTCTGCTTTATATTTTGCTTCTTGTTCAACCACTCTAAGGTGGCCCGTTGACTGTGATAATAATTTTTGCTTTCTTGCCAAAAAGCTCACCTCCGTGCTATGATAAAAGCATCAAGAAACGCATATCCTCAAGCTTTTAACAGCTTGGGGATTTTTTAGTATCGAGCCTAAAAATGAAAAATTGTTGGAATTTATCGTACAAAAAAGTCGATGTGCGTTCCAGCGTTTTGAAAAATCTAACCCCCGTTCAAAATGAAGGGGGGGCTTATCCATTCTTGACGACCCGGTAGCCGGTAAAATCAGCCGTTTTGAAGCCGTTCAAAATCTTCTGAAATGAAATTTGTTCTTTCCGTTCACATAATCGTTCCTCACAGACGTTTGGATCAGTCATGATAACTATGTGATTGATTCGATGATAGTTACTAAGCAATGTATCAATCCGCTTGTCTGGTAATGTCTTGATGATCCAAACGTTATTGAATGTTTGTTCTGCCTTTAGCTTTCGCAACATCTGATCAAAGAATAGTGTAATGTAATCGTGGATATCGTGATTGCTTTGTTGCATTGGTAAACCAGATAATGCATGCATTAACTCATCATAATCATAAATAAGATCATGCTCAGTCATGTGTCGCTTTACATATGTTGTCTTACCACTTGCAGGTAAACCACAAATAATATTGATATTCATATAACGTTCCAATCCTTTATGATGTTTCATCCATTCACGTTTCGTTTTAAGCTTATGACATCCCCGACAGAGTGATTGTAGATTGTCATTATTAAGTCGATCACTCCAATCGTCCTTGCTGGGGATGATATGGTCAACCAGTTCTGCATCCATTCCACAACGCTGACACAATCCATAATCACGTTCGAGTATCTCTTGTCGCTTATGCTTCCATTCCGTTGAGTGATAGAATCTAACGTAATCATTTTCCTCGACATTGCGATGGAAGTTATATGCTTTGTCGTTATCCTTACGAACTACCTCGTCATAGGATACTAGTGTTGGCTTCCCATTGATAAAGGCTAGCTTGGTTGGTTTCAATATACTCATCCCCTTTCTAATATGTATGAAGGCAAAATAAAAGACGGTAGCCATTTGCTATCGCCTTAATCATTTAATCTTTTATGTATTAATTCTTCTAGTTCTTTCAAGTCGTCATCAGTAGCTAAATCACGGATAAACTTACGAGCATATGAACGATAACGATATATCCGGTTCTTATCCTTATTCTTATCGTCCCATTTTTTCTTGGCTCTTTGCTGTGCTTCACTAACCATAATATCGACCTTCTAACATTAATATGGTATACTGTATATGCAAAGGGACAAGAGCTGCTACCTCTCGTCCCTTTGCGATCCGGAAAAACGAGTTTGCTGGCTAACCGCTATTTGCGATTAGCTTTTTTTATTATCGCATATGCAATTGCAAAGTTGATACTTGCAACTGATATTGCTACGAGAGCATTAACGATAACTGCATCCTCATGTTTCCAGATAAACTCTTTCATCCATTGAACTCGCCTCCATCCGGATAGAAAGGCTGTCGCCGGATCGCTGTAGTCACTTCAGGAGTAGCTAATTCCTTTCCTGACTACATTTATATTATACCTTATTAACATATAAAAGACAATGAATTATTAATTTTTCATTGCCCTTTTTTTATTTTCTCCCATTCATTCTTAAAATATTCGTTGCCGTCCATCGAAGCCTTATTGATTAACTTGGAAATATATTTATCTACTTCTGTATCATAACTCATACCATTATATCTGTTAATTTTGGCGGCAAAGTAATTTCTTCTAATACCATAATCATAGTAATCACCAATATAGCTAAGTTCGCCCCATAGCAACTTTATATCGACCAGTATGCTTTTATTGGAATCATTATTTGGGATATATAAATTTAATTCATAATATAATCTTTTTATCTCATCCATTTTGTCATCCAATGACTCTTTAGCAAGCTTATCTCCATCTACCATAGCCTTGTTGTAAAGATACATATACTTGGGAACTGCTGCCAGATATTGAGCATACAATGGTCTAACTTGATTCATCCAATCTATCCTACCTTTTGACACCAAATCAGCTTTATACTTTTTATTGTTAAACCAAATTGTCCATATAAAAGTACCGATAGCTATTATGCTAGTTATAGCTATCCAATTAAAATATCCTTTATCAGTAAAAAAGAATTTTTCAATGTAGGTACCTATCATTTTTTTATTAAAGTTGCTGCCAATTAATAGTGCAATACTCATTTATTTTCACCTCAATAACAATAATACAAAAGGCTAGCCACAAAGACTAGCCTGAGGTAAAGGCAAAAAGTAAAATGATCGTAGTTTAATGTCATTTCGGACAATAGCTAAGAGACAGATTCGAACTGTAATTTTGCCACACAAGACTGAGTAATGTGTGCCCACCGTGGATCTTAGCTAGCAATGCGACTCGTTAGCATTGCTATATACCATAATTATCAATGTACGGGTGAAGAAGGAGGCTGCCGAATAACCTCCTTTCTTCTGATAATCATGATATAAAAACTTAGTAGGGCTTTGCACCCATATAGCCTTGAAGCCTAAGTATAATCAGGACCATACAATCACCGCACCCGGTCGTAGTTTTCCGCCTACTCCTGTAACGATATTGTTGTCCATTCATACGGTAATCCTTTAGCCGCTGAGTTAGATTACGTACTCTTCTGCTGATTACAGCACGGTTGCTACGAGACTATCAGAGTAGCATGTAAATTTAATGATCTAAAGGAAATCTTCCAAAACGCATAAACCAAATTTAATCGTTACCGTAAATTTATTTTGAAGTTAGTTAATGATAGTCTCAACGTGGATTATGGGGCTCAGACCCATCAGTCACTCAAACATCTGATCCACACTCAAGCTTAACAAGAGATCCCGTGTGGTATTAAGCATAGAAATCTCTTTCCTTAAAGCCAGAATCCTAAATTTGAGTAGTTAAAGGCTTGCTCAGGCACAATTGGGGGTCACAAGGCTACATCGCTAACCTTCCGACAATATCATTTTCGCACTTAAAAACGGGCTTGAAGTTCACTAATAGTTCACTGTTTGTTCACTCGTTGTTCACTTTTTTCGTCCTTATATGCATGAAGATCTTCTAGTAAGTCAGCATCACCGAGCAAACTAGTATATCTCTCCAGTGTATCCGCAAACTCACTACAAGCAATTTTTAAGTAATGATAGTAGCGCGTTTTTTCATAACCAATTTGATTAGCTACTTCCCAATCTTTTTTATTCTGAATAAACTTAGCAATTAATATTCGCCTACTTCTAAGACTACATGCGTTGAGTGCTTGAGCTATTGTCTCAACCAAGAGATGGTAATTAGCAACTTTAACCATTTGATTTTCCATTGAATTACCAGCAGCACTTGCTCTTGGCATTCCGTCAATTTGTGGGGATGTTAGCTTAATTCCTCCACCTGCTAAGCGACATAAGCGTGCATATTCGTCCTTAAAGAAATAGCGAACATTATCAGTAGTTCCGTCAACATCTAATTCTTTCAAAAGCCCCACTTTTAGCACTCTCCCCGTTTTGATATAATATTTATGTTTGATAATTTGAAGGAGCGTGCCACAGTGGTGCGCTTTTTTATTTACAGCATGCTAATTATCCAGTGCCATAAAAAGATATTGGCTGAAATCAAGCCGCCTAGTATTATTCCGCAAATACAGGCACAGAATAAAAGGACAACTACACTGATTAATCCACCAAATGCTTCTTTAACTTTATTTGTCATTATTTCCCTCACGTTTAACCTTATTATTCTCTCGCCGCTGTCGCTTTTTGCGCTGGCGGTTTTTACTTTTACTTTTTGATTTGGTCATGCTTTTGAACCTCTCTCGGTATGATTACAGCTCTGGGATGATCGGCTGCGTATCGTTGCGCATCATGTAGTTCTTCAAAGACATGAATTAATTCGAGCTTACCATAGTCATCCAACTTCATATCTTTAACAACATAGACAATCCCATAATCAGCTTGTTTGTTAAATTCATCCCTGGCAATTGATTTAATTGCTGTTACCTGTGCCTCGTTAAATAGTATTCTGCTAGTAGCTTTTATCCCACTCCCTGATTCGGAATAAACTACATCGCCATTGTATCTAAATCATTAGTCGTACCCCGCATATAAATAATTCTTGCATCCAAGTTTTCCAAATAAGTTTGCATTGACCTTAGCTGAGCATTTAGTAGTGTTAATTCCAATGGGGATGAAAGCTTAGGCCCATCTTTAACAATAAATTGAGCTAACCGGTCTATTTTGCCTAACAGATCCTTTCGCTCCTTTGATAATTGCTGAAGTACTTTTCGTTTACTTGTCATTGTATTTTCTCACCTGATTAGTTCGCCGTTCCTCAAAGTTTGCTTGTTTTATCGATAGGACAGTCCCTAAGATAAAACCAACAGTAAAAATCAAGACGGCGCCGATAATTAATAGTTCTGTCATTTACTTCATCCCCATTTTCTGAACATACATTCTATAAAACAATCTACATTTCTTACCATTAAGACCTTTAACCTTTTGTAAAGCTCTCACACGTGGACGGTGATGTAAACGGGTTGTCATTGCTTTACGACGGTAATGCCGATACTGTTGTTCTCTCAATACAACTGTTGGGTGTTTTTTTCGTTGCTTGCTCATTAGTTTTCCACCTCAAAGCTTTTATTTTCTTGTTTGTTGTAAATATCTAAGTACAATTGCTTCTTATCACCATTGTAAGTTGCCTCGTAATAATGCTGGTCGTCTTCAATATCAGTAGCTAATAGAGCTTTGTGATTCTGTAAAACCTTGGCTTGCCAAACTACATAAACATGAAAGAGTGAGGTGCCATCTTTAGCAACGTTATCATAGGTATATCTCTTAACCTCTAACTTTGCCATCATTATAAATTCTTCGTTTGTCATTACTCACCCTCCTTATTCAGCGGACGCCCACATTTAGGACAGCAATCAATATTAATTTCTTCAATAAATCTGTGATGGTGTGTATTCCATACTCCTAAAAAGTAACCATTTGGATTTGTAAATAAGTTTGCTTTATTACCATTATGAGTAGTAAATTCAAGCCCAAGCTCTCCTTGCTCAAAATGACAATGAAAGCAATTCTTTTGCTTTTCAGTTAATTTCATTATTATCACTCTTTTCCTCAATTTTTCTCAATTCCCAATAAAGTGAAGAATTAGCTAACCAGTGTTTTTTGCCACGATACTTTGTCCCCTTGTAGAAGGGTAGCTCAAATTTTCTTGCCAGGTCTTTCATCATTAAGTGATTAATCCAATACACTTTTTTTCTCTCATCGCTCTTCATTAATTTTTGATACTCAACAAGGATTTTATGTAAAGTTCGTCGATTAATCTTCATGGTTTACTTCCTCATTCATCAATTGCAACTAGTTTAGCCATATCATCGTAGTTAATTCTGAAACGCTCTAAGTGACCAAGATTAAATCGAGTAACAATAATCTCGTCACCATAAAGAGATTGATTAATGATCTCTCTGGTAGTTTCTCGTACTGATAATTTAAGACCGTTATGAAAAATTATTCGTGTCCGCATTATGCAATCACCGGATACTTAATCTCGCCAAACGTTTCTTGCTCTAGCTGCTGAATATACTTCTTAATATTATTCTTTGCTTCTACTTGCCATTGGTTATTATCAGCCATGAATAATGCTGATTGCATCCCCTCACGCATCCGGAAGATAAACTTACTTGCTGGCTGATCAACTTCCTGGAATGTCCGGAAAGGAATTAACTTAACAGGATTAGGAACTTTCACTTCATCAACGCTAGCAACACCAGAATTAATCTGAACACTTTGGCTTACACCGTCATCGGTTTGTTGGTGAATGCTTTCATTACGAAGATTGCTGACAACTTTCAGAATGATATTTCGGTCGTCATTCTCCTCGAAATGTGACTGCAGCATAATGATCATGCTTTCCTGATCTAAGTAACTTTCTAAGTTAAGACTATCAACCACTGCCCGAACCTCAGCAAAACAAGGACGTTGACCACCCTTAGCTAAGTTTCCAATTACCTCAACCTTAGTCGGACTAACCACATGGATTTTTAGTGCATCGTTAATTGACGATCCTTCACTTTCCAACCACTCAATTAAGCTAGTTAATTGGTTCAGCTGGAGGGGATGAGCAATGATCGGATCATTAAGTAAAGCTGCATCCCCATCATGATCAAGAAGATACTGCCGGCCGTTTAAACCTGTAATGAGCTGATTGCCGTTAGCATCATTTACGAGTTGTTCAAATTGGGTTAATTCACTGTTAATCTTAGTTTCCATAAGTTAGTTCTCCTGCTTTTGCAAATCAATGATCTTGCGCTTTTCTTCTTTTTCAACTTCTTCAACTGGTTCGCCAGTGTCCGTCTTAGCCTTACCATCATCTGGATCAATGTAAGTTTGTCCTTTAACGCCTGACTTCAACTCGTTAACGTGAACCTTACCGTTAATATCACGGCCTAAAAGCATAGTAGTTGGTACTCCCACTTCTGGAGCAAGGGTGGTCTTAACTTCAACTGTGACATCTGAGGCATCCCGTTTTTCATTAGGGGCTAACGTGATATTAAGTTGGACCTTCCGCTTTTTAGTTGGGTCTGTATTGGGATCAAGGATATTGTCTGCAACTTGTTGCAACGCACGGTTAAGCTTAACTTGCACACCACCATCTGCAATTTCTGATAAATCAAAATTAATAGCTTTCTTCTTACTCATAACACTCGATCTCCTTTACAATGCGCGTCGTTGAAGCTTAATAAATGGCAATTTACCCATTACATCAATTGTCTCATCATAGGTGAATGCCTTAGCTTCTGAGCGTTCTTGTGTGACTGAAAAGTTAATATTTACGCCTTGATATTGAGTATTAACTCCAGGGACCTCTTTTAGGTAACGTGGGGATGTTGCATAGCTGCCACCTACTTCTAGGCAATACATTGGCTTATCCCGTTCATCTAATTCAGTTAAGGAATACTCCATCACAACCTTAGCAATCCTTTTTTGAACCGACTTAGATAATTTAGGACGGCCATACATCTGAAACCGGCCTACTCTTGTTTGACTTACTCTTGCTACTTCGTAATAGTCAATCATTACCATCAGCGCGTCTTCGATCTTACTTTGTTTCAAATTCAAGCCAAATTCAGCCATTTTATTTCTAAATTCTGATGTTTCCATTTTCTTATTTCTCCTCGCTTACCTTTTTTCTAAATTTAAGTATTTCTTGTAGCCGCCAATCATCAGCCGGCAAAAGCTCTTCTGCTCTCAGCCGACTGTATTTCCAAAATTTCCCGTCAAATGTGTGGTAATTTTCTAGTTCATCGAGGGCATCACTTAATTTGTCTGTTATGAAATCAGTCAAACTTATCAACCCATTCGGAAATGTTATAAAGTTCTTGTAGTTCAGCAGTGTGGGGCATTTTGATAACTTCACTAAATGCTAAAAAGTTACTTGTATCATTACGAATAAAATAAACATCCTTTGCTTTCCTGCTTAACGAATCACATTGGATTGCTACTCCATTCATCCCCCTAATTGCCATATTGAATAACAAGAAAGGAATTGCTCTATCTGACATTTCTTCTACCTGATACCAATAAGCTCTAGGGTCATAAGTAAAGATTGACAAGAATTTTAAGTTAGGATCAGCATATAATGGATTACCAACCCGATCATTTGTACAGTCATCCCACCAGCGCTTGATTAAAATTCCACCTGTCCCTGCAGCTACCTCGAAATAGTGGCCATTAGATTTATCGCTATCAACTAAGCTATTAAGCAAGGTCGCAATGCTATCAGGGGTAAAATCCTGCTTCTTGCTTTTCCGTTCAGCTTGCTCATCTTCAAAATATTCATGGAACCAGTCAAACTTTAGGTCCGTTGAAACTTCTAGGAACTTCTTAAAGACTTCTGGACGCTTTTGATCATCAAGCATTAGTTGCAGCATTCTTTCCGGAGCCTTATATGACTCGTCAATTTCTAACAGCTTATTAACGGTTTTTGTATCAAACTGCATTATTCCACCTCAAATCCCTGTCATTACAGACATAATCTTGTTGTTATCCTCGTTTGCTAGCTTGTCTAGCAGGTGGATATAGACACGTTGGGTTGTTTCTGTATTGCCGTGGCCTAACCGTTTAGCAACACTTTGAATTGAAACACGGTTAGCAATTAGCAGGGATGCATGAGTATGACGCAAACCATGAACTGAAATTGGTGGTACTCCCGCCTGGTCACACATTTCCTTTAACTCTTTATTAAACACTGAATTATAAATGTGATTACCACCTCGGGTATTAGTACGAGAGTCACTAGCATACCAATGAGCCCAGATTGACTCATCTTCTTTTACTCCATCCAGGTGGCGTTGTAGGTCAGTTAATGCCTTAAAATCAATTAGGATTTGCCTAACAGAATACTTGTTCTTAGTCGGCATAAAGTCCCCAGGTTTAACTTGAGAGTAATCTATTTTCTTGTAGTTCAGTGTCTTATTGACGTAAATAGACATGTTATTCATATCAACATCAGCTGGAGTAAGGCCAAGAACCTCAGCAAATCGCAAGCCAGTACGTAACGTAAAATCAAAGAAGTCACCATATCCGCTTTGATCAGCATTAAAGACTTGTTCAAGTTTATGAACCTCATCCATTTCTAGCCACTTCTTAAGCTTCTTTTTCTTCTTAACTTGAGAGGTAATACGAATCTTGTAGCATGGATCACGGGAAATCCATCCCTCATAGACCGCATCTCTGATTGGTGCTTCTAGTAAGCGATAGAAATTACGAACAGTTACTTTTTCATGCGTTTGTCCATAAGCATTGATGAGCTTTTGTATATCAGCTCGGGTTATTTTATCTAGCATTAGATCTGGAGCAAGTTTCTTAATTTGTTTACCTGTCAAAATATATCTTTGGTAAGTAACATCACGGACATCCCCGTATTTGTAGGTTTCATACCATTCCTTGTAATACTTCCAGAACTTAATAGCTCTCTTTTTTCCAACTTGTACCATCGATGCTTATTCCCCCAGATGATAAACAGGAATCTTTGGCTTAGTGCCAGCGACAACAACCGACTTCCCGTTATAAACATCATTATCATGTTGAACTGCTGCAAGATTAGTTAATCCCTGTTGTTGATAACGATTTAAGATTGAACGCAAGTATGCAAATGTTGGACGATCCGCATTCTCAAACATGGAAGTGATGGCAAATGCTACCACGTCACCACCAAGTTCATTCACGAACGCTTTTAATTCATTTTGTGATTTTGGGGATTCGAGCTTTTTATAATATGAATTAAGAGTAGTACTAGTAGTAGTATTTAAATTATCTTTACTCTTACTTAACTTAACTCTATCCTTACCTAACCTAACCTGAGGATCCATTTCGGTTCCATTCTGGCTCCAATTTGGTTCCATGGGGTTAAAGCCTTGTCCCTGTTGAGGTTGAGAGTTTTCATTTGAAATTTGCTTTTTATTTTTGGAACCATTTTGGATACAGTTTGGTTCCATTTTGTCTCCATCTTGGATACATTCTGGAGACATTTCGGTTCCAACTTGGTTCCGTTCTGGTTCCAAATCGGATACAAATTGGTACCGTTTATTCTTATCAAGACCAATTAATTTCATGTCGTCGGTATAAATTGTCGGGGTGTATCGATCCTTTTTAACATAGTTGGAAACTAACCAATCTTTAATGACGACTACCCCATCCTCGAAGACAATCAAATAGTCTTTCTCAACCAACGCCTTTAAATCGTCTTCGCTAGCACCGATCATGCGCTTAATTGACTTAGGATTGCCAACAAAACCGTCATCATCAGCATTCATCCCCAAATGGAAGTAAAGTGATTGAGCGGTAAGTCCCATATCAAGGAACTTATCTGTCTCAGTAACCTTCTGACTAAACATTCTGCGCTGTGCCATTGTGTAACCCCCTAGTTGTCCTGGTAAATCTGCTTAACCAATTCATCAAAGTCTTGAGATTCGCTTAGCCGCTTAAGGTGGTAAGCAATATCTTCTGCTAACTTCATATGATGACTATACGCTTCTGCATGCTTAAATTGATCACATAAATTACAAATAAAAATAGCTTGATCAATCACATTGTTAGCAAGTTTTTCAACTTCTGCTGCAGTATCTTTTTCTGACATATGTTATAATCTCCTTGTAGATTTCTTATCCAGTTATTGGATTATTTAGCATCGGTGTCGTCAGCACCGGTGCTTTTTTCGTTTGACCACCAATCCTGGGGCGTATCAGCTAAACAAGCCCACAAGAGAATTAAAGCTGAAAATAAAGCAAATGGAACATTCGCATTAAACAGACTAATCATCATCGCAATTGTGCTTGCTACTGCAATTAAAGTAATCATTTAACTTTCTCCTTTCGTGCTACTTTGCCAAACTTAACTAAGTTCTCAAAGTAACGAACCTGCGTCCATACATAATCATCGGTAGGTTGCCCACCACTAAGGAAGTGCCAGCCAAGGCGATAAAGAATATCATCAATCGCTTCAAGATAAAAATCGTATTCCTCCATTAATTCGCGAAGACGCTTGGTACCATCTTTCATCTGAACACCCGCTTTCTATTATGCTTTCCGCGATACTTCTGCTTAAACACTGGTTCATGGCGGATGCCAATGCTGTAAATAGCAGCAAAAGCAAAACACCCGAGAATTACTAAATACGGCCACACGTTATTCATCTCCTATAGATGGACGATCTTTTCGTCCTTAACTTCATGCTCTCGTTTGGCTTGTTCGAGAGCATCCTCAATTGATTCTTGACTATCAGTCCACTTACTAATGAACCGATCTAATTCCCACTTAGGATACTTTCTTGCACCTAAATCTAAGGAATTGATGAAGCCATACTTACGCAGATCAGCTAATGTACTATTATTGATTCGTAAATACTTTGCTGCTTCCCGCTCCATTAACATCGGTGAACCAATCTCTTCTCTGGTTCTCATAGTTTCTCTTGTTTTCACAATTGCTACCCTCCTTCCTCCATTTGCTATACTTAACTCATCCCCAAAGAAAGGAGTGAGTTACAGTGACAGATAAACAATTTGAACTAGCAAAATCCTTTGCAAATGCAGTAACCGTTGTTGAATATCAAAAGGAATTATCCAAGACTGATAAAACAACTAATCCACATTTAGCAGCAGAAATATATCAAAGTGCTTATGAATACGGATTAAAGACGTTCAAAGATGCAGACTAATTAAGGTCCTTAGCAGCATCTTTCCAGATCTTTTTCCTCTCTTCAGATGAGAGAGGCCTACCAGACTGTTTAGTATTGCAACCGCTAAACAGTTTTTTTATTTCCTCTGGCTTGCCATCAATAGTTATTCTCATTGCTACCCTTCTTTCATACTTTGTTCGTTCTCATTAGCGAACGGATGGAGCAAAAAAAA
>NZ_RDBR01000026.1 GCF_009663775.1 Lactobacillus sp. 0.1XD8-4
GCCCGAAGTACTAATAAGCTAACGGTTTTCTACCGTTTACCGCGTTAATTGGTATGTTAATTGCATTCCCGTTTTGAGTATGTATCCTTGCAAACAATGGAACGGGCATTAGATACCCTGCTTGAGATTGTGCGGCTGACGGCGGAAAAAGGTGAATAAAATAAAAAAGGATCGAGTTTTAAAAATAGAGAACTCAATCCTTTTTTAGATGTTAATCATGCTTTTCGCTGGGATTTGCATCTGCGGTAATCTTATCAACGCAATTAATGACGATCAATCCCATAATAACAGAACACCAGCCGACTGCAGTATAATCTGGTGACATTGATTCTAGTTGACTTGTAATGTAAGCTAGGACCTCACCTAGAATAAGTGCCCAAATACCGGCAACGATATTCTTTGATAGAAAATTCATATTGGTCATCCCCTTTGAAGTCATAACATATTCTAGCATATTTTTTAATGATTATAAAAGGGACAGATCAATTTATCTATTTGAAAAGTGGTTTGGTATAATGCTATAGAGAGGTGAATAGAAGTGGATTTTGCGCCATTAGATGTAAAGAGTAGTTACAGTTTATTAAAAAGCCCTACCCGTATTTCTGATCTTGTAACCGTCGCTAAAGCACGGGGATATAAGTCATTAGCCTTAACTGATGAGAATGTGCTATACGGAGCAGTTGAGTTTTATAATCTGGCTCGGCAAGCAGGAATAAAACCAATTATTGGCCTTCAAGCAGTAGTTTCCTTTAATAACCTTGATGGAACTAAGTTAAATTTAATTTTTTTAGCTAAAAACCAACGTGGCTATCAGCACCTAATGGATTTATCAACGCTTCACCAAACGAAAGAAAAAAGTAGTTTGCCATTAACGTTATCAGAGATCAGTCCACTGCTTAATGACTTATTTATAATTATTCCGCCGCAAAGTGCTGTTTTTAGTATTATTGCGCAATCGCATGCGTTATTAACTGAATTACGTCAACTTGTTGATGAAGATAGCTTATTACTGGGAGTTAATCCCCAGCTTGACAAGGTTCAGCTTACAACGATTCAACAGTACGCACAGCAGTCTGGTCTGGCACTAGTTGCTGTTTCGCCAGTTGAATACATCGATGCGGAAGATCTCTTTGCCAGTCGGGTGATCCAAGCAATTGGCGCAGGGGCAGAGCTAAAAGATCCAATGATTGAAGCTAAACGGCTGGGAGAAAATTACCTAGATACAAAAGACCAGCTTATTCAAAAATACAAAGAAGCAGGGATCATGGAGGCAGCAGAAAAAACAGTTAAAATTGCTGCTGAATGTAATGTGCAACTCCAATTTAGACCACCAATGCTACCTCATTATCCAATTCCTAATAAATTATCAACGCAACAATATTTACGCTCCCTCTGTATAGCAGGGTTGAAAAAAAGACGGGTAGCACCAGGGAAGACGCTTCGGCAATATCAAGAGCGGCTTGCTATGGAGTTAAAAGTGATCCATGAAATGGGCTTTGATGATTACTTTTTAATTGTTTGGGATGTGATGAACTTTGCTCACAAGCAAAAGATTACAACAGATCCTGGACGGGGCTCAGCTGCTGGGTCGTTAGTTGCTTATGCATTGGCCATCACCGAAGTTGACCCGCTACAATATAATTTATTGTTTGAACGTTTTTTAAATCCTGAACGAGCTCAGATGCCGGATATCGATTTAGATATTCCTGATAACCGTCGTGATGAGGTGTTAAATTATGTCCATCAAAAGTATGGTCATGAACGGGTTGCACAGATTATTACTTTTGGAACATTGGCGGCTAAGCAGGTTGTACGTGATGTGAGTCGGGTATTTGCCTTACCACGTTACGATACCGAGCGATTAGTGGATGCCTTGCCACGGGGGCTTCATACAACCTTAAAACAGGCGCTTGTTGAATCGCAACGGTTAAAAAATTTACTGGATGACAATCCGAAGATGCGGCTGCTTATTAAGGTGGCTCAGCAATTAGAGGGGTTGCCACGTCACTATTCAATTCATGCTGCTGGAGTTGTCCTAGCTGAACAGCCGCTTCATCAACTAGTTCCGTTGCAAGAAGGAAGCGAGGGCTTATTAATGACCCAGTTTCCGAAAGATACGGTTGAAGCGCTAGGACTTTTAAAGATGGACTTTTTAGGACTTAAAAATTTGTCGATCATGGACAATGCGATGAAAATCGTGCGCCAAAAAGATCCCGATTTTGATTTGCAAAACATAAGCCTTAATGATCCTCTCACGCTTCAGTTGTTTCAGCAGGGGAAAACTGGGGGGATTTTTCAGTTTGAATCGAGTGGAATTAGAAATGTGCTGACAAGCTTGCAGCCAACCGATTTTGAAGACATTGTCGCGGTTAATGCCTTGTATAGACCAGGACCGATGGAGAATATCCCTCACTTTATCGCTCGAAAAAAAGGCCAAGAACAAGTAACTATTCCTGATTCATCATTAAATAGTATTCTAGGGCCAACGTATGGAATCCTAGTATACCAAGAACAAGTAATGCAAGTTGCATCGGTAATGGCTGGTTTTTCTCTTGGCGAGGCTGATTTATTGCGGCGCGCAATGAGTAAGAAAAAGAAGCAAACAATGGAAGATATGCGAGCAAAGTTTTTGGCCGGCGCTGAAAAGCATGGCTATTCTTCCCAAGTTGCAACGCAAGTATTTGATTATATTGATCAATTTGCAAACTATGGATTTAATCGGTCTCATGCTGTCGCATATTCAAAAATGGCTTTTGAAATGGCTTATTTAAAGGGCCACTATCCAACAGCATTCTTTACGGCATTGATGAATGCTGAAACAAATGTTGAAAAACTTAAACGACATGTTGCAGATGCTAAACAATTCGGAGTTAGCATAAGCGGACCGCGGATTAATGTAAGTACCAATGATTTTTTAATGTATAATGAAAAAATTTATTTTGGCTTTTCTGCAGTTAAGGGGTTGCGACATGATTTTATCTCTGCAATTGTTGAGGAACGACAAAATAATGGCGATTATTCAAGTTTACGTAACTTTATTGCCCGGATTCCTGCACGGTGGCAGAAACCAGAGCTGATAACGCCGTTAATTTATAGTGGGGCATTTGATAATCTAGGCTATAACCGCGCGGAAATGATTGATGCATTACCCAAACTTATTTCCGGGATTGAGTTATTTGGTAGTCTACCATCTTTTGAAGATGATCCAGCATTGCAAACTGCAATCCCTTCGCGTAATGAATTTTCATTATTGACACGACTAAACAAAGAAAACGAGTATTTAGGAGTTTACCTTTCAGGACATCCTGTTACCCAGTATTACCAACTAAGCCAGCAGTTAAAGGCTGCTAAAATTAGTAATTTATTTCCGCACGCAGAAGTAACATTAATTGTCTTAACAAATCATGTCAAAACTATCCATACAAAACGTGATCATCGTGAAATGGCTTTTGTTAACGCTACTGATGAAACAGGAGCAGTTGATATTACTGTTTTTCCCAAACAATACCAACGGTTTAGAGATTTAATAGCACCTAATAAGGTGTTAGTGATTCGGGGACAGGTAGAAAATCGCGAAGGCCGAGGGCTACAAGTAATTGCTAATCAGATTGAAGAAGCAAGAAAACTTAAGCAGCAACGCCAGCCACGTAAAAGATGGGTGTTGAGAATACCAGAAAAGCTAAATACAGCTTTAACGCATCAGCAGTTACATCAAATATCCAATCAACATCATGGTAATATTCCTGTTATCTTGTTCTATCCCGCAACTGATAAAAAGATCATTCTTTCCCAACACCAATGGTTAAAAGATTCTCAGGAAACAAAGAAAATGTTAGGCAAGCTCTTAGGGCAAGAAAATGTTGTGTTACAGGACTTGAATAAAACTAATTGATAATTTTAAAATTAAATAACGATTAGAGAAAAAGATTAATTTTAAAATGATAGCGCTTTTTTGTGAACTTTTATGCAAAAAATAAAGACACGTAATTTGAAAAGTGCTATCATAACAGTGTGCAAATGAGGTATGCAATTGTAAATTACAATTGTTGCTATAGATGCAAAAGGAGAGATTCATTTATGAAGAAAACCAAGATTGTAAGTACACTTGGTCCTGCAAGTACTGATGTTGATACGATCGTTAAGTTGATCAATGCGGGAGCTAATATTTTCCGTTTCAACTTCTCACACGGTGACCATCCAGAACACTTGGGTCGGATGGAAAACGTACACAAGGCCGAAGAAATTACTGGTAAGCACGTTGGTATCATGCTTGATACTAAAGGTGCTGAAATTCGGACTACTGTTCAAAAAGAAGGCAAGATTAACTTCGAAATTGGCGACAAGGTTCGCATTTCAATGGATCCTTCAATCGAAGGTACCCATGACAAGATTGCTGTTACCTACCCAGGTTTATACGATGATACTCATGTTGGTGGCCACGTTCTTTTTGATGATGGTTTAATTGACATGGTTATCGATGAAAAAGATGACGCAAACAAAGAACTTGTTTGTCACGTCTTAAATCATGGTGTTCTTGGTTCTCGTAAGGGTGTTAACGCTCCTGGTGTGTCAATTAATTTACCAGGTATTACTGAAAAGGATAGCAGTGATATTCGTTTCGGTTTGGAAAACAAGATTAACTACATCTCAGCTTCATTCGTTCGGAAGGCTCAAGATGTTCTTGATATTCGTGAACTTCTTAAGGAAAAGAACATGGAAGACGTTCAAATTTTCCCTAAGATTGAATCTCAAGAAGGTATCGACAACTTTGAAGAAATCATCGAAGTATCTGATGGTTTAATGGTACCTCGTGGTGACATGGGTGTTGAAATTCCAGCAGAAAATGTGCCAATCGTTCAAAAGCACATGATCAAGCGTTGTAACGAATTAGGTAAGCCAGTTATCACTGCTACTCAAATGCTTGATTCAATGCAAGAAAACCCACGTCCAACTCGTGCTGAAGTATCAGACGTTGCTAACGCTGTTTTTGATGGTACCGATGCAACTATGCTTTCTGGTGAAAGTGCCAACGGTGATTACCCAGTAGAATCTGTTGCAATGATGAATGCAATTGACATCAAGGCTGAAAACCACCTTTGGGAATTCGGTACTGAAAAGTTTGATTGGGATAAGTCAGATGTAACTGAAACTATCGGCTCAGCAGTTGCTAATGCTGCAAAGGACTTAGATATTCACACAATTGTAGCTTACACTGCTTCAGGATACACTGCTAAGATGATTTCTAAGTACCGTCCTAACGCTGATATCGTTGCCCTTACTCCAAATGAACGTGTAGAACGCGGTCTTATGATTAACTGGGGTGTTCAACCATACGTTGTTGACGAAATGAAGAACACTGATAAGATGTTTGACTTAGCTGCTAAGAAGGCTGTTGAACTTGGCTTTGCTAAGAAGGGTGACAAGATTATCATTGTTGCAGGTGTTCCTTTGGGTGTACCAGGTGCAACTAACATGATGCGTGTTAAGACTATTGACTAGTATTTAACGTTTATATCCCCCTAAGATCGGCTTAAACGCCGGTCTTTTTTATTTCCCAGCTATAGTAAATAAAACAATCTTACTAGCAAAAAAAGATACCACCGTGTAAAATCGATATAGAATAAAAAAGATAAGTGGTGTAATAAAAATATGAATTCAGCATTAGGAAAAGTTGTCAACGCTGTTATGATCGATGAAAATGATAAAGACTACTTTGTTCAACCAGATCGTAACGGACAAACATACCGACTACCCAAGGAAGAAAGTCCTCAGGTCCTTCATATTGGTGGACAAGTCCGCGGATTTGTCTATGAAAATGAAGATCATCAATTACAAATGACGTGTGCGCATATTCCTACAGTACAGGTTGATCATTATGATTATGGAACCGTTGTTAATGTGCGCCGGGATCTGGGAGTTTTTGTTGATATTGGTCTCCCCAATAAAGATATTGTTGTCTCTTTAGATGATTTGCCAAGTTTGAAACATCTTTGGCCACAACCTGGTGACCGTCTATTGATGTCATTAAGAGTAGATGAAAAAGATCGGTTGTGGGGGAAATTAGCAGATGATCAGATTTATCAGACGATTTCAGCTGCTCCTAATAAGCGGCTCCTCAATCATGATACCTATGCGACGGTTTATCGTTTAAAAATGAGCGGAACCTTTGTAATTACTGATAATTATCAGCTTGGCTTTATCCATCCCAGTGAGCGCGATCAAGAACCACGGTTAGGTCAAAGAGTAAAAGCCCGTGTTATTGGGATTTCGTCTCATGGAAGTCTGAACCTATCCCTTAAGCCGCGTGCTTATCAAGCAATTGGAGAAGATGCTCAAATGATTTTAACAATGCTTGAACACGATATTAATCATCGGTTGCCTTATACCGATAAGACGGATCCAACAATTATTCGTGACGTTTTTGGAATTAGTAAGGGACAATTTAAACGGGCGATTGGTCATTTACTGAAAGAAAAATTAGTAAAGCAGCAGGACGGTCAATTAATTTTAGTAAAAGAGAATTAAGCGTAATGGAGAAAGAAGTTGCTGAATTTTTAAACTTTCTGGCAAATGACCGTCACCTTAGTGATAATACGATTATGAGTTATCGCCGAGACCTTAACCAAACGATGACGTACTTAACGAGCCAAGGGATATCTCGCTGGCAACAAGTGGACCAATATATGCTTCTGGGGGCATTAAATGCTTTTCGTCAACAACATAAGGCAAATTCTACAATCAACAGGGTAATTTCCAGCTTACGTCAATTCTATAAGTACATGGTTCGTCACCACTATTTAACAGCAAATCCGATGGACATGATTGACCATCAATATAACCTTAATCAGCCAACAACCCCGGTGATTCTATCAGAAGAAGAAATTGAACAATTACTACAGGTTCCTGATACGTCGACACCAATCGGTATTCGTGATCGGGCTTTATTAGAAATAATGGATGCAACGGGGATGAGGGTTAGCGAAGCGATTACCCTAGAACTTGCTTCCTTGCACCTGGACGTAAAACTATTACGGCTTATAGGAAAAAGCGGGCGTGAACGAATTATCCCATTAAGCCAGCCGGCAGTAACTTGGCTAGCGAAATACCTAAAAAACAGCCGACCACAATTAGTAAAAGATGATAAAATCATGACTGTGTTTGTGAATGCTCACGGTCGGCCGTTGACCAGACAAGGTATTTGGAAAAAGATGAAAGAATGGGTCGGTAAGGCAAAGATTACAAAAGAAGTAACGCCACAGACGATTCGTTATTCTTTTGCTGTCCACTTGATTGAAAATGGCGCAGACGTTCAGTTGCTTCAAGAGATTTTAGGCTATAATGCAATGAAAGCACTCCAGCCTTACTTGAAGGTAACCCCACAAGAGCTTACTGCCAGCTACTTGAAATACCATCCTCGTGCGTAGAAAGGAAAATATCATGTTAGTGCGTTACCGTAAAGACTACCAAAAGATAGCATTAGGTTTGTTATCGTTAGTAGCAGACTTGCGTAGAAATAATCGTTTTATGGAAGAACTGGACTGGGCAACAGCTAATGATTGGCCAATCTTTTTATGGAAAGATATGGATGATAGTCATTTTATTGGGATTATAATTCTGGAGATTGGGGACTACTATGTTTTAATTCGCCGATTGTCCTTTACCCCCAGTGAACGGTCCGGACATAATATTTTTTCTCTACTAAACGCTGTTCACGACCAGTATTCCGGTAAACGATTATTAGGGACCCTAGCAACCCAACCAATAATAAGTATGTGGGAGAGAAACAATGAGTGAGCAGGTACAACCGCAAAAGCCATTTCAACCAACGATTAAGGTTCATGATTTTGAAGGACCGTTAGATTTGTTATTACATTTGATTAAGCAGTCTGAAATGGATATTTATGATATAGAAATCTCACAGATTACAAGTCAGTACTTGGATTATTTACACCAAATGCAAAGTCATCAATTAGAAGTGGCGGGAGAATATTTTGTAATGGCAGCCACCCTAATGAATATAAAAAGCCAGATGCTATTACCCACACCGCCAGTAATGGAAGACGAACCAGAAATTGCAGAGCTTGATCCGCGGCAAGAACTGGTTGACCAGTTACTTGAGTATCAACGTTATAAAAAAGCAGCTGACCACTTAAAAGTTAAAGAAAACTTACGGCAACAGGAATACACGAGACCAGCGATGAGGGTTCCTGAAGAGCTAATAAAAACAAGCGTTGAGCCTGGAATCAGCTTAGAAGATTTACAGGTAGCATTTACTAACGTTTTACGCCGCCAACAACTGGCTGCACCAATAGTTGAAACCGTAGCAGCAGAAAAGGTGAGTGTTAGTCATCAAATGCAGCGGGTATTTACAACCATTCGGCAAGGACCAGCCCGTTTTGAGGACCTTTTTGCAGATTTGCATTCTCGTGATGGATTAGTCACAACTTTTTTAGCAATTCTTGAATTAGCAAAGCATCAAGCAATTTTTATTAACCAGAGCGGGTTATTTGACCCAATAATACTAGTGGAGGGACCGAAGAGTGACGAATACGAAGCTAACCAATCAGGCACAAATTGAAGGATTATTATTTATCAGTGGAGATGAAGGGATTACGCTTGGTGACCTAGCTAAAGTTTCAGGATTTATGAAACCGGCAATCTTATCAATCTTGCAAGATTTGAAGAATAAATATGAAAATGATCCTTCATCCGCATTTGTTCTTTTGGAAAGCGATCAGACATATCGTTTAGCAACTAAGCACCAGCTAGCAGGAGTAATTAAACACTATTTCGAAGTTCCGCTCACTGTTCCATTGACCAAAGCATTACTAGAAGTGTTAGCAATTGTTGCATATCGTCAACCGATTACTCGGCTTGAGATTGATGATATTCGGGGAGTTCAAAGTTCTGGATCACTTCAGAAATTGATGGTTCGGGGGTTGGTTGATACTCACGGACGTCTAGATGCTCCTGGCCGCCCATTTTTATACGCAACAACCCCTGCATTTTTGGATTATTTTGGATTAAGTAATCTAAAGGAGCTACCTCCGTTGCCAGATCAAGATGAACTAGATCTTAGCGATATGAATGGAGATATATTCCTTGAGGCATTACAAACGCGTGAAGGACGAAAGGACGACGATTGATGGAACGTTTACAAAAAGCGATGGCAGAGGCAGGAGTTGCTTCTCGCCGTGCATCTGAAAAATTAATATTAGCGGGGAAAGTAGCCGTTAACGGAAAAAAAGTAACTGAATTAGGGACCAAAGTAGGGGTCCATGATGAGATTGTGGTAAATGGAGTACCGATTCAGCGTGAGCAGCATGTGTACTATTTATTGAATAAGCCCCGAGGGGTCATTTCTAGTGCTCATGACGAAAAAGGTCGGCGGACAGTTATTGACATTGTTCACGATGAAGATATCGATGAACGAGTTTATCCTGTTGGTCGCTTAGATTATGATACAACAGGAATTATCCTGTTAACTAATGATGGTGCTTTAGCTAATAAGTTAATGCATCCGAAATATGAAGTAGAAAAAACTTATATCGCGAAAGTTAATGGCATTATCAAAAATGATGAATTAAAGCAATTACGATTAGGAGTTGTGATTGACGGGCGCAAGACAAAATCTGCTAAAACTAAGCTAATTAATATCGACCGCAATAAAAAAACTAGCTTAGTCCAGTTAACGATTCACGAAGGACGGAATCATCAAGTAAAAAACATGTTTAAAGCCATCGGTCATCCCGTTATTAAATTGCACCGTGAAACGTATGGCCCGCTTAATTTATACGGCTTACAGCCAGGCGAATTTCGGGCGTTAAAACCTGATGAAGTGCAGATGTTGAAAAAGTAATAGATTAAAGTTTGCAATAAAACGGTCACTATTTAGTCACTAACTAATAGTAAATAGTTGTTCTGATGAAGAAATAGTGTTAAACTATACTTGTAAAAAATTAAATATTTATTAAACGTTTGTCTTCAAGGCGTGGTGAAATTCCCGACCGGCGGTGACAGCCCGCAACCTGCTGCTTTTATGCAGTGGCTGACCTAGTGTAATTCTAGGGCCGACAGTATAGTCTGGTATAAAGAAGATTTCTGTATTGAATAACTTTAAAAAGTTTATTGCGTTGCTGGCAAACTCATAATTGTCAGTAACGCTTTTTTAATACAGGATGCCAAATGGAGGCAATCTCAAATGGAGGTTGTTATTAATGACAGTGACGCATCAACGTATTCAACGCTTGGTTGGGATGGCATGTTTAAGTGCCTTAGCATTTATTTTAATGTTTTTTGAATTTCCAATTTTGCCAATGGCACCTTATCTAAAGTTGGACTTTTCTGACGTCCCAGTATTGCTTGGTGGGTATATTTATGGCCCTGTGGGAGGGATTATCATTGCATTGTTAAAATGCTTGATTCATGGAATGGTTCATGGATTTTCACCTGCAGAATTAATTGGCATTTTTAGTGATTTTCTATCGGCATTAGCGATGCTTTTACCGTTCTGCTGGGTATGGCAGCATCATGACTGGAGTAAAAAGAAACAGGCTGTTATGGGAATTATTTCTGGAACGATAACGCTGACAGTTGTGATGTCATTATTAAATTTGTGGGTTCTTACACCATTATATATGGCAGTTTGGAACTGGAAATCGACCTTGCCAGTATCCCAGCTCGTGGCGATTGGGGTGCTTCCATTTAATATAATTAAAGGACTAGTAGTTACCATAGTGTATGTAATTATTGCTAATCGATTACAATCATGGTTAGATCATCATCGGACACTTTAAAATTAATCAATAGGACTGAGGAAAGACTTTTGCTTTTTCCTCAGTTTTTTCAGTTATAAAGTTATAATAAATGCTAATCGTGAGAAATAACTGTCTTGGTGGGAAGATTACTTTAGAAAAAATTACAATCTGTGCTAGTATTTTTAAATAAAATACGTATATAAATATATAGGGGGGAAAAGATGACAGAATTATTACGTTTTTTTAGCTATCATCAGCCACGACGAATTAGGGTGATTGAAAATACGCTTCGTAGCCGGCGAACAGTGGCAACGTTATTTTGGGCTCAGCAATATGGAATTTTGAAATGGCTAGGGGCGTATCGTTCACTAACTAGGCCTGACTTTGACCATCTTATTAAGAAACTAGTTAGCCAAAAATTGTTGATATTGGACGAGCAGGCACAAGCAAGACTAACAGAAGAAGGGGCAGCTCTCTTGAAAAAAGAAGAAACAAGTCGCTATGACCCCGCTTTTTTTGACTGGTATTGGTTGGCAAATACTCATCGAGTAATGCAGCGGTTATTGTTGGCGGTTCAGGTTGCATCAGAATACTCTTATCATCAAAATAAATATGCTCCGCTTACTATCCCGTATGAAGAGATGTTGGCAGTCAAAAAGTGGTTTCGCAATAATTATCAGCATGATTTTACTAATCGGCTTTATTTAGATTTACAACGATTTGGCACAGCAATTGCGAGTGAAGATCTGCGACTAGCAAAAGATTTTTTTAACCTATTAATTGGTCATCAAAAGGCGGGGTGGACACCTAATCAAGCAGCAGTTGCTTTAAATTTGTCAGTAGAAGATATTTCTTTTTTAAGGCATGATGAAATGCTGGCAATAAGTGCTTATGCTCGCAATTTTCCTGGTCCCCTGCAACAATTGTTAACCCCGATTTTACGGACGAGTCCGTTAAACCAAAGTGCTGAAGTAACCTATAATTTTTATGCTCAAGGGCAGGAAATTCCAACGATTGCCCAAGAACGGCACTTAAAAGAGAGTACCATCAAAGAACACTTGTTAGAGGCAGCCATCTTAATGCCCGATAAGATGGATTGGGAGCGTTTTCTGCCAACGAATAAGAGAGCTGTTCTTGCAAAGGCTTATAATGGTTCACCAGTTACTTGGCAATTTAATGATGATATTTCAAGCTTCTATGAATATCGCCTATATCAAATATATCAGGGAGTAATAAATGAAAACTGAACAAGAACTTTTGCGGGTCTTAAAAAATCGTTTTGGTTTTGACAATTTTCGTCCGGGTCAAGAAAGAACAATTAAGACACTATTAACAGGTGAAGATGTACTGACGGTTTTGCCGACAGGAGCAGGAAAGTCGCTACTATACCAACTTCCTGCATATTTATTAACGGGAACAGTTATAATTGTTTCTCCCTTAATTTCTCTCATGCAAGATCAAGTTGACCGTTTGCGGCGTCAAGGTGAAAAGAGGGTAATAATGTTAAATGGTCAGCTCGTTGGGCACGAAAGAGTGACTGTGCTAAGGAACCTGCAATCATTTAAATTTGTTTTTACCTCTCCAGAAATGCTTGATAATAAAAATGTTTTAGCTGCTTTTAGTCAGGTTGATGTAGCTATGCTTGTGGTTGATGAAGCTCATTGTATTTCACAATGGGGGCCTGATTTTCGTCCAGAATATCTATTATTAAAAAATGTTCGTCAGCAATTAGGCAACCCGACTACACTAATGTTAACGGCAACTGCTACTCCGCAAATTCGCCAGGATATCCAAACAAAAATGGGAATAAAAAAAGCACAGCAGGTAGTTAAATCTGTTGATCGACCAAATATTTTTCTCACAGTGCAAAAGGAATACCAGCAACAGGAAAAAGACGAAGAATTATTACGTTTAGTGCAAAAGTTTAAGGGCCCGGGGATAGTATATTTTGCCAGCCGGAAAATTGCTTCACAAATGGCGGAATGGCTTACGCAACATACCGACTTGAATGTTGCTGCCTATCATGCGGGGATTGCACCAATCGAACGCTTTCAAATACAACGGCAATTCATGGAGAATGAGTTACAAGTTATTTGTGCAACAAGTGCATTTGGGATGGGAATTGATAAAAACGATGTGCGCTTTGTTATCCATTACCATTTACCGCATAATTTAGAAAGCTATTTACAAGAAATTGGTCGGGCAGGACGAGACGGGAAGCAGAGCTTAGCTGTTTTATTATATGCAGACGGGGATGAAATGATTCAACGGCAATTAACGAGCATTGATGTTCCTTCAGTTGAATTATTAAAACAGATTGAAGAACATAATATACCATCGACAATTCTTGGCGAGCAGGCTGAACTTTTTAATTTTTATTTAACTCACCATTCATCTCCTGAGCAGATTGTTAACACATTTAAGCACCGCCAATATCAAATGGAACACGAACTGCAGGAAATGCTTGGGTATATAAATAATGAAGGATGCCGTCGTGAGTATCTATTAGCTTATTTTGGCGAAAAACTATTAACAGCCAAGAATAATTGTTGTGACCACGATAAAGAGAACTGGCAAGCAGAGATTAATCTTCCTGTTAGTAAAACAATGACACAACCAAAGAAAATGGATTGGCAGAGACAATTAAAGCAGTTGCTAAATATTGATGAAAATTAAAGTTTAATGTTGTTGCTAGACAATTGTTAAAAGTTTGCGATACAATCAGATTGTTAAATTCAAAAATAAGGAGGCATGATTACCTTGAGTGAAGGACGGAAAGAAAGTCGACGGGCAAATGATGAATTATGGGATAAAAAATTTACTGATAATGAAGATTTTGATAGTGATGGTCATCTTTCACGAACAGAACACCGAAAGCAACGGTCTCATAATTCAATGATTACAACTATTTTGATTGTCCTCATTATTGTTCTTGCCGCGGCTCCGCTTATTTACTGGATTAATAATAAGCAGTCATTTAATCATCCAGTAAGGACCGAACAAGTGGCGTCTGATTCTGACAATAGTAAAAAAAAAGTATCTCACAGCTCGAATACCTCTAGCAAAGAATCTAAGCATGAAAAAGATAGCAGCGAGTTAAGCAGCAGTTCTTCTTCAGCTGTCACGACTAGTTCAAGTCAGGTAAGTCAGAGCAGCACTTACTCTCAAAGTAGTAGCTATTATCGCTATAGTAGTAGTTACCGTTATAATAACGGCTATCAAAACCGCAATGCCAATCGCTATAGTAATAGTTACTATCAGCAAACTCCGCGTCGCTATAATAATAACCAGACCTATAATCACTACAGTAATACAGAAAATACCAATCGTTATAATTATCGTTAATTATTTAAACAATAATGGTTGGTTTTCTGGTAAAGTAGAATACTGGATAAAAAAGAGGAGTGAAGACTGATAATGAGCAAAGGTTTACAAGTTGCTATTGATGGACCAGCGTCAGCAGGTAAGAGTACAGTGGCAAAGTTAGTCGCTAAAAGATTTAATTATATTTATTGTGATACAGGAGCAATGTATCGAGCTGTAACTTTAGCCGTATTAAATCAAGGGATTGATCTTAACGATGATGCTAAAATAGCGGAGGTGGCTCGTCAAATAAAGATTAATTTTAAACCTGGCGAAACAGAACAACGAGTATTTTTAAATGGGCAGGAAGTAACCCACGATATTCGCCTGCCTAAGGTAGCAAGAAACGTATCTGCAATTGCAGCAATTCCTGCTGTTCGGGAAGAAATGACACAACAGCAACGAAAAATTGCGGCCGATGGTGGTATCGTGATGGACGGTCGTGATATCGGAACGACTGTTTTGCCGGATGCGCCAGTTAAAATCTTTATGGTAGCAAGTGCCCATGAACGAGCTCGCCGTCGCTATGTTGAAAATAAGGCAAAAGGGATTAATACTACTTCACTTGAAGAGCTACAACAGGCGATTGAACTACGAGATAAGAAGGATTCAACAAGAAAAATATCGCCACTTACTCAAGCACATGACGCAATAAAATTAGATACCACAAATTTGACGATTGATGAAGTAGTAGACGCGATTAGTAAAATAATAAAAAAACACGAGATGAATTAGTCTAAATACTGGAAATGTAAAACAATTTTTAGTAAAATATCATTTAGAGTTGATTGTTGCAAGGAGGATTTTTTTTAATGGCTGAAAACAACGAAAATAAAAACGATATGTTAGAAGCGCTTGATAGCATTGAACAAGTAAAGGTGGGCGATGTTGTCAAGGGTGAAGTTTTGGCAATCGATGACGATCGTCAAGCTATCGTTGGTATTAAAGATGCAGGGGTTGAAGGTGTCGTCCCTGCTAAGGAATTATCAACCAAGCCAGTTGAAGACATCAATGATGCTGTAAAAGTAGGTGACGAATTAGACTTAGTTGTCATTTCTAAGATTGGTAATGATAAGGAAAATGGTAGCTACTTACTTTCTCACCGTCGTCTTGAAGCCCGTAAGGTATGGGATGACATTCAAAAGAAATTTGATGAAGGTGAACATATCACCGCAAAAGTTACCCAAGCTGTTAAGGGTGGATTAGTCGTTGATGCTGGAGTTCGTGGCTTCGTCCCTGCTTCAATGATTACGGATCACTATGTTGAAGACTTGAACCAATTTAAGGGTCAAGAACTTGAATTTAAGATTGTTGAAATTGAACCAAGCGAAAACCGTTTGATTCTTTCTCACAAGGAAATTATTCAAGCTCAACACGAAAAGGCTGCTGAAAAGGTATTTGCTGAATTACAACCGGGTGATGTTGTCGAAGGTAAGGTTGCTCGTATGACAAACTTTGGAGCATTCATTGACCTTGGCGGTGTTGATGGTTTAGTTCACGTTTCCGAAATTTCATACGACCATGTTGATAAGCCTTCAGATGTTTTAAGTGCAGGTCAAGATGTTAAGGTTAAGGTCTTAAGTGTTGATCCTGAACGTGAACGGATTTCATTATCTATCAAGCAAACATTGCCTGGCCCATGGGATGACATCGAAGAAAAGGCCCCAGTTGATAGTGTATTGACTGGTACTGTAAAGCGTTTGACTAGCTTTGGTGCTTTTGTTGAAGTATTCCCTGGTGTTGAAGGTTTAGTTCACATTTCACAAATTTCACACAAGCACATTGCTACACCTGCTGATGTTCTTAAGCCTGGTCAAGAAGTTAAAGTTAAGGTTATTAATGTTGACCCTGAACACCAACGTCTTGGTTTATCAATGAAAGCTCTTGAAGAACGTCCAAAGGAAGATGAGAACAACAATAACAACGGTGAAAACTACCGTGGTCGTCGTCGTTCACGTCGAAACAATAACAATCGGAGTAACTTTATGAATAATGCTCCAGAAGAAGAAAGTGGCTTCTCAATGGGTGACTTAATTGGTGACAAGCTTAAGGACCTACGGAACTAGTTTCTTAAATTAATTATCTTTTAAGGGGGAAGTGACAATATTGTTGCTTCCTCTTTAATCATTTTTAAAATAAAACGAAAGAAGGTGGAAAGATTGGCTAATCCAATCGTCGCAGTAGTTGGTCGACCAAATGTTGGTAAATCAACACTCTTTAATCGTATTGCAGGAGAAAGAATTTCAATTGTTGAAAATACTCCTGGGGTTACTCGTGACCGAATTTATGCCCATGCGGAATGGTTAGGCAAACATTTTAGTATGATCGATACAGGGGGAATTGAGATCTCAGATCAACCCCTCTTAACTCAAATTCGTCAACAAGCAGAAATTGCAATTGATGAGGCTGACGTGATTATTTTTGTAGTAGACGTGGAAAATGGTGTTACTGATGCTGATGAACAGGTAGCACGTATCTTATATCGGTCAAATAAACCAGTAGTTCTTGCTGTTAATAAGGTTGATAATCCAGAAAGACGTAGTGATATTTATGATTATTATTCACTTGGATTAGGTGAGCCATATGCTGTTTC
The DNA here is from genome assembly GCF_009663775.1 of Lactobacillus sp. 0.1XD8-4. Lineage (GTDB taxonomy): Bacteria > Bacillota > Bacilli > Lactobacillales > Lactobacillaceae > Limosilactobacillus > Limosilactobacillus walteri. The sequence continues at coordinate 16,714 of NZ_RDBR01000026.1, forward strand.
CAGTGTTCATGGAATCGGGATGGGTGACCTATTAGATGCTGTCATTAAACGTTTTCCAGATAATGCAGCAAATGAGGACGATAATAGTATTCACTTTAGTTTTATCGGTCGCCCCAATGTTGGAAAGTCATCGCTTGTAAATGCTATTTTGGGTGAAAATCGGGTCATTGTTTCTAATGTGGCCGGAACAACCCGTGATGCGATTAATACTAAATTTAAGACAAATGACGGTCAAGAATTTACAATGGTTGACACTGCTGGTATCCGCAAAAAAGGAAAGATATATGAAAATACTGAACGTTACTCATTAATGCACTCAATGAGAGCTATTGATGACAGTGATGTAGTTTTGGTTGTCTTAAATGCAGAAGAGGGCATTCGTGAACTTGATAAGCATATTGCGGGATATGCGCATGAAGCTGGTTGTGGCGTTATCATCGTTGTTAATAAGTGGGATACACTTAAAGAAAAAGACCACCGTACAATGACTGACTTTACAAATTTAATTAGACAAGAATTCCAATATCTTAGTTATGCGCCGATAATTTTTGTTTCGGCTAAAACCAAGCAACGATTAAATCAATTACCAGCGTTAATTGAAGAAGTGTATGACCATCATCGTCAGCGGATTCAATCTTCAGTCTTAAATGATGTCTTAATGGATGCAATTGCGGCTAACCCAACGCCAACGCAAAATGGACGCCGGTTGCGTGTATATTACGGAACACAAGTAGCAACTGAACCACCAACATTTGTTATCTTTGTAAACGATCCTGAATTAATGCATTTTTCTTATGAGCGTTATTTAGAAAATCAGATTAGAAAGGCATTCGACTTTTCTGGAACGCCAATTCACTTGATTAAGCGTCAACGACAATAAAATGTTAGAGAAATTCCAATAAAATGAAAAAACATTAAAAATGCGGGTAGAAGTTAAGAAAACCGCTTGCCAGCAGGCTTTCTCTATGCTAATCTTAACAATGAAATGATACGAACTTCTCGTAATTATTTCGTTAATTTTGGACCACTCAAAATTAACATTCACTGACGTGAGTTTGAGGCTCTCGTTAATTGTGGGAGGTGAAACAACATGGCAAACAAAGCAGAATTAGTAAGCAATGTTGCTACTGCAACTGGCTTAACCAAGAAGGATGCTACTGCAGCTGTAGATGCTGTTTTCAGTTCAATTCAAGCATCTTTAGCTAAGGGTGAAAAGGTTCAATTGATTGGCTTCGGTAACTTCGAAGTACGTCAACGTGCTGCACGTAAGGGCCGCAACCCACAAACTGGAGAAGAAATCAACATTCCTGCAAGCAAGGTACCAGCATTCAAGCCTGGTAAAGCTTTAAAGGATGCTGTTAAATAATTTAACAGTTAAATATAAAAAAGATCATAGTAAAGTTACTATGGTCTTTTTTCTTTTAAAACCAAGTTCAATGCTTAAACTAGAAGACTGTGATATATTTAAAATGACAATAAAAGGAGGGCAAAAAAATGACCTACTCAGAACAAATGATTGATCAATTAGAAGCAGGTAAATTAAAAGAAGCCCAAAATTCATTCAAGCTGGCACTAATAAATGATGATGATGATATGTTATTTAGTCTGGCGGAAGAGTTGTACGCATTGGGCTTTTTGCAACAAGCACGAACAATTTATTTGAAATTATTGGAGCGTTATCCTGATGAAGATGAGCTCAAGACTAATTTGGCAACAATTGCAATCGATGAGGGGCATAATGATGAAGCTTTGTCTTATTTAGCACAAATTAAGCCTAATTCGCCAGCATACGTGCAGGCGTTGCTTGTAGCAGCGGACTTGTACCAAACAGAAGAAGAATTTGAAGTTACTGAGGAAAAACTTAAAGAAGCATATGCATTAGCACCGGATGAGCCGGCAGTTGAATTTGCACTGGGAGAGTTCTATTTCATGGTTGGGCAGTTTGCTGATGCAATTCAGTATTATTTCCAATTAATTAAAAACGGGTACACGGATTTTGCAAAAGTAGATATTGCTGGGCGCCTTGGTATTTGTTATGCCCAAAGTGGTCAGTTTAAAAAGGCACTCGGTTATTTCAAACAAGTAAAGCCTGAATATCAGACTAGTGACGTTCGCTTTCAAAAAGGGCTTACCTTATTACAGCTGGGTGAGACCGAGGAGGTAATTAAGACCTTAGAAGACCTAATAAATGATGATGACCAATACGCTTCTGCCTATCCTGAATTAGCGCGAGCATACGAAAAAGAAAATAAATACCAGCAAGCGTTACGGGTGGTTCAAGAAGGATTAGGCGTTGATCAATATAATGAATATTTATATTCATTAGCTGCCGAAATTGTTAGTCATCTAGGAAACCATAAGTTAATGCATAAATACCTTACGAAAGCCCATGAATTAGCGCCGGAAAATATGACAATTACACTTCAATATAGTAACTTTTTACTTCATCAACATGATGATAAGACTAATATTGAATTATTAAGCCCATTGGTAAAAGAAGACGAGATTGATCCACAGGTATATTGGAATCTGGCACAATCGTATCAACGAACTGATCAACTTGAGCTTGCCGGAAAGTACTATGAGGCTGCCTTACCAGCATATAGTGAAAATCCAACTTTCTTAAAGGATTTGATTAATTATTATCGTGAAACTGGCGAGACTGATAAACTCATGGATGAATTGGAACACTATTTGCGATTAGTACCAACTGATACGGAAATGCAAGACTTATATGATCAGTACGAAGATTATAAATAATTTATATTTTTAATTGGGACAGGAGAAATCAAAGGTTGATAAAAAATGTCATCTCTTTTGAGCTCACTGTCTCTTTTTAGTGTTAATTTTATTTGCTATAATCTATTTTGATTATCGAAATGGGGACCTGATTAAATGAAAATAAAACAATTACCAGCTATTTTTGAGCCAGCACGGCCAGTTTTACAAAAAATTGAAGCGGCTGGATATGAAGCATACTTTGTTGGCGGTTGTGTTCGTGACACTATCTTACATGATGATATTCATGACATTGACATTGCAACAAGTGCTTATCCAAGTGAGATTAAGGCAATCTTCAACCATACTGTTGATACAGGAATTGAACATGGCACAGTGATGATTTTAGACCATGGTACTGGCTATGAGACCACAACATTTAGGACCGAATCAGGCTATCAAGATTATCGACGCCCTGATAAGGTTACTTTTGTCCGCTCCCTTAGCGAAGATCTTAAACGACGGGATTTCACTATTAATGCGTTAGCGCTCCGTGAAGACGGAGAAGTTATCGATTTATTTAATGGATTGACTGACCTGCAAAAACACCTTATTCGTGCTGTTGGTGACCCTAATGAACGTTTTCATGAAGATGCATTACGAATGATGCGCGCTGTCCGTTTTGCAAGTAAACTCAATTTTGTTATTGACGGCCCTACCCTAACCGGAATTAAAGAAAATGTCCCGCTTTTAGCTAAAATTGCAGTTGAGCGAATTCGGGTTGAGTTTGAAAAGCTAATGTTAGGACAAAAACCAGTTGCCGGGCTGCAAGACTTTATTTCGACTGGGCTGTATCAATATTGTCCTGGACTTGCTGATGCAAAAGATGTTCTTTCGGCACTATTGTTATTAAATCACTGGGAGTTAGAAAATGAAGCACAATTATGGGCAGTTATATGTATTCAGCTTCAACTAGATCAAGGCGAAATTAATAATTTCTTGAAAAAGTGGAAGACAGCTAATGATTTAATATCACAAGTGAAAAAAATAGTTCCGGCAGTAACAGCGATTCGCCAAAGGAGTCTGATGCCAGTCACAATCTTTAAGACTGGGGCGGCAGCATTGCACGATGCTAATCAGGTTGCCAAATTATATGGGTGGGCAATTCTGGATAAAGATTTACAAGCAGCATATCAGCAATTGCCAATTAAGAATAGTAAAGAGCTAGCGGTTGATGGAAAGATGTTGATCACCAAAGCAGGAATAAAACCTGGCCCTTTGATGGGAAAAATTATCCAACAACTAACGACAGCAGTTATAAATGGTAAGATTACCAATGATCCAGTAACTTTATTAAATGAAGCACAAAAGATAATGAAAGAGGGATAGTATGCAGACGATGCGCGCTGAAGGCCTTACGAGTACGTATGGCGAAAAAACATTATTTGATAATATTTCGTTTATTATTAACGAGAATGACCGGATTGGGTTGATTGGGGTTAATGGGAGCGGCAAAACCAGTCTCTTAAATGTGATTAGCGGTGAAGTAAAGCCTGAGGGAGGCGGGCAGATCACGATGCCCAATGACTACACAATTGGTTATTTAAGACAGCAACCAGAACTTGATGAAGAAAAAACAATTATGGAAGCTGTTTTTGACGGTCGACAACCGGTTTTTGAGACGATTCGCCAGTATGAAGTAGCGTTAGATCGTTTTACAAAACATCCGGAAGACGCTCAGGCAATGGATTACTATACCAAAATGCAAGCGAAAATGGATCAAGAGGATGCGTGGGAGGCAGATAGTCGCGTAAAAACGATTTTAACCCAACTTAAAATTAATGATGTAAGTCAACATATTTCGGAGCTTTCTGGTGGTCAGAAGAAGCGGGTTGGCTTAGCGCAAGTCTTAATTCAGCACCCCGACTTATTATTATTAGATGAGCCGACTAACCACCTTGATCTTGATTCGGTTGTGTGGCTCCAAGATTTCTTAAATAGCTATAAAGGAGCGGTGCTTGTTGTAACGCATGACCGTTATTTTCTCGACCAAATCACCAACCATATTTGGGAACTTTCTTTTGGTAACCTGTATCACTATGAGGGAAATTACCAAGCCTTTGTCGAAAAAAAGGCAGAACGAGTTGAATTAGCGAAGGACACTGAACGCAAAAACCAGCAGTTATATAAAAAAGAGTTAGCGTGGATGAGAACTGGTGCCAAAGCTCGCTCAACCAAGCAAAAGGGACGAATTAATCGTTTTCACGAACTTGAGAACAAAATCGGCAAGCTTAAAACCGATGAAGACATTGCAATTAACCTTGGCTCACAGCGGTTAGGGAAAGATGTTATTCAATTTAAGGATGCTAATTTAAGTTTTGGTAACCACCAAATTTTGCAGGACTTTAACTGGTTAGTACAAGCTGGTGACCGGATTGGAATTACGGGCGAAAATGGTGCTGGGAAAACTAGTTTATTAAACGTGATTGCACAACGAGTACCTTTAGATGATGGGGTTATTAAAATTGGCGAAACCGTTAAACTTGGTTACTATACCCAGCAAACTGAAGGAATTGATGATAGTAAGCGCATGATTAGTTTCTTGTCTGAAATCGCCGAAAACGTGACAGATAAAGATGGTAATAAGTTAAGTGTTACGCAACTTTTAGAACGCTTTTTATTCCCTCGTTTCATGCATGGAACTTTAATTCGTAAGCTTTCCGGTGGAGAAAAGCGGCGCCTATATCTTTTGAAGATTTTAATGCAGCAACCGAATGTGCTATTGTTGGATGAACCGACAAATGATTTAGATATTGGAACATTAACTGTTTTAGAGGATTATCTAGATAACTTTGCTGGGACAGTAATTACAGTTTCTCATGATCGATACTTTTTAGATAAGGTTGCTGATGACCTATTAATCTTCCGTGGGAATGGTGATATTCAGCGTTATACGGGACGGTTCACTGATTATTTAGCTACTGAAAAAGAACAAATTGAAAAGAAAAAAGAGAGCAGTAATAAAAATGTGGATATAAAGAAGCCGCAAAAAGAAACGCCGCCCAAAAAAGAAAAAACAAAGCTGACTTATGCTGAACAATTGGAATGGGATCACATTGATGAAGAATTAGATGAGCTTGATCAACAGCATCAACAATTAGAAAATCAGATGGCCGAGGCAGCAAGTGATTATAATAAATTAGCAAAATTACAAAAGCAGTTAAATGACGTTCAAGCAGAAATTGATAAAAAGACGGCACGGTGGGAGTATTTGAGTACGTATGTCGATGAATAATAATTAAGAGGAGAAAGTGGCATGACAGTAAATTTAAATGAAGAACAATATTTAAACCTTCTGCGCTATGTTTTAGCAAATGGCCATCAAAAGAATGACCGGACTGGGACGGGAACTAAATCGGTTTTTGGTTACCAGATGCGTTTTGACTTAAATAAAGGTTTTCCAATCTTGACAACCAAAAAAGTACCATTTGGGTTAATAAAAAGTGAATTACTATGGTTTTTACGTGGTGATACTAATATTCGCTTTCTTCTTCAACATAAAAACCATATTTGGGATGAATGGGCATTTAAAAAATGGGTTGAAAGTTCCGACTACCATGGCCCTGATATGACAGACTTTGGGCATCGTTGGCTAAAAGATCCTGAATTTAAAAAAGTTTATCTTCAAGAAAAAAAGGCCTTTTGTGATCGTGTTTTGACTGATGATGAATTTGCAAAGAAATATGGCGACCTAGGATTAGTTTATGGTAGTCAGTGGCGGAAATGGCAAACTAGCCAAGGTGAGACAATCGATCAAATTGCAAATGTAATCCAGCAAATTAAAACAACACCAGATTCTCGGCGAATGATTGTCTCTGCTTGGAATCCAGAAGATGTTCCTTCGATGGCTCTTCCACCATGCCATACGATGTTTCAATTTTATGTCAATGATGGGAAATTAAGCTGCCAATTGTATCAGCGTAGTGCAGATATTTTTCTTGGGGTTCCATTTAATATTGCTAGTTATGCCTTATTAACACATATGATTGCTCATCAATGCGGTTTGGGGGTTGGTGATTTTGTTCATACACTTGGTGATGCTCATATTTATTTAAATCATCTTGAGCAGGTAAAAGAACAGTTAGAGCGAACTCCTCATCCAGCTCCGCAGTTAATCCTTCCAGCAGAACCAAAGCCAATTGATCAGTACGAAATGGCTGACATTAAATTAGAAGGATATACTTCTGAACCAGCAATAAAGGCTCCGGTAGCTGTTTAGGAGGGCTGGTTATGAGTGAAGTAAGTTTAATATGGGCAGAAGACTTGGGAGGATGGATTGGCAAAGAAAATGCTATCCCGTGGCATGTTTCCGCAGATATGAAGCATTTTCGCCGTCAAACTTTAGGACATCCAATTATTATGGGACGAAAGACCTTGGAATCCCTCGGCAATAAACCACTGCCTAAACGAGAAAATATTGTTTTAACTAACCGCCAACTTGATACTTCCGAACTAATCGTTATGCATTCTTTGTGTGATTTAACAAAGTATCTGCAAGAATATGATGCTGAATATTATGTAATTGGCGGGGCGACTATTTATAAACAATTGCTCCCGCTTGCAACAAAACTATATCGAACTGTTATCAATAGAAAGATTAATGGGGATACAAAAATGCCAACGATCGATTATGATCGTTGGCACCTAGTTAAACAAACAGATTACAATGAGGCTGGTCAGCTAGTTTGTCGCTTTGAGGAGTGGCAATTAAACGTATAGTAAAATCGAAAAGTACATTAAAATTGTTCCGATTAAAACAAAAATATGCCAAATGAAGTGTGTATATGGAGTTGGCCGACTATAAAAGAGGGCACCAATTGTAAACGCAAGGCCTCCAAGTAACAATAGACCAAAGCCGATTGGCCCTAATGCGCGCCATAATGGCATAAAAGCAACTAAACAAAGCCAACCCATTAGAATATAGATAATGGTAGAGTATTTGCTTTTATGCTTGAGCCAAATGCATTTATAAACTATTCCAATAACAGAAAGTCCCCAAATAACACCGAAAATAGTCCAACCGAGCCAGCCACCGATACTAACAAGACAATAGGGAGTGTAAGTGGCTGCTATCAGGACAAAGATCATTGAGTGATCTAAAATTTGAAATACTCGCTTGGCACGGGTAAAAATAAGCGCGTGGAACAAGGTTGATGAGAGGTAGAAAAGGATTAGCGCACTACCGTAAATGGTAAATGTTACTATTCTCATAGGGCTGCCGGTATGAACTGCTCGAATGATTAATAAAATCAAACCGGCAATTGATAGACTGGCGCCAATTCCATGCGTAACAGCATTACCTATTTCGATTAAAAGGGTATTGCGATTCCTAGTATTATTTTCTGTATTCATCAAAAGACCCCTTTCTAAAGACCAATGAATTCTCAAATTATTTTTGGTATACTATATGAATAGTAATTAGTCTTACAAAATTAGATAGAATTGAGTATAATAGTATTTGAAATTGATTATCTAGTTTTGATTACTAGATAATTATAGCACAAATTGTTCAGGAAGAGTGGTAAGTTTCATGGCAAAGATAAAAATTGTTTGTGACTCATCGGCTGGATTAACTGATGAAGAAATAAAAAAGTATGACATTACAATTATACCATTAAGTGTAATGATTGATGGGACGGTATATGTTGAACGTGAAACGATAACAAATGATCAGTTCCCTGCAATGATGCAAAATGCTAAGGCATTACCTAAGACATCTCAACCACCAATTGGTAAATTTGTTGATGCATTCGATAAATTAGGTGAAGATGGCAGCGAAGTATTATGTGTTACCATGATGGAATCAATTAGTGGAACAGTTCACGCAGCAGAACAAGCTGCGGGGATGACGAAGACAAAGGTTACTGTTTATGATTCTCAGACAACAGATCAAGGGATGGCTTTTCAAATTGTGGAAGCTGCTGAAGTGATTGAAAACGGGGGCAGTGTTGATGATGCTATTGCAAAGATGCGAGAAGTTCTTAATAAATCTAAACTCTATCTTGCAATTGATAACCTCGATAATTTAGTTGCTGGAGGACGAATTAGCAAGTTTGCTGGAGCTGTTTCAAATCTTCTTAACATTAAAGTTATGCTTCAAGTATATGGTGGTCAAATTCATATCGAGTCTAAGGGGCGCGGCTTAAAATCTATTCATAAAGAATGGGGCAAAATTCTTGATGAAATGGTGAGAGGGCCTAAAGTTAAGAAAATTGGTATATCCCATGTAGATGCTGGTAAAGAAGTAGAAAGATTACTAGCAAACTTAAAAGAACTTTACCCTCATATTGACGTCACAGTTAGAGAAACAGTGCCAATTATTGCAACTCATACGGGAATGGGAGCTTGTTGTCTCCTATACTATACTGAATAATATAATAGCTAAGATAACTATCATAGTAGTTGTAGGACATAAGCTAGCTTATTGCGTTATTTCTAAATTAATCGTAAAACTAGCGAGGCTGAGAAAAAGCAGAGGTTTTTTCTCAGCCTTTATTTCTTAAAATAATGAGGTACAGTAGATGAAAAAGTGGAAACAATTATTATTGGTTGGATTGATCATGGTTGGGATTATTGGTGGAGGATGGTACGTCTATAATCATTCAACTAAGACGATGACTAATAACATTAAGTCGGTTGCACCAAAATATGTTGAGAAAAAAAACGTCAAGTTAGTTGCGCTTGGAGATTCTCTTACTCACGGCCAAGGAGATGAGGATAACAATGGTGGCTATGTTGGAATAATCAAGAATAAAATAGAACACCGTTATAAGCGGACCAACGTTACCACCGTCAACTATGGAGTGACTGGTGATCGGTCGGATCAGATTCTTGACCGGGTGAACCAGCAATCGCAATTACAAAAAGATTTGCAAACTGCTGACGTGATTACAATTACAGTTGGTGGAAATGACTTAATGCAAATCCTTGAGAAGAACGTTATGGACTCTGAAGCTCAGGTTACCGATAGTGTTCATAAGGGTGAAAAAACGTATCAGCAAAAGCTAACGAAATTATTTAATGCCGTTCGAAAAGAAAATCCCAATGCCCCGATTTTTGTAATGAGTATCTATAATCCTTTTTATACCTATTTTCCAGATATAACGATAATTAATCAGTCTATTAGTGACTGGAATCAAGTAACTAAAGATACAATGGGGAATTATCGTCATATGTACTTCGTTGATATTAATAAGGTGATGTCTTATGGTCAATACCAGACAAAGAGTCAACGCCAGGAACTATTAAAGGAAGAAAAAAAGGCGAACCAAGGAAAAGTAAGTCAAAAGCGGGTAATCGAAATTATGAATCATAAGGATCAAAACTTGAATAGGTATATTTCAACTGAAGATAATTTTCATCCCAATCATGCTGGATACAATCAAATAGCCACTTATTTGTTTAAATCAATGGAAAAACACGACAGTTGGGAATTTACGAGGAGGTAAAGATGAATAAGACTGAAGTGAAAAATATTAATTGGTGGAAATGGGCTTTTTTCTGTCTAGTTGCAGTAATCCTTATTGGCTGTGGAATAGTGATAAATAAAGCTACAGCACCTTCTCCTAATATTACAGTTACTAAACCGGTTAAACCAAGCGATTCATCAGTTACGGTTGAATTAAATAAAAAACAGGTAAATGCATTAGCGGCTAACTACTTGAATGAATTTTTAAAGGGACAAAAAGTTCGTTATGATTTTATTGTTGGTGATAAATATGCTACCCTGACAGGGAACACCAAATTTTTAGGAGCTAATGTTCGTTTTGCAATTAACTTCATTCCTGAAAGATTGCGTGATGAGAATGTTTTATTACGAGCAAAAGGATTAACCGTTGGACGGTTAAATATTCCGATTAAATTTGTAATGGGCTATATTGCTAAGAACTATGACATTCCTAAATGGGTGACAATTAATCCATCGAAAAAAACAGTTTTATTAGACCTTAATCGGTATAGTAAACATCGTTCCTTAAAATATTCTGCTCAGGAGATAAATATGGCAGCAGGTCAATTTAAATTCCTCATTACGGTACCAACAAATAATCATTAGGATAGGGGGAACACCAAATTGCGAATGAGTTTTTATCAATTTTTAATGACACAGAGAAATCCTAATAGTGCAGATGAAGTTCAACAATTTGCCAATAACGCATTTTTTGACTCAGCATTTCCCAAACAATCGACCGATTTTGAAGAAATATCTAAATATCTAGAAGAAAATGCAGATTATCTACCGTCGATGACAATTTTTGATGAGGCATGGCAACGTTATATTGATGCAATGAATTAAGGAGGAGAGAAAAATGGCAATAATCCAGTGGTTTCCTGGGCATATGGCAAAAGCATTGCGACAGATTCGCGAGCAGATGACACTGGTAGATATTTTATTTGAATTAGTTGATGCCCGAGTTCCATATTCGTCACAAAATCCAGAAGTGGCATTAGCAGCGGGAGATAAACCTAAGCTATTAATTATGACAAAAACAGATCTTGCTGATCGTCAAAGACTAAATGAATGGCTGACTTATTTTAAAGATCAGGGGCAACCAGTTTTGGCCCTTGATTCACGGCAAAATAATGTTGCAAAAATTGTTACTGCTAAAAGTAAGGAAATTCTTCATGACAAGCTTGCCGATGAGCAAGCAAAAGGAATGAAGAAGAGACCAATAAGAGCCATGTGTGTAGGAGTCCCTAACGTCGGTAAATCAACGTTATTGAATCACCTTGTAAAGAAAAATGTTGCCGCTACTGGCAATCGGCCAGGAGTAACTACCGGCCAGCAATGGTTGCGATCGTCTGCTGAATTGGAGCTTTTAGATACTCCAGGAGTGTTATGGCATAAGTTTGCAACTCCTAAGCAGGGAATAATGTTAGCACTATCGGGGGCGATTAAAGATAGTTTGTATGCCAAAGATGATGTGGCTATATTTGCTCTTGAATACTTACGTCAACACCAGCCGGAAAAATTAAAAGAGCGTTATCGCTTAACTGATGCAGATTTAGACGAAAGTGTTACCAATCCTGATTTGTTATTAACCATTACAGCTAAGATGGGACTTCGTGATGATTATGATCGTGCGAGTGAGCGATTGATATTTGATTTGCGGAAAGGAAAATTGGGACCAATTACTCTTGAAGTTCCTGGTGATTTAAATGAGGATGGCCTAAATGAGTAAAGAAACGATCAGCCAGATAAAGGCGCACCTTCAGACAATAAAAAATCTTGATGATCCTTATCTCCAATTGCTAGTTAATGATTCGCGCAAAGGCGTTCAAACAGCAATTGACCAATTAAAACGACGCTTAGCCCGTCAGCAGGAAGCCTATGCAGCCTTTAAGAAAAGATTTAAATATGAAGAGTATTACTGGCAAAATGGTTGTCAATATGTTGCGGGGATGGATGAAGTTGGCCGAGGACCTTTAGCAGGACCGGTTGTTACGTGCGCAGTCATCTTAAATGCAGATTTTGACTTAATAGGTGTAACTGATTCAAAGCAATTGAGCCGAAATGAACGTGAAAAACTCTATTTAAAGATTATTAACGAGGCTGTTGAAGTAAGTATTGCAGTGAATGATCGGGCAACAATTGATAAATTGAATATTTATGCCGCAACACAGGATGCTATGATTCGCGCTGTTAACCAGCTTCACCATCGACCAGATCACCTGATTGTTGATGCTGTTCCTTTAGCACTTGATATTCCGCAAACTACTTTGATTAAAGGAGATCAAAAAAGTATTAGTGTCGCAGCTGCTAGTATTGTTGCTAAAGAATACCGGGATCATTTAATGCGCGATTACGATTACGTCTATCCTGGATATGGTTTTGCCCAAAACATGGGATATGGGACGAAGGAGCATTTAGCAGGTCTTGAAAAATTAGGTGCTTGTCCGATTCATCGTCATTCATTTAGTCCCGTTCAAAAATATTTAAATTAAAAAGTGCATTTTTAAAAAGTTTTCGTATATATATCTATGAGGATATGTTTATGGAGGCTTTTTTATGTTACAAGTAAATACTTTTTTATTACGCTTGAGTTTATGCCGTGGAATCAGCTTAGTATCAAAATACCGTTTATGGGAGTGTGCGCAGCGAACGCGCTGCTTTAATAATCTCAATTTTTTAATTGAGCATTCCAACATCAGTTTGCGAAGCGCAACCGCATTTAAAAATAACTGGACTAGTACGGCTTTAGATGAGGCGATGAAACTGAATGAACAGGAACAATTTATCACAATTGCTGACCCACTGTATCCACTAACCCTAAAAGAAACCTATTGTCCGCCATTAGTCCTTTTTTACCGCGGAAATTTGAGCTTGCTTCATCAATCGTCAATCGGTGTCGTTGGTACTCGTCAAATTACGGCCTATGGTCAGAGCGCGCTAAGAGGGTTGTTACCACCCCTGATAAAAAGACAGGTGGTTGTAGTTAGTGGTCTTGCACAAGGAGTTGATGGCTTTAGTCATGAGCTGACGTTAAAGTATGATGGACAAACGATTGGGGTAATTGGTTGCGGATTAGATCAGGCATATCCGCACAGCCATCAGCAATTACAAGACAATGTGGCTAGTCGCGGATTATTGATTTCTGAATATGGACGAGGGGAACCGCCACTCGCTTATCATTTTCCCGAGCGAAATCGAATTATTGCAGGGTTAAGTGAAGTTGTTTTAGTAGTAGAAGCAAAAAAGCGTAGCGGGAGTTTGATTACGGCTAATATTGCGCTTGATGAAAATCGAGCGGTTTGTGCTGTACCAGGACGAATAGATGCACCGCTGTCGGTTGGTTGCAATAGTCTGATTGCTGCTGGGGCTAAACTGATTTTGAAGGCGCAAGACCTTCTTGATGAATTTCGCTTAAATTAATAAGACTTGATTTATCGGCTGTTTTTGATTAAAATATTTTTTTCAGTTAGAGATTATATTTGACATATGATGGTCAAATGGATTAATAATATTATTGAATGAAATATTAATAAATGTTAGGAGCCTACCAAAATGGCAACCAAAGCAACCAAAACGGCGACTAAAAAGACAACGCGTCGCCGCTCAAAAATTAAAAAGAATTTGGTGATTGTGGAATCACCATCAAAAGCGAAGACAATTGGGAAATTCCTTGGCCGATCTTATAAGGTCGTTGCAAGTTTAGGGCATGTACGGGACTTGCCAAAGAGTCGGATGGGGGTCGATATCGAACATGACTATACACCAGACTATATCTCGATTCGTGGTAAGGGCGATGTAATTAAAGAATTACGAAAAGATGCTAAAAACGCTAAAGCAGTCTATTTAGCTTCTGATCCAGATCGGGAAGGGGAAGCGATTGCTTGGCATGTTTCCAATATTCTTAAGCTTGATGATGACCAAAAAAATCGGGTTACTTTTAATGAAATTACTAAAGATGCAGTTAAAGAAGCATTCAAAGAACCGCGGACAATCAATATGGATTTGGTAGATGCCCAGCAAGCACGACGGGTATTAGACCGATTAGTTGGTTATTCAATTAGTCCGATTCTTTGGAAAAAGGTGAAAAAAGGCTTGAGTGCTGGTCGTGTGCAGTCAGTTGCGCTTTATCTGATAATTCAGCGGGAAAATGAGATTAAGAATTTTAAGCCCGAAGAATATTGGACAATTGATGCCGATTTTAAGAAAGACAAAGATGAATTTAAGGCTAGTTTTTATGGTGAAAATGGTAAAAAAGTTGCCTTGAAAAATAATGATGATGTTCAAAAGGTCCTTGCTAAGATTGATAAGAAAAAAGACTTTGAAGTTACAAAAGTTACTAAACGGGAGCGGCGGCGGCAACCGCAACCGCCGTATACCACGTCAACAATGCAGCAGGATGCTAACCGGCGCTTGAATTTCCGAACGCGAAAAACAATGATGGCCGCGCAAATGTTGTATGAGGGAATTGATATTAAAGAAGGAGCACCAGTGGGGTTAATCACCTATATGCGGACGGACTCAACCCGAATTGCATCAGTGGCAAAGCATGAAGCATCAAATTATATTCATGAAAATTATGGGAGCGAATATGCAGCTATTAAGCCGGTGAAGGGGAAATTACCTGAAGGAGCTCAAGATGCTCATGAAGCAATTCGACCAACTTCTGTGTATCGGACGCCGGCTAAAATGAAGCAGTACTTAACGAATGACCAATATAAACTGTATAGCTTAATTTGGTCGCGATTTGTTGCTAGCCAAATGACAGCAGAAGTAATTGATACTATGAGCGTAAATTTACAGCAGAATGGTGTTGACTTCCGCGCAAATGGGTCTAAGGTTAAATTTCCTGGTTTTACTAAAGTTTATAAGCGTGGTAACGAAAAAGATAACGTATTGCCAGAATTGACAGAAGGCGATCATGCACAGATGATTAAGGATGATCCGGCACAGCACTTCACACAACCACCTGCTCGGTATACAGAAGCGGCACTGATTAAAACCTTGGAAGAAAATGGTGTTGGACGACCGTCAACTTATGCTCCAACTCTGGATACGATTCAGCGGCGTTATTATGTCCGATTAGTATCGCGACATTTTGAACCTACCGAACTCGGTGAAATTGTAAATACAATTATTGAAAAGCAGTTCCCAGATATTGTAAATGTTCAATTTACCGCAGACATTGAAGGTAAACTTGATGAGATTGAAGAAGGAAAGCAAAATTGGATTAAAGTAGTCGATAAGTTCTACCAACCATTTTCTAAAGAAGTCGATGCAGCTGAAGAAGAAGTTGACAAAATTGAGATGAAAGATGAATTGGCTGGTACTGACTGTGAAATTTGTGGCGCCCCCATGGTAATTAAAATGGGACGCTATGGTAAGTTTTACGCTTGTTCACGGTTCCCTAACTGTCGTAATACCAAGGCAATTGTAAAGGATATTGGAATTGCTTGTCCTAAATGTAAAGTAGGAACCGTTGTTGAGCGGAAGTCAAAGAAAAATCGAACTTTCTATGGTTGCTCCCGTTATCCTGATTGTGACTTTGTTTCATGGGATAAACCGATTGGCCGAAATTGTCCGAAAGATGGTCATTTTCTTGTTGAAAAAAAGGTCAAGGGAGGTAAGCAAGTTATTTGCCCTAACGGTGACTACGAAGAAGAAATTCAAAAGTAAAAATCTTTTGGCAATTTTACTTAATTTTACTAGTAAAAGCTATTGAAAGAGCTTCCAAAATCTGCTATTGTGCGTTTGGAAGCTTTTTTGTATACTTAATGTTAAACGCTTATCATTTGAAGGGATCGATAACATATGATTACTTTACAGAACCAACAATTAACTATTCAAATTAACGAATTAGGTGCCCAGTTACATAGTATTAAGCGTCTGGACAATCAGATTGAATACTTATGGCAGGGTGACCCCGCTTCATGGAAACGGCAAGCGCCCATCCTTTTTCCTTTTGTTGGGCGGCTAAAGAATGATCAATATAGCTATGCCGGAAAAACTTATCATCAGACTCAACACGGCTTTGCTCGAGATCGGCAATTCAATGTTATCGAACAAACGCCGACAATGGTAATAATGGAACAACATGATGATGATAAAACCTTGCAGGTATTTCCGTTTTCCTTTAACCTTCAAGTAAAGTATGAATTACAGAATAATAAGTTGGCGGTTAGCTATCGGGTAATAAATCCAAGTGAGGATAAAACTTTAATTTATGCAATTGGGGCCCATCCGGGATTCAATATGCCATTAACGAAGGCGGGAGTTTTTAACCGTACAAAGTTAAGCGTTTGGCCAGCGGAAGAGTATTCACGGGTACTTTTGGAGGGACCTTATAATGACTTAGAGCATCCGCAACTAATTGACATGAAAGAAGCACGAATGCTTGATCATGATGATTTTAATCACGATGCCATCATTTTTAAGACAGATGGCGGTCACTTTACAGCAAAATTGACGGACACGGTGGTTAATCATGGAGTAACTGTTGATACTTTTGATACTGAATATGTTGGCGTTTGGTCCCAATATCCGGCGACGGCACCATTTGTGTGTGTTGAACCTTGGTGGGGAATTGCTGATAATGTAAATGCTGATGGTACTTTATTGCATAAACAAGGAATGCACCGCTTAGCACCAGCAGAAGAAGATAATTATAAGTTTAGTATTGAACCATTTTAAAAATAAAAATGAGAGGCAACAAAAAATGCTGTCCTCTCATTTTTATTTTTGCTTTTTTTGCCGTAGATAATAACCTAAGCCAAACTTAACCATTGACTCTTTTCCTGACAAAATTCGATGAATATTTGATATGTGCCGATAGACGACAATTGCTGTTAATATTCCGGCAACAATTGCTAATATCCAATCGCGGGTAAAAAGGGCGATGATAAAAATTGCAGATATGCCGACCATACTTGCCATACTAACCATGCTGGTTAGGCAAAGAACGGCAATGAAGATTAAGCAGGCAATTAAGAAAAGAAGCGGGTTGTAAGCCAGCAAAATACCAGCGCTGGTTGCAACGGCTTTACCACCTTGAAAGTTATCGAAAATTGAGGCTGTGTGTCCCAAACTGGCAAACAAACCAATCAATAACGGATTGACTGTTCCAGAAACACCTAAAAAGTATGGTTGACTGGCAGCAAGGGTCCCCTTTAGCACGTCAATAATAAGGACGACAACACCAGCTTTGAAGCCAAGAGTTCGAAAGGTGTTGGTAGTCCCGATATTGCCGCTACCAAGTTTACGAATATCCTTATGGTAAACATAT
Source organism: Lactobacillus sp. 0.1XD8-4 (assembly GCF_009663775.1). GTDB lineage: Bacteria > Bacillota > Bacilli > Lactobacillales > Lactobacillaceae > Limosilactobacillus > Limosilactobacillus walteri. The sequence continues at coordinate 34,221 of NZ_RDBR01000026.1, forward strand.
TTTCCAATCCATAGACCAGTGGGAATTGAGCCGAGTAAATAGGCGATGATAATCATCCCGAGAATTTTAAAAATCATTATAAATAGCTCCTTAATAATAGCTTCCACAGCTTTTAAGCATAGCATGAATAAAGACTTTTCACCACTGGTAACCTAAGATTGTATCTGTCAAGTTTTCATAGGTAGCCTTTAAATATACAGTTTTAGTGGGTTAGTGCCTTAAAAAGTTGTCCCA
>NZ_RDBR01000027.1 GCF_009663775.1 Lactobacillus sp. 0.1XD8-4
TGGCATACACCAATCGAGATCTTCTTGCTTAATCTACGTCACTAAATTCGTTCAAGTTATTTCTTGCAATCTGCCGATTAATAAACTTTACTTGAAAGTCTAACGGCGCTTGCGGGGGATAAATCCGGTCATCAATTTTAGAGTCAGTCGCTTGACCGTTACTTACTAACTCACCAGTACCTTTTTCAACCTGTTTGGTTTGTGAATATCCTTGATTATCACTGGTCTCGGCTGCCTCATTATCAGGCTGATAATATTCACCATTAATCCCCTGATTAAACGAACTTGCATATTCGGCTGTATCCTGTTCATATTCAGTTAAATATGCATCAATATATTCATCATCGTGATTTGCTAAAGCATCCTCATCAATTGGCTGCAAATTTTTAACTGCTTCGCGAGCCTCATATCGCGCAGCTTGTTGCGAGCTATCTGCTTTGACTGCCGGTCCGCCTAAACTGACTAACATAATCAGTGTTCCAGTAATTAATTGTCGCTTCATCATCATAAAACACTCCTTCACAACGTTCTATTAATATATATACGTAAAAATTGTGAATTTGCATTTTTTAAATTAAAAACGACCGCATTCGCCATTGAATGAGGTCGCTGTAATAACTAGGGCAGTTGCCGGTAGCCTTTTTACATTTCTGGATACGTTGATTCTTTTATATCCAGCTTTTGATTGTTCAAGTTTGTCTTAACTACTGTTACGTCACAAGGAGCTTCACGAATAGTATATGCAGCCGTCGATCCGACAAGAAGCCGACCCACAACATTTAATCCGGTTGCGCCAATAATGATCAAATCAATCCCATTCTTCTGGGGATAATGTTCGGCAAGCTCAACCTTCGCATTACCAATTTCGACAGTTGTTTCGATTTCTTTAACCCCTGCCGCAGCAGCTTTTTTCTTGTAAACCGCTAATTTCTTTTGCATCGTCTCAACAGCTGAATCATAGATGCTGTGACTAACAAAGCCATAACCGCCAGGACCAGTTGTTGGGTAGCGCTCACCATTAATGATACTTAACAAATATAATTTTGCATCGTTTGTCTTTGCAATATCGACTGCTTTTTCAAATGCCATATCAGATTGCTTAGATCCATCGATACCAACTAGAATCTTTTGATAACTCATTTTTGACACCTCCATGCTCTATTCCTATTTTAGCACATTCTTAGTCTGTGACGAGGTTATTAATCGCTTCCATGTAAATAGCCATTGACGTGATTAAATCATTTACCGGCTGATATTCGTTTGCTTGGTGCATCGTATTTGGAGTATGAGGCATTAATGCGCCAAATGCAACACCACGCTTCATAAGACGACCATAAGTACCTCCACCGACAACTTCTGGCTTAGCGTTAGTATCACCAGTCTGGTCAATATAAGCTTGCATAAGGGTCTTAACAATTGGATCATCAGGATCAACATAGTGCGGTTCTTGTGATGGCCCTTGCTTTACATCGATAGCTAGCTTATTAGCAACTTTCTTGACTGTATTTTCCAATTTGTCTGGAGTCATACCTTTCGGGAAGCGGAAATTCATATCAATATGACCACCTTTATCCGCATCAAAGTTTAAGATTCCCGCATTCATTGTTAAATCACCCATTACCAAATCAGTAAAGGCACCATCAAAACCATCCATACGGGTGTCAAGGTGGAGGTAGTCAGCCAGGAATTCAACAAAACTCTTCGCCCCACCAGCAAAGTCATATTGATTTAAGAACTTAGCAAGATAGGTTCCGGCATTAATTCCCTTTTCTGGTTCCATTCCATGAGCAGCCTTACCAATAACCGTGATTTTAAGTCCCTTATCAGTGGATTCGATATTACCGTCAACTGGGTTTTCTTCAATAAAGCGTCCAAAATCAGTAGTGACCGCTTGTGGATTATCAGTTCGCATAATTGCAACAGCTTCTCGTGGAACCATGTTAAACCGTAAGCCAGATTCAAAACTAATAAGCTGCGTTGATGCATCCCCATTACCAGCAGGAACATCAAGTAAAAGGGAAACTTGTCCTTTTTCACCATTGATTACTGGGAACTCAGCATCGGGAGAGAAACCAAATGTTGGGGCTGGCTCAACTTCAAAATACCGGTGCATCCCAGTCCAGTTGCTTTCTTCATCGGTACCAACAATAAAGCGGACTTTTTTATTAAATTTTACTCCTTGATCCTTGAGATACTTTAGGGCATAGTAAGCAGCCATCCCTGGACCCTTATCGTCGGAAGCACCACGACCATACAAGTTGCCGTCTTTAATCACTGGATCAAACGGATCAGTATCCCAGCCCTTACCTGCTGGCATCACATCGAGATGGGCTAAAATAGCTAACGTTTCATCACCTTCACCCCATTCCGCATAGCCAACGAGGTTATCAATGTTCTTTACTTTAAAGCCGTCTTGCTCAGCCATTTCCAAAAATGCTTTCAATGCTTGGGCGGGGCGAGGGCCAAGCGGGTATTCATCAGTAGCAGCTGCATCATCACGCACACTAGGAATCTTCATTAATGCCACGAGGTCATTTAAATAGTTTTCTTTTTGCGCTTCGGCAGCTTTCATCCATTCAGTCATTATAATCCCTCCAAAATATTCTACTTTGACTAAATTTAATGATACCATTAAACTGTCTATTAAATAAAATAATAAGGAGTCTTAAACGTGGAAAAGCTTACTGACCAAATCCTCAAAGAAGTCATTACACCGCGTCCTGAAAATAGTTTTAAAGGGACTTTTGGTAAAGTAACCCTTGTAGGAGGCAATCGCAACTTTGGCGGGGCTATCATCATGGCATCAATGGCAGCAGTATGTGCGGGAGCTGGATTAGTGACAACTGCGACCGACGAAAGTAATTCCAGTGCCTTGCATTCACAACTACCAGAAGCAATGTTTGCTGATTTTACTAATAGCGAGCAAGTTGCCAGCCTTATTCACGCAGCGACCAGTGTTGTTGTCGGGCCGGGCCTTGGGGATGATGAGATAAGTCTACAGATATTAAAGAATGTATTTGCTAATACTAGCGACCAACAAAACGTGATTATTGACGGTTCCGCAATTACGTTAATGGCAAGAGAAGGCATCGATCAACCACTTGGTAATATTATCTATACGCCGCATGAAATGGAATGGCAACGCCTGTCGGGAATTAAGATTGGTGAACAGACAGCAGAAAAAAATAAGGCCGTCCAAGAAAAGCTTGGTGCTACCGTTGTCTTAAAGAAACACCATACTGAAATCTATACTAACGACCAAATATATCAACTACCAATTGGCACGCCCGCCCAAGCAGTTGGCGGAATGGGTGATACCCTTGCCGGAATGGTTGGTGGCTTTACCGCGGAATTTAATGATAAAGCAGATAAGGCCGTCCTTGCTGCCGTTTATGCGCATAGTGCGATTGCCGAAAAGATTGCCGAAAGTCAATATATTGTCCTTCCCCATCAAATCAGCCGTGCCCTGCCGACCTTCATGAAGAAGATGGAAAAGCTTGACGATGACCATCATATTGGTTTTTTGAATTAAAAATAAAAGGAGTTGAGATTTAGCTACTTAGCGTAACTAATCTTAACTCCTTATTTTATATGCAATAGTGTCCGTAATCTCGCTACCCGTGGTCCTAATAGCTGGTCTGCTAAGCGTGACTTGAGAATCAGGTACAGGTAGATCCCGACTCCCACTAATACTCCTGGAATCAAGGAGAAGAACGCCGTATAACGGCCGTATGGACTGACAAAGTGGCTAATAATTAACATGACAATCTTAGTCCCCGCAAACATTACCAATGAATAGGCTAAAATCTGGTTTGTCGGTACTGCCATCTTATCAAAGCGGAGATTAAATTCCATATTAAATGAGTGGAGGATCAAGTAGTTCACGACAAACATCGAAATGCCCGTTGCTACTAATGGTCCAACCCCCTCAAAAATCCAAATGCATGGGAATTGAACAACAAATTTGACGATGACCCCAATACCTAAGTAGGTCATCATTCGTTTGTTTTCTGAAATTCCCTGCATCATGGCTGCTCCCACCGTATAAAGGCCTAGCAAGATAGAAACATAAGCTGATACTTGAAGGACAACTACCCCTGCCGCATCATAACGGTAAAAAACGGTATATATCTGCTGCGATACAGCTGATAACCCGAGGGCTGCCGGAATCATGACAAAGTAGAACAACAGGAGGACATTTTGAATTTGCTTCCGCATCCCCTCATGGTCATTTTGTGCGCGGGCAGTCGCTAAGAGCGGAATAACCGTTGCTGCCATTGCCGATGCCAACGAAATCACAATCATGTATAACTTATTAGCATTAAACGAGAATAATGCATATAGCACTGTAACTTGATAATGTGAAAAGTGACCAACCATTGACATCATCCTGGGGAACGTATATTGATCAATCAGTTGGTAAAGGTTGATCCCACCCTCAATAATAATGAACGGGATTGACTGGTAAACAATCTTAAAAATCAGACTAGTAGTTGAAACTTCGGCATTAGAAACACTATGGCGCACAAGGTCGTTCATCTCATTGAGGTGTCGCAGCCATGCAATGGATAGAACAATGATTGCCCCAATTGCCCCAATAAAGGCGGCAAAGGTTGACTGGGTAACAGCACTAACCCAACTTCCATGCTTAATTTTCATAATATAATATGTCGCTAGCAGCATATAAACAACCCGAAAAACTTGTTCAACAAACTGCGACATTGCTGATGGCGCCATCCAATTATAACCTTGTAAAAAGCCCCGCGTAATCGACATCGCTGGGATAATCAAAACGGCCCAGGCGAGGGACTGGATAACGGGAATGACGTTTGGATCACCATTATCCATTAGCGAAGCCCCGAAGAGCATGATAATAGCACAAATCATTCCCATCGCCATTGAAACGTACATTCCTGAGTGATATAGGCGCCTACTAACACCATATTCATTAAGGCCGTTGTAATGCGCAACTAATTTTGAGATTGCTGATGGAATCCCTGCCGTTGCAATTACCAAGAAATACGAATAGATGTTATAACCTTGAGCAAATAATGCATTTGCTTCATTACTATAGGCCCCAAACCATGTTACCCATGGAATAACATAAATTGCTCCTAATATTCGTGAAGTAATACTCCCCGCAGTCATCCAAGCAGATCCGCTCAACATCTTTTCACGCGCATCTTTTTTAACCGGGGTACTGCTCAAATCATTTATTTTATTTTCCTCCATGATTTGTTGCAATCCTACCTTTTTTATTTTAATCGAATAAAAACAATCTTAATTATTTTATCGTGAATATAAGACTGACGCAATTCGATTTATGCTTTTTAATATTTCTTTAATCTAGTACTGGTCTAAATCAACCGTGACCATCTTAATAATTTTTTGGGGGTCCTTTGCTTGAAGCGTTGATATATTGCTCGGCTGGGGAGCTTCTTCAAAATGCCCAAGTTTATCATTTATCGTAATCGCAAGCCCCAACTTAGCAAATTCCATTGCCTCGTCCATCGTTTTCCCCTGCGTAAATGCCTCTGGTAAGTCCGGAAAATCAACTTGAATTTCATCTTCTACGGGGGTAAAAAAAGCAGGATATTTTACTATTTCCATTAAATTCTCCTTTAACAAAAAAGGCCTGACAAAATGTCACAGCCTCTTTTTATTTAATTATTTAGCAACAATGTTAACAATCTTGTTTGGTACAACAATGACTTTCTTGATGTCTTTACCATCAGTAAACTTCTTAACATGTTCGTTAGCCAAAGCTTGCTTTTGTGCTTCATCACGGTCGGTATCCTTGGCCATCTTGATCTTAGCCCGAACCTTGCCGTTAACTTGCACAATCATTTCAACTTCATCTTCAACCAATGCCTTGGGATCATAAGTTGGCCATGGCTGGTAAGTAATTGTATCACTAACATCGAAGTGACTCCATAATTCTTCAGCCATGTGAGGCATAATCGGTGCGATCATCTTGACAAATCCCTGCATATATTCAACCGGAAGATCATCGGCCTTGTATGCTTCATTAACGAAGACCATTAATTGTGAAATTGCAGTATTAAAGTGCATCCGTTCGTAGTCTTCGGTAACTTTTTTAACAGTTTGGTTGTAAATCTTAGTTAACTTACCATCGTTAAAGGTGGAAACCCGGTCACGAAGATGGTTATTATCATCCATCAATAACCGCCATACACGTTGAACCCACTTGTTAGCACCATGCAATCCTTTTTCATCCCATGGCACTGACTCTTCAAGAGGTCCCATGAACATTTCGTAAAGGCGTAAGGTATCAGCACCATATTGGTCAACAATGTCATCTGGATTAACAACATTGCCCTTAGACTTAGACATCTTTTCATGGTTTGAGCCCAAAATCATCCCTTGGTTAACAAGTTTCATAAATGGTTCCTTCGTTGGCACAAGACCAAGGTCATAAAGAACTTTATGCCAGAATCGAGCGTATAGCAAGTGAAGGACAGCGTGTTCTGCACCACCGACGTAGAGATCAACTGGTGACCAGTAATCAAGGGCTTCTTTGGAGGCAAATTCCTTGTCATTGTGAGGGTCGGTGTACCGAAGCCAGTACCAAGATGAACCAGCCCATTGTGGCATCGTATTAGTTTCACGTAAACCATGCCGCCCGTTTTCATCGTATACGTTAACCCAATCTTCAACATTTGCCAATGGACTTTCACCAGTTCCAGAAGGCTCAATGTTATCGGTATTTGGCAATTTAAGCGGAAGTTCATCTTCAGGAACTAATGAAGTTGTTCCATCATCCCAGTGGATGACCGGAATTGGTTCACCCCAGTAGCGTTGACGACTGAAGATCCAGTCACGAAGGCGGTAATTAACCTTCTTATGACCGGCATCATGTTCTTCTAGCCAGTCAATCATCTTTTGCTTAGCGTCAGCATTATTTAGACCATCGAGGAAGCCGGAGTTAATATGTTTGCCATCACCACTAAAGGCACCTTCTGAAATGTCAGCACCTTCAATAATCGGCTTAATCGGCAAATCAAATTTTTTCGCAAAGTCATAGTCACGTTGGTCACCTGATGGGACAGCCATTACAGCACCTGTCCCATATGACGCGAGAACATAATCACTAATCCAGATTGGTAATTTTTCACCATTAACTGGATTAATAACGTAAGAACCAGTAAATACCCCTGTTTTATCCTTATTTAAATCAGTCCGTTCAAGATCAGACCGCCGGGAAGCTTCTTCCTTGTACTTTTCAACTTCTACTTGATGCTCAGGTGTTGTTAATTGGTCAACCAACTCTTGTTCTGGCGCAAGAACAACATAAGAAGCACCAAACAACGTATCTGCACGAGTAGTAAAAACTTCAATCTTCGTATCTTCATCGCCGACAACAGGGAAGTAAACGGAAGCACCTTCTGAACGACCAATCCAGTTGCGTTGCATTTCCTTAACGCTTTCAGGCCAGTCAACAAGGTCAAGGTCATCAATCAAGCGGTCTGCGTAAGCTGTAATTTTCAATACCCATTGTCGCATTGGCTTACGGTATACTGGGTATCCGCCTCGCTTCGTCTTACCGTCTTCAACCTCTTCATTGGCTACCACTGTTCCCCCCATAAAGTCAGGTGCCCAGTTGACCATAATCTCACTTTCATAAGCCAGGCCCTTTTTATAAAGTTGTTCAAAGATCCATTGAGTCCACTTATAGAAGTTTGGATCAGTTGTATTAACTTCACGATCCCAATCATATGAAAAACCAAGTGATTGAATTTGATCCCGAAAATGATCAACATTCTTGTTAGTAAAGTCTTTAGGGTTGTGACCAGTTTTTAATGCATACTGTTCAGCAGGAAGACCAAATGCGTCCCAGCCCATTGGGTGGAGAACATTAAATCCTTGCATCCGTTTCATTCGTGACATTACATCAGTTGCGGTATATCCTTCTGGGTGACCAACGTGAAGTCCTTGACCAGATGGATAAGGGAACATGTCTAGGGCATAATATTTTTTCTGGTCTTTATTAAGGTCTACCTTAAACGTTTCGTTCTTTTTCCAGAATTTTTGCCATTTTTTCTCAATCGCTGTATGATCGTAAGCCATCTATCTCGCTCCTCATTTTTGTAGTTTAATAATCGTAATAAAAAAGTCCCGTAGAAAAAATCTACGAGACGAAATCTATCCGCGGTACCACCCGTTTTCCATGGTAATCATGGCGCTTAGTACCTTAACGCGGTAAACGTCACTGCTTACTAACTTCGGCAGTAATCACCTAGATGAGTTCGTTAATGACAGGTCTCCTGTTCTCAGCACCACAGGATCTCTGAAGGCCATATCAAAAACTAATATTTCTATTACGATCAAATATTTAACGCTTATTGTAACAACCACTATCAGTGATTGCAAGTATAAGATTTAATTTAGCCTAAAATTGCCTTTAGTTCGTCAACCTTGTCAAGTTGTTCCCAAGGTAAATCAATATCAGTCCGGCCAAAGTGACCATAGGCAGCCGTTTGTTTGTAAATTGGCCGTTTTAAGTCAAGCATTTCAATAATTCCTGCTGGCCGTAAATCAAATACTTTCCGCACGGCCGCAATCAATTCTTCTTCAGTCCGTGTACCAGTACCGTAAGTGTTAATCATGATTGATACCGGTTCTGCTACCCCAATTGCATAGGCAACCTGGATTTCAGCTTTTTTAGCATAACCTGCTGCCACAATATTCTTTGCAATATAGCGAGCAGCATAACTAGCAGAACGGTCAACCTTGGTCGCATCCTTACCAGAGAAAGCACCACCACCATGGTGAGCGGCTCCTCCATAAGTATCAACAATAATCTTACGACCAGTCAATCCCGCATCTCCTTGCGGACCACCGATTACAAAACGGCCAGTCGGATTAATAAAGTACTTTGTCTTATCGTCAAGGTATTTAGCAGGAATTACCGCTTTAATAACTTGTTCCTTAACGTCTTGCTTGATTTGATCAAGGGAAACTTCTGGGTCATGCTGGGTACTTAACACAATAGTGTCAACACGAAGCGGCTTATCATTTTCGTCATATTCAACGGTAACTTCAGCCTTGGCATCTGGACGAAGGTATGAGATAACTCCGTCTTTACGTAATTGCGCAATCTTACGCATTAACTTATGGCTCAAGACTAATGTAAGCGGCATATATTCGGGTGTCTCATCAGTTGCGTAACCAAACATCAATCCTTGGTCACCAGCACCAATCTGGTCAAGCGGATCAGCATCCCCTTCACGTGTCTCTAAGGAGTCATCAACCCCCTGCGCAATATCAGGTGACTGTTCATCAATCGCTGTAATAACTGCACAGTTATCAGCATCAAACCCATACTTACCATCAGTATAGCCAATTTTTCTAATCGTATCACGCACGATCTTTTGGATATTAACATAAGCCTTAGTTGAAACTTCACCAAAAACTAATACTAATCCGGTAGTAACTGACGTCTCAACAGCAACCCGTGAGTCTGGGTCCTTTTCGAGCAATGCATCCAAAATTGCATCACTAATTTGGTCAGCAATCTTGTCTGGATGTCCTTCAGAAACTGATTCGGATGTAAATAAATGTCGTTCTGCCATCTTATAATTCCCCCATATTCTATTGAAACTTTCAACAGTTTGTAGTTGCGGTTACAAGGCATCTTCACGTTCAGACGTGAATCCTATCGGGAATTGCTTCATAACGAGAATAATCTTAGCATAGTTTCCAGCCAACAATCAATGATAATCCTAATATTCCTATTCCAAGCGAACATTTACCATCCCTACAGCTGTCATAAATGAATAAATAATTGTAGGACCAACAAATTTAAAACCATCGTTGCGCATTTGTTTTGATAACCGCTGCGATGCTGGCGTTTGGGCTGGCAAATCTTCGCTGGCACTTAAAATTAACCGTTCCGCTTTTCCATTCATGAACTGCCAAATGTAATCGTTAAAGGTGGTTCCATTTTCTCTCAGCTGGCAAATCACCCGTGCATTATTAATTACTGCTAAAATTTTGCGACGGTTACGGATAATCTTAGCATTAGCACACAACCGCTCGACATCCTTCTCAGTCATAGCAGTGACCTTTTCAACATTAAAGCCTAAAAAAGCATCTTCAAATGCTAATCGCCGGTGCCAGATCGTTTGCCAAGTCAAACCTGCTTGAAATAATTCTAACGAAAGCATTTCAAAAAGAAGGTAATCATCATGAACTGGGAATCCCCAATAATTATCATAATAATTTTGCATTTCTGGCGTTTTTTCTGCCCATTGCGGTCGTTTTGTCATTATTTTTCATTCCTTTGCTTTATATAAAAAGAACCGAGGCTAGCTCAGTTCTTCAGTTAAGAATATACATATTTTACCTAATTTTCACTTTGTTTTTTTGTGTTTTTCAAAAGAAATGCTAATACTAAGCCGAATAATTCAACGATTATCATTCCGATAAATACTAACCGGTAACCATGTAAGGCTGCTAATTGAGCTGTCATTCCGCTTTGTAACGCATTTGCTGTCGCAACAGTAAGAATAAGCGTCGAAATTGTTACGCCTGCTGAACCCAGTACCTGTCGAACAGTCGTAATTACAGCAGTACCATGAGGCACGAGTTTGTCTGGTAAGGCATTTGCACCAAGGGTAACCGCTGGCATCATTACAAAGGCATTTCCCCCTTCAATAACCATCGCACAAAGGATCATCGCCCAAAGGCTCAAACGGTCCAGAACTAATAAACCGGCAGTCCATCCCGCGATAATCATAATCATTCCCACGAGCATTGTAGGTTTAAAGCCAATCTTATCGGCTAACTTACCAGATAAAGGATTTAGGATACTAAGGAAAACCGCTCCTGGCACCAGTGCCATCCCTGATACAAATGGGCTAACTTTTAACACTCCTTGATAATAAAGCGGAAAAATAATTGTTGTTACAATTAAGGCAATGTATGAAATGGACGTTAATAAGATAGCTAAATCATAATTAAAAGTCTTCATTACCCGTAATTCCAGCAAAGGATGCTGAAGATGAAGCTGGCGAATGCAGAACCAAATAACTGCTAACAAACTCACGATAAAGATTAAACTATTAGCTCCCCACGCAAAATTCTTCTTGCCAGCCTGGTCAACAACGTACATGATACCAATCAAGCCCACTAACAAAATAACTGACAGCCAGTCAAGATGTGTTTCATGGCGGACCATTACATCTTGAATCAAGCCGCTAGCGGCCATCAAAATTATTACAGAAATCACAAGCATGAAAAGGATAAACAAACTTTTCCAGCTAAAGAACTTTAAGACAATCCCAGAAATAATCGGACCACAAGCAAGTGCCGAGCCCATTACTAACCCCGCAATACCCATTGTCGTGCCCCGCTCATCTTTAGGGGTGATTTCTAGTAAGACAGTCTGATATGAAGGAAATAAAACGCCGACCGCAAATGCTTCCATCGCGCGCCCAATCATCATAAACCAAAAGCCACTGATTCCCCACGAAGCTGGCGTTAAGACAATCATCAGCGAACCAATGTCAAATAGAGCCAAAGCACTGATAAACATAGTCTTAAAACTCATATTATTCAACATCCATGGACTGATTGGCATACTGACACACATTACTAACATAAATCCGGTCGTCAGCCACTGAACAGTGGAAGCCGAGATTCCAAATGCGTTCATTAACGTTGGATAAGCAGTTGATAGCGATGATTGACTAATTGACATCGTAAACGTACCAACTAATAATGTAAAAATAAACCAAAAACGACTATATTCTTTGCCATTCTTGGCAATACTTTGATCCATAATAATCCTCTCCCTCTTTAGAACAATTATCATCTAATCATTTCCTATTATATGTTTTGAATTAGTTAATGTAAATGTTATAATCAAATTAGATTATAATTATTTTAAGGAAGGAGACGACATCATGGCAGAAGCAGAATTTGATCGTGCTCTTGACCACTTACGGGAAAATAAAGTGCGCCTCACACCACAACGAAAAGTAATTCTTAACTACCTAATCAACCATCATACTCACCCCAGCGTCGAAATGATCTATGATGATCTAAAGGATAGCGTAGCTAATATTAGCATGGCAACTGTATATAATACGCTTAAGCTATTAGTAGATTATAATCTTGTTATTGAATTAAAAAATGGCGATGGCAGCACCCATTTTGACTATTTCGGTCATCCCCATTACCATGTCGTCTGTGACAATTGTGGAAAAATTTCCGATGTTTTTGATGATCACTTTACGGAAATAACAAAGGACATGGCAAACATAACCCGTGAAAAGACGGGGTACCTAGTTACTGGTAATAATATTGAAGTTCATGGGCTTTGTCCTGATTGCCAACGCAAGCTACATTTAAATCGTTAATAAATAAGGGAGCAATCATCCGTCATCTTGGATGTTTGCTCCCTATTGTTATTTATCTTTTTGTGCTAATGAAGCGAATGCTAACACGATAAACCACGCCATTGTTAGTAATAATGCGATCAGTGTTTGCTTTTCCATACATAAAACAACTACAACTCCTATCAGGAACGCTAAAATTAAATAATCAGTAAATGGCGCTCCCGGCATCCTAAATACCCTCGCCAAACGATGCGCTTTAAGATATTTAAGGTGCGCTAAGATGATTGTGGCCCAGACGAACAAGAAGCTAGTGGTGGCAATACTTGAAACAAGCGTAAAAACGCCATTAGGCATCACCAAGTTTAAAATTGCCGCAATGCCAATCACTAATGCCGAAATAATAACCGCAGTTGCTGGTACTGATTTTTTCGACAAGCGACTAATTTTACGAATACTAGGTCGTCGCGCGTTTGCAGTTAATTCTGCTAACATTCGGCCGGTTGTATATAGTGAACTATTACATGCCGAAGCAGCAGCAGTGATTACTACAAAGTTAACAATACTTGCCGCTCCAGGCAACCCAATATCACGAAAGACTAAAACAAAGGGACTATTGCTTGGTGAAAGCTTATTCCAAGGATAGATACACATAATTACGGCTAAAGCACCGATGTAAAACAGCATAATCCTTACTGGAATACCATTAATCGCCTTAGGAATAACAACTTTAGGATTTTCTGCCTCTGCTGCAGTCACTCCCACCATTTCAATCCCAACAAAAGCAAATACAACCATTTGAAACGATAATAAAAAGCCCTTAAACCCCGTTGCAAAGAAGCCGCCATAATTTATCAAATTTGCAGGCGTTGACAAGTAACCTCCTGCCGAGTGAAAACGAATTGCAACTAATAAGACACCAACGGCGATCAAAATAATAATTGCTAAAATCTTAATCAGTGCAAACCAAAATTCTAATTCACCAAATGCGCTTACTGTCATTAGGTTTAAACATAACAACACTAACAAGGTCAATAACCCTGGGACCCATTGCGGGACATGAGGCAGCCATAGCTGAAAATACAAACCAATTGCAGTGATTTCAGCCATTGCTAAGGCAAGCCAGCATACCCAATAAGCCCAGCCTATTATAAAACTAACCCGATTGCCTAAATAGTCCCGAATAGCATCCATAAACGAACGGTAATGCAGGTCAGATAATAGTAATTCGCCAAGAGCACGCATAATCCCAAAACAAACAACTCCGGTAATTATGTATGCCAGAAGAATTGCTGGCCCTGCAGCATGGATTGCCTTTCCTGAGCCAAGAAAAAGTCCCGTTCCGATCGTTCCGCCAAGAGCCATTAATTGAATATGACGGCTTTTTAGCTTTCGTGTAAATTGTTGTTCTTCTGCCATAGTTCTCTTTCTCCCTAATAGTTGAAGATTTTTTAACAGCTGATGACATCACTAGCCATTAATCACAAAATCAACTATGATATATAACATTAAAAACCAATTGTACATCATTTTTCTTGTGAGGAGAACTAACATTGCGAGCTTTAATTCATTGGATTCCATTTTTTATTTATTTCTTTGCGGGAACAATCCTAATTACCCACAATCGCTTATGGGAACGATTTCCTGCAAGCGGTCAGCATTTTACCATTGCGACCCTTTTCGTGTATTTAACAGCAATTGACTGGCTATGCCTAACCCCTTCTATGTTTAATTTCAGTTCGGCTAATAAATTACTATTTTATTTTCATGGGGTTCCATTTAATATCATTCCACTGCAAGGATTAAGTCAGGAATTCTTTCTCAACGTTATCATGACAATCCCACTTGGTATTTATCTCTATTTAATAAATAATAAAATGCCTTGGGAACGCGCCATTTTATATGGATTCTTATTCAGCCTATTTATTGAAAGCAATCAGTTTGTCTGTGACCTGCTTTTTCACATTGGTCGCGTTGCCGATGTGGATGATTTGATTAGCAACACATTAGGAACTACAATTGGCTTTGCAGTAATGATTATGCTTGATCAAACATTTTTTCACCATATCATCAAACAATTCATGCTGATTGGCGAAAAATCTGATAAACTGAATACTTGAGGTGGTAGAAGATGATTACTAATGAACAACGAGCACACGATATTGCGTTAACTATACTTCAAACACGGGCAAAAGGTTTAAAGCCGATTGAAGCATATCATGAATATGTTAATTCATTATTACCAATCTTAAAAGAGATTGATAAAGACTTCCCTAATGGAATTAAAGAACATCTTTAATTTCCCGGGAAATTAAATGATCCATAGGTTAAGAAATAGTCTTAATCTGTGGTTTTTTTGTCTTTACTTGTGTTATCGTCTTAATTGAACTATGATATTAATGATTTTATATTAAAGGGAGGCTTTACGATGTTTGAAGAAACTAAAAAGGGTTTTGATTGGTTTAGCTTAATTGTCGGCATCCTATTTTTAATCGCTGGGATTGCTTCGTTCAATCGTCCCGATCGTACCCTTCGCTTCTTGGCAATCGTTGCCGGTGTTGCATTTATTTTCCGTGGAGTTTACGAATTATGGTTTCGCCAACGTATTAGCCAGTTACTTCAAGAAGCTTCTGGTTGGTTAATTTTTTCAGCAATTTTAGATATTATTTTAGGGATTATCTTCCTTTTCCAACCAGATTTTGGTGTTTTATTTATTGCGATTATTTTTGCAATTTGGTTTATTCTTGACTCCATCACAGAATTACTTAGCGCCAAGTTCTTTAAGGAATTTCATCGAGGATATTACTGGTTTATTATTATTCTGGCAATTGTCAGCTTGGTATTAGGTGTTATCCTTCTCTTCAGTCCACTACTCTCAGCAATCACTGTTGTATGGCTGGTTTCAACATTCCTAATCGTTTTTGGTATTATGAAAATTATCCAAGCATTTTAAAATAAGAAACAAAAAGGTCGGTGAAAAATCAGCTTTTTCATCGGCCGTTATTTATTTTCAAGATATTTATAGTAGTTAATCACACCTAGCCAAGTTGCGTGCAAGAAAGGGAAGAGAGTAACTGGTAAAACCAGTTTGCCTTCTCTTTTTATTTTTCCTGAATTTTACGAATATTTTGAATAATGATTTTTACTCCATCGTTAAAGATTAGCTTATGCGTAGAACTATTAATGCGTTGCAACTGTCCCGTATACTCTTCATAATAGCCGGTTTGCCCATTGAAATATTCTACTTTTAATACTGGCCGCAACTTTAATCGCTTAATCTTAGCTAATTGTGCTTGTAATCGCCTTCCCGTGTTGATAGTTGAATAATCCTTATGCCGATACCTGCTTCCTACTTCACTTAATAACTTATGGTATCCCGTTAAAGCAGCAAAGGGTGCAAATTGTGCCGCGCGGTCTTCACGAAGCATTGGTAAATGGGCTCGTGATTGGGGCCGCGGACAGTCCATAATATCCTGATATGCCGATGTATCACTAAATAACGCTTCTTCAATCTGCTCTTTATCTTTCATTACGCGCGGTGTCCCCCAATTTGATTATTCCTTTCTAGTAAGGTTGCTCCCTTTTTTAAATCCGCTGCCCTAACAATTGCATTTTTACCAAAATCACTTTGCAAGTCAAGAATCAATCTTTGTAATTGCTGGTCTTTTTTCTCTGTCTCTAATTTTCGATGATGTTTTTCTTCACGAACCCTTGTGTCTGTAAACAAGTCTAACTGCTCGCTATAAGATACTTGCTGTGCTGCAACAGAGGAAAGTAAGTGGTTTGCAATTACAGTTAGTTTTCGTGTTGTCAGTCGGCGGTTAACTCTTGTATCATAAAGGCGCATAAAATAAGTCATCAATTCTGTTGATGAAGCAGTTGGTAATGGAAGACCAATTGTCGCATGCATCGGTTTGGGAATCCGGCGTCCATAAAAATCATTTACTAGCGTCCCTTGGTATTGTTCAGTAGTAGTATTAGAAATATCATACGCCACAGATAAACCAATCTGGTCCGTAACCATTCCCTGCTGTGTTAATTGAAGAGCTAAAGAATTAACCATTTCCTGAACAACTAACCGTGTCTCCGCAAAATTATAAGGACGGGCAAGGACCTGACTTGAGTAAATCCCATGGTCTGAAGAATGATATTTTTTTATGTCTGCTATCGTTGCCGATTCATAACCCCAGGCATGATCGATAATTATTTCAGCATTTTTACCAAATTCATGGTATAAGACCTCTTCATTCATTTCATCAGAGAGTTTACCAAGTGAACAACGCGCAATGTCTCCCATTGTATTTAAACCTAATTTTTGGAGTCGACGTGCATAACCAGGACCAATCCGCCAAAAATCCGTAAGCGGTTGGTGTGCCCATAAGTAACGGCGAAATAAGTGTTCTGTCATTTGAGCAATCCGTACCCCGTCTTCATCCCCTGGAATCCGTTTGGCAACAATATCCATCGCTACTTTGGCTAAAAAAAGGTTAGTCCCAATCCCGGCAGTCGCTGTAATCTGGGTTTCAGCTTTGATGGTTTGGATAATTTCTTTAGCAAGGACACGGGCTGTGACATGATGTTCTACTAAATAATCTGTTACATCCATTAACACCTCATCAATTGAATACACATGGATTTTTTCCGGTGGTAAATAGCGTAAGTAAATTTCATATATTTCCGCACTCTTTTTTAAGTAGAAACTCATCCGTGGTTTTACAATGCGGAACCCAATCCGAAATTCTGGTGTTTGCAATAATTCCTGACGATAGATGGACGTTACGGTTGACAAACGATGGTGCGGCATCCTAAGGGCACGTTTATGATTTAAACGGTCAACTCGCTGTACAACTTCATATAAACGGGCACGGCCAGAAACACCAAATTGCTTTAAGGCAGGCGAAACAGCGAGACAAATTGTCTTAGTAGTTCGTGATTCGTCCGCAACAACAAGGTTTGCATCTAGTGGATCAAGCCCATATTCTGCACACTCGACTGATGCGTAAAAGGACTTTAAGTCAATGGCCAGATATGTTGGTTGTGTTGACATTGATATCCTACTCCTCATCCTGATTAGTTAATATTTATTATACCGCACCTTCAAACATATGTTCAAGTGAACCGAAAAAAGCGAGAACCCATAACCACTGTTACAAGTTCTCGTTAGGATTTTAATTATTCAATTTCAATGTGACTTTCATCATCAAGTTCTTCATTCTTTTTTGGTAGGGTAATGGTCAAGACGCCATCAGTGTATTGAGCCTTAATAGCTTTCCGATCAGCATCTGGGAGACGGTACTGCCGACTCATTTGACCATAGCGACGTTCGCTGTGTAAGATGTTCCCATCCTTATCGCTGTCATCATCAAAAGTATCACGACGACCAGTTACCGTTAAGATATTATTAGCGTAACTAATATGAATATCTTTCTTATCAAATCCTGGCATATCAATTTTAACTGTGTATGCCTTATCACTTTCTGCCACATCAGTCTTCATATGATTTGCAACTGGCGTTAAATCAGAGAAGAAATCATCGTTCATCAAATTACGCATATTCATCAAATTATCAAAAAAATTATTACGGTTTTGTAGTTCGTTAGCCATAAAGAACTCTTCCTTTCTTACTCATGATTCACTTTCTATCTTAACCGCTTTCACTAGAAATGCAAATCATTTGCTAGAGTACCCCCACCGAAAAAGAATATAATAAGATTAGATGAGTAGCTTATCCTGAAAGGAGTTGTATTTTGATGAAAAACGTTGTAATTAATACCGTTTCAATGCCCGCAATTGGAATTGGTACCTGGCATATGGGTGATTCTCTTACCAATCGCTCCACAGAAATTAAGGCAATTCAAGCCGCTATCGATGCTGGCGCACGGGCCATTGATACTGCTGAAATGTATGGTGATGGACGCGCCGAAAATTTGGTTGGCGCTGCAATCAAGTCATATAATCGTGATAACTTATTTCTCATTGATAAGGTTCTGCCATCCAATGCAAGTAAAATCAAATTAGAGCATAGTCTTGACCGGAGTCTTGCAGCTGTTGGTACAGATTATTTCGACCTGTACCTATTACATTGGCGAGGCGGTATTCCTCTTGCTGAAACAATTAACGAGCTGGAAAGAGTAAAAAAAGCAGGCAAAATCAAGGCCTGGGGAGTTTCTAATTTTGACGTCAATGACCTTGAAGAATTATGGCGGCTCAAAAACGGTTATGACTGTGCAGCAAATGAAGACCTTTATAATCTTGATAAACGCGGAATTGAATTTGAACTTTTACCACTGATGAAAAAGCAAGATCTACCACTAATTGCCTATTCTCCCCTTTCGCAAGGAGACCATCTTTCTGGCAAGCTCTCAAACAACCCCGTCTTAAAAGAAATCGCTGCGAGCCACCACGCAACAGTCAGTCAAATTATGTTAGCCTGGGTCCTACGGGTTGGTAACGTCCTCGCTATCCCCCAAAGCGCTAACCCACAACATGCCCGTGAAAATGTTGAAGCCGGAAAGATTGAACTTAGTGATGATGAATTATTAGCCTTGCAAAAAGAATTTCCATCACCAACAACAAAGGAGCCATTAGCAGTTATCTAAAAAGAAGAGGTCAATTTTGCAGACCTCTTCTTTTTGATTTAAATTAATTTAATTTTCTTGACTTGCCTCTACTGGATGGTAGCGATGAAGGCGCTGTGATCCAACATCAATCTCATCCGGATTACCTTTCCGACCAGGCTTCATTTCAACAACACCAAGCTTAATTGCTCCTACCGGACATACTAATGCACAAAGTTGGCAACCAACACACTTGCTCTTATCAAAGACAGGTAGCCGTTTGTCGTCATCCCAAGTTAATGCTTGGTGGGCGCCATCTTGGCAAGATACAAAACATCTTCCACAACCAATACATTTATCCCAGTCGATCTTAGGATAAACCTTATAATCCCGATCAAGTTCATTGGTTGGAATAATATTCTTATTAGCTAAGCCAACTAAATCCTGCAGGTGATCGACATGTTGTTCTTCCATGTAATGCATCAAACCATTAGTTAAATCATCAATAATTCGGTAACCATATTGCATGATTGCTGTGGTAACTTGTAAGGTAGTTGCCCCTAGAAGAATAAACTCAGCAGCATCTTCCCATGTTTCAATTCCACCAATTCCAGAAATTGGTAATTGTTCTAATCCAGAAGCCGTCCGCAATTGTTGTAAGAAACGAAGGGCAATTGGCTTGACAGCCTTACCAGAAAGTCCTGATACTGATGATTTACCATTGATATTTGGTAGACCTACTTTCTTTTCAAGATCAACGTCAACAATTGACTTCACAGTATTAATTGACGAGAAACCATCGGCGCCACCTTCAAGACATGCTTTAACAACCGGAACCATCGTTGTAATGTTGGGCGTCATCTTAGCGAGAACTGGTAAGCTGGTTCCGCGTTTAACCGCTTCACAATTCTTTTTACATAATTCAGGGTTAGTTCCCACGTCAGATCCCATCGTGTGTGAAGTCATCTGTGGACATGAGAAGTTAAGCTCAATCATATCTGCTCCCGCTTCAGTTACGAGCTTAGCAAGGTTAGTCCAGTCTTCAGGAGTTTCTCCCATGATGGACGCAATCAAAACCTTATTAGGGTACTCTTCTTTTAACCGTCGCATATCAGCTAAATCTTGATCTAACGGGTGCTCTGACAACTGCTCCATGTTCTTGAACCCCACAAACGGAGTGTCTTCCTTTGTTAATTCATCAAACCGTGGAGATACTTCATCAATCTTAAAGTGTGTTGGTGAAAGCGTCTTGTAGACAATGCCGCCCCATCCAGCATCATACGCATTTTTACACATCTCATAACAGTTGCCAACCGGTGACGATGACAAGCAGAACGGATTTTCAAAATGAACTCCTAAAAAGTCAACTGATAAATCTTTTTTAATCATTTTCTTGTCCTCCTAACAACCGATCGATCTCTTCGGCAACTTCTTTTCCCTTTTGAACAGCAACGACAACTGTCTTGTCACCCTCGACAATATCACCTGTTGCGAATACTTTAGGGTCTTTTGTCCGGTAACGCGCTTCTCTAAATGGGATTTCGTTATGTTGCAAATCAATATCAAGTCCCGTGGCATCAGCCTTTTGACCAACTGCTAGAATAATCTTATCAGCAGTGATGGTTATTTCACTATCAATTTTACGGTGCGTAAAGGTTGCCCGATTTTGGTGAACTTCTTTGGGAACATAACCATCAATAATTGTAACTCCCGCATGTTGGGCGTAAGCAAGTTCCTTTTTAGAAGCCTTAAATTCACTGAATTGTTCATAAACGACATCAGTAACATATGGCACATCAAGCTTCTTTAAGGTGGTTACAACATCCATTGCAACGTCTCCACCACCGATAACTAAAACGTTTTTTGGCAAATCATCAAGTTTACCCTTATTTTCCTTTGCCCGAGCAAGGAATGAAATGGCAGATTCTGTACAAATGTTATGTTCAAACATGGGGAGCATCTTAGCCTTACTAGTTCCGATAGCCACGATGACTGCATCATGGTTATCCTTTAGTTGGTCAATTGAAATATCCTCGCCAACCGTCGTGTTATAAATAATATGTGCTCCTAAATCAACAATGCGTTGAACCTCATAATCCACAATTTCTTCGGGCAAGCGGTATTCAGGAATCCCATATGTAAGATATCCACCAGCTTTTGCATTCTTTTCATAAATATCAACAGCGTATCCCTTTTCCAAAAGGGTCGTTGCTGCTTGCAGGGCGGATGGGCCACTTCCAATAATCGCAACACTCATTCCATTTGGCGTTCCAGCCTTAAGGATTTTCATATTAAGTTTACGTTCCATATCAGTTACATAACGCTGGATCCCAGAAATATCAATCGGACCATCAATCTTTGCACGCGTACAAGCCTTCTCACAATACCGTTCAGTAGGACAAACTCGGGCACAAATTGAACCCAAAGCATTATTTTCACGAATGGTTTCCGCTGCACCTTTTACATTACGGAAACGGACACTACGGATAAATTTAGCAGGATTTGTATGTGCTGGACATGCCTGCGAACATGGTGCATCATGACACAATAAACAACGGGCAGCCTCTTGCATTACCGTTGTCATTGTATAACCCTTTGGCTCTGTTTCATACTTTGAAGTCATTAGACAACCTCCTCTAACCTAAGTCCCTGTTTTACAACTTAGTGATAAACGTCACTTTCTATATATTAATAGTACAATTTAAACGGTTACATCATAATTAGGTAATTCCCTATGTATAAAGGGCCTATTATTATTAACCTTTATATTTAGTTATATATAATATGAATATTTTAATTTTATAATCAATATCATCATTGTGTAAAACAGCACATAGTCAGTCATATTATTTAAGGAACGAGTCAAATCCTTGTACAATGAATAATAAAAGGATACTTTGTATTATGAGTGGAAGAAGGACCTTATCATGAATTTTATTTCTTGGAGCGTAAACGGCCTAAAAGCAGCGATTAGCCATGGTTTTGTCGATGATTTCAAGCAACTTGATGCTGACTGTTTTTGTCTGCAACGAACCAGATTAGCCAAGGGTGAACAGCCCCTAAACTTTCCTAACTACTATCAATATTGGAACTACGCTGAGAAAAAAGGCTACGCTGGAACCGCTATTTTCACTAAATATAAGCCAGAAAATATTATATACGGAATGAATAATTCAAAATTTGACACAGAAGGACGGATAATCACTTTAGAATATCCACAATTTTACTTAGTAGACGTTTATGTCCCCGTTGCGGGCGAAAAACTACAACATTTAGATTATCGTTTAGCATGGGATCACGCTTTCCTTACCTATCTTTTGCACCTGCAAAGTCATAAACCTGTAATTATTGCTGGCGATATGAGCGTTGCCGATCAGCCAATTGACTTAGCTGAACCAGCTAAAAATCATCATCACGCTGGCTTTACTAAAGATGAACGAGTCGATTTTGACAAAATTTTAAATGCCGGTTTTACTGATAGTTTTCGTTATCTCCACCCTAATCAGTCAGGAGCATATACATGGTGGAGCTACCGCTATAATGCCCGTGCCCGAAATATCGGCTGGCGCCTTGATTATTTTTTGGTTGCTGACGTCCTTGCGAATAAAATCAATAGCGCGCAGATTCTAGCTAATATTAAAGGATCAAGTCATTGCCCGATTGAACTTGACCTAAAAATTTAAAATAATTAAGCACCTAGTTAAAATACAAATAAGTACAATACACAAATAAGGCTCCAAAGCTCGGAAATCCCGAACTCTGGAGCCTTATTTTCGCTTACAAGAGCGTGAAAAAGAAGTTATAAATACCCTCCTCTTTTACGCCCCTGATTGCATGTTTGAAGTATTGTTGATTATCTCTGTTTTAATTAAATTTTAGTACCAACCGTGTGATTGCCAGAATGATTGAGCAGCACTCCATGAACCGTAGCGGCTTGCTACGTATTGGTCGGCTACTCGTTCTTGGTTAGCTTCTGAGTAATCACCATTTAAGTATGATGCCGATAATTGGTACTTACCAATGTATTGACCATTACGGGCACTGTAACTACCACCAGATTCGCGAGCAGCAATCCAAGCTTTGGCTGCCGCATCATTACCACCAACATTTGAATTGTAGTTAGCTGGGGCAGTTTGTTGTTGACTTGTTGCTTGTTGTGGAGCAGCCTGATTTTGAACAGGTGCTTGTGCTTGTTGTTGGTTTGCCACCGATGCCTCACTTGCTGCTTGTGTTTGTGCATCTGCTTGTGAGGCAACATTAGCAGCTGGTAAGGTAGCAACTTGTTCTTGAGTTGCGGGAGCCACTTCGCCATCATCCTTGATAACTAATTGTTGACCAACATAAATCAAGTTCTTATCAGCGATATTATTGTGACTTGCTAACGTATCTACAAAAGTTAGATCGTGACCTAATTTGTAAGAAATCCCAGAAAGGGTGTCACCTGCTTGTACCGTGTAAATAGTATCGGCATTTGCAGTAGTTGCAGTAGCAACTGTACCTAATGCTACGGCACCAGTAATCGCTGCTGTAATCTTGGCTACTTTCTTAGATAACTTCATTATAAATTCAATCCATCCTTTTCTCTTAATTAATCAAATAACTCATTTCAACGATATCTACTATACAGGATTAGCGTTACGGGCGGGTTACCAGCGTTTATCAATTTTCGTTACTTATGTAATTTTTTGTAACAAACGTTCGGCCACTTTGCCAACCTCTTCAAAGCGCTGATATACCAAGCTTCTTACCAATGATCTGTTTTACTCAAGATAAAAGACAAACTAAATTTTTGCAAATTTTTTTCTTCTTCTAGCTTGACGACAAAAAAATCGCCCCATAACAAGGAGTTTGTTACAGAGCGATGACAAAATTGTCTTAATCGTAATGTTAGTTATTCATTAAAACGTCAAGCAATTCTTGGGCAGATTCCTTAAGAGCATCCTTTGATTTGTCATTACCAAGATGGGTAAAGATTTCACCAACATAAACACCCTTACTAAAGAGCTTAGTAAAGACCTTATCGATAATTGGCTTAGTCAATTCAGGTTCTTGGACGGGACCAAATGGGTTAGCAAAGAATGTCTTACTCATGCCGACTTCATCGGTTGTTCCCAATGCTTTCCGTTGACCTGCAATGAATACTTTCTCGGCTTCTTCTTTAGTGTCAAAACGGTGGATCCCAACTTCATCACTATAGTTATTAGCATAAAGCCACATATCGATGTGGTGGTGCTTGATAACATTTTGGTAAGTATCTGCAGGAATAATTACTCGAGCATTCTTTTGTTCAGGGTTAAGGTAAACACCACGGTCCATGTTATTAAATGCAACCGCACTACTTAAATCGTCAAGACGAACAAAAGCTCCCGTCTCAGTACCTTGAGCATATACTCCTGGTTCACCATCGGTTAAAGTAAAACTTCCCATGTCATCAAAGATTGTTTCCATGCTGACAATCTTGTCATCAGCTAATTCTTGCAATGCTTCAATTGACTCTGACTTACCGGCACCGGAATCACCAAAGAAGACAACGTTCTTTTCCTTACCATTAGTAAACTTGATTTTCAGCATTGAACCATGAATTGGTAACCGGCCATTATAGATTTGGTGAAGGTTATGCAATGTTAAGCACATTTTCTTCATATAGCCAAAGTAAGTCGTTTTATCTGTATATGGAACCTCGCCAATCCACATATCATTCTTTTCATCACGATAATAATGAGAAACCATGCCTTCAGTTTTTTCCAAGCCAAAGAGGAGAATCATATCAGGCTTTTGACCTTCAACTTCATCAGGAGAAGCTAATTCAAAGAGATTAGAAAGAGCAATCCCATTTACTAAATAATCAACATTAAAGTAAATAAAGGCCAAACTTTCACCAATCTTAGCAGGATAGCAATACCACTTGCCTCGTTGACCGTGGAAACGTTTGATTGGGTTTTCTTTAACTTCTGAGAATACCCCTTCCCGCTTATTACTCTTAGTATGCATCATCATTGGCGGACGAAGCATCACAGTATTGATAAAGTCAATATCCTGTAATTCATCATAGCCTTCTGGAATTTTCCAGTTATGTTGTTGAACTAAGACAGTCGCATTAGTAGCCGCATTAACTTGCCGATACGTCCGGTTTTCAAAACCTTGGAGCTTTTCTTCAAGAATCCGGTATGCTTTCCGTACTAAATCGTTGAATTGTGTATCAACAGTTCGAAACTCATTACCTAAAATCTTGTTATCATTAAAGTTAATTACCGATACTCGTAAAAATGACCGGTAGTATGAGTATAATTCTTCAACACTTTCAAGAATATCTTTAGGATCATATTCATCAAAAGCACTATCATCATTAAATAATACTTTCTTTAAAATATCGATGAACTTATTAGCACTGGCATTATCAAAAGCATCATCATCATGATCAGGGTTACGAGAAGCAAGATATAGCTTAACAATCGCCTTTAATTCGTCACTATTGATTAAAGTTGGAATATCGGTGAAGTAGTTCTGACTATAATTTAATGTTGCTACTCCGCGATCAGGATTTACATATAATGATTTTGTATCAATAATCTGACTCTCTCTTGACATGGATCTCATCCTTTCATCACTTGAATAGTTCTATTATAGTATACTTTTAGATTAAGATGAAAATAAAATTAACTTTTTTTCATTTGTTTTCACTAAATATGACGTACTAAAAGAATACCTTGACCACTTCACCACTTACTAGGGTATATTCTTGCTTCGTACCAGGGTCATATACCACTAATGAACCATTATCATCGATCTGCTTAGCAATTCCATGAATAAAACCGCCATTTACTTTGATAGTAATTGTTTTACCAAGCAAAAGTGACCGTTGACGATATCGTAACATAAACTGTCCACTTTGATAGTAAGGTGCATCAGAAATAATTTGGTTAATAATTGCAGCAACCAGTTCTGTGCGATCAATTTTAGCAGTATGTCCATTATCAATAGAAGTAGCAATATTATGTAAATTTTGAGGAAAGTTGTTGCTCGTCAAATTTATTCCTATACCACAAACAATCATTCCATTAACACGTTCAACTAAAAGTCCGCCAATTTTTTTATTCTGATAGTAGAGATCATTCACCCATTTTAATTTAATTTCCTTATAAGGGTAGAAAGCGGTTAGAACATCAGCAAGCGTTACTGCTAAGCCAGTCGTAAATAGTCCCCCATTTTCGACAGTCATTGGAATGTTAATACTTAAGTATATTCCTGTTTTTGCTGGAGAAAAAAAGGGCCGACCAAAACGTCCATGCCCCGCTTTTTGTTCATCAGCTAAAAAGACACACAAGCTGTGATTACCTTCTATAATATTCTTTTTTGCTAGTATTTGTGTTGAAGATACCCTTTTAAAGAAATGAATTTGACATTTAGACGAAACTAATTGCGATAATTTAGATAAATCGTATATAAAATTGTCCATCATTAAATTAAGTGAACACCCTTATCAACATAGACGGTATCGCCAACAATACCAGTAGATAAGTCACTCATTAAAAATGCGCAAGTCCCACCAATCTCATCAATTGTTACATCATTCCCATCAACAGTTCGTGATTGGGATTCCTTTAGCAATTCCGTATGACCCTTAATTCCGGTAACAGCCAAAGTCTTCACTGCGCCTGCAGAAATAGCATTTACACGAATATGCTGATTACCAAGATCACGTGCTAAGTAACGGACATTGGCTTCTAGAGCTGCTTTAGCCACCCCCATCACATTGTAATTTGGGATCGCACGCTCAGAACCAAAATAAGTTAAGGTAACAATACTTGCAGGAACAGTTAGTAAGTCATGTTTTTGTGCTTCTTTAGCTACCGCAATAAGCGAGTAAGACGAAATATCTTGAGCTAACGCATAACCTTCTCGACTAGCGTTTAAAATTGTTCCATCTAATTCTTCTTTCTTCGCATAAGCAATTGCATGAACAATTCCGTTAACTTGACCAAAACGCTCTTTAATTAACGAAAAAGCAGTTGCAATACTTTTATCCCTAGCAACATCACACTCTATTAAGTGACTCTCATCGTCAACTAACCGCTTAATTCCCTTCTTTAACCGTTCATTTTGATAAGTATAAATAATCTCCGCACCTTGGGCCGCCATGACCTTAGCACATCCCCATGCAATTGAGCGCCTATTAGCAACCCCCATTACAACAATTTTCTTGCCTGATAACAAATTTTCCATCTCAATCCTCTCTCTCTTAAAATTTTCGATACCGCATTTGACGCTTTGCGATTAGTTCTTCTGATGTCAGCTTTTGTAATTTAGATAATCGTGACCATAAAACCCGGTCAATATTTTGACATGTGACCTGATATTCTTCTTCATTTTCATCAATAATTCCCTCAATTATCTGTCTTTTTAATAATGCGGCGGGGGTCATTTGCATAACCTTGGCTGCTTCATCTGCCTTAGACGCATCTTTCCATAAAATAGATGCAAAACCTTCTGGCGAAAGGATTGAATAAGTAGAATAGTTAAGCATCCAAACTTCATCCCCACATGCCAGGGCTAACGCGCCGCCACTGCCGCCTTCACCATAAATCACCGTTATAATTGGAACCGGAATTTGACCTATTTTAAATATACTTTGGGCAATTGCTTCTCCTTGGCCACCCTCTTCAGCATCTTTACTCGGAAAAGCACCGGCAGTATTAACAAAACAAAGAATCGGTCGTTTAAATTTACCTGCTTGTTCAGCTAAGCGAACCGCTTTTCGATATCCACCAGGCATCGGGCAGCCAAAATGTTTAGCAATTTTATCTGGCAATGTCGATCCCCGCTCCGTCGTAATAACCGTTACTGCTCGACCATGAAATGTTGCAAGACCACCAATAATTGCTCCATCATCGCTGCCTAAACGGTCACCATGGAGCTCAGTAAAATCATCAAATAGATAATTAATGATTTGCTTTCCAGTTATTTTTTTACCGTTACGAGCTTTTTCAACAACCTGGATTGGACTAAGCGCAGTCATTGCGACCACCTCCAACTTTGATTAGCCACTCTAATTTTTCTTTTTCTTCTTGTCTTTTAATAATTGCATCAATAAAGCCGTGTTTAAGTAGATTTTCTGATGATTGTGTATCCTTAGGCAATTTTTCATGGATAGTCTGCTCAATTACTCGTCTTCCTGCAAAACCAATTAACGCATGTGGCTCCGCAAGAATAATGTCACCATCCATAGCAAAACTAGCAGTAACACCACCAGTCGTTGGATCCGTCAAAACAACAATATAAAGCAATCCAGCAGTATTATGATTAGCAATAGCTTGCGATATCTTGGCCATTTGCATCAAAGATAAGATTCCTTCTTGCATCCGTGCGCCACCAGAGGCAGTATACATAACAACCGTCTCATCTTGGGCAGTGGCATATTCAAATAAGCGAGTGATCTTTTCTCCCGCAACGGTACCTAATGACCCCATGATGAATGTCGGATCCATAATCCCGAGAGCAAATTTAGTTGTATTAATTGTCGCTTCACCAGTTAAAACCGCATCATTTAAGTTCGTCACTGCTTGAAGATTATTAATCTTTTCTTGATAACCAGGAAAATTAAGCGGGTCTTTGGTTTGAAGGTCACTATCAAATTCCACAAAATCATCGGTTAACCAACTCACCCGCTGCCGTGCAGTAATTCGGAAACCGTAATCACAATTAGGACAAACAGCATATTCAGTTAGTTGTTTTGCAAATAACGTATCACAACAATAAGGACACTTTATCCACATACGATCAGGAATCTTAGCATCGGCGCGCTTGTCGGCTTTTACATGACGCTCACTCAATGTATTATTTTGCTCATATAATTTCATGACGTCGTTTCATCTCCCTTCCAACGCGGTAAAAATGAATTTTCAAGAAAAGTGGTCGTTGCTTTTCCTTTTAAAAAGGTTAAATCATTAAGAATAGCCAAGTGGAAATTTTGGTTGGTCGTAATGCCCATGATAACCATCTCACTTAAAAGTCGCTTAATTTTTTCAATTGCTTCCATACGATCATGACCAAGGGCAATTACTTTTGCAATCATTGAATCATAAAAGGGAGTAACTTGGGCGCCAGGGTATAGGGCTGTGTCAATCCTCATTCCTAGATTACCAACTGGTAAATATAAATAGTTAATCGTACCAGTCATCGGCATAAAGTTTCGTTTGGGATCCTCTGCGTTGATTCGACATTCAATTGCATGTCCACGAATTTGAATATCATTTTGAGTAAACGGCAATGATTCACCAGCCGCGACAAGTACTTGAGCTTTTACAAGATCAATTCCAGTTACCATTTCTGTAACAGTATGCTCAACTTGGATCCGAGTATTCATTTCCATAAAATAGAATTTATGGTGATGATCCATTAAAAATTCAATTGTTCCGGTATTGTGATAATCAATTGAGTTGATGGCCCGTAAAGCAATCTGTCCTAATTCTTTACGCTGGGTATTAGTAATTAATTGGCACGGACTTTCCTCAATAACCTTTTGCTTATTGCGTTGCAAGGAACAGTCACGCTCTGGAAAATAAACCGCATTGCCAAAATCATCACGAAAAACTTGTACTTCAATATGTTTAACATTTTCCATGATCTTCTCTAAATACATTCGATCATCATCAAACGAAAGCTTAGCCTCGCTTTGTGCTGCTTCAAAGGATCGCTTCATCTGACGAGCATTTTCAATTCGGCGAATTCCCTTACCACCGCCACCTGCAGCAGCCTTTAAGAGGACAGGATACCCAATTTGATTAGCAACCCGTTCTGCTTCTGCCGAGTCGACAATATAGCTTTCACTACCAGGAATAACGGGCACACCCGATTTTTTCATTTGTTCACGAGCGTGTTCCTTATTTCCCATTAAATCAATTACAGATGCCTGGGGCCCGATAAAAGTTATTCCGCAATCAGCACACATAGTTGCAAACTCAGCATTCTCTGATAAAAAGCCAAATCCAGGGTGAATTGCCGTTGCTCCAGTACCGATAGCAGCTTCTAGAATATTTTTCTCATTTAGGTACGAATCTTGTGCCCGGGCAGTTCCTACACAGACGGCTTCATCAGCTAATTGGACATGGAGGCTTTCACGGTCAGCCGTAGAATAGATAGCAACCGTCTTAATTCCCAATTCCCGTAATGACCTAATAATACGAACCGCAATCTCACCGCGATTAGCAACCAAAACCTTTGAAAACATCTAAACACCTAACCAATCATAAAAGTTAATTCTGCTGTACATGCTCGCTCGCCATCAACAGTTGCAATTCCTTTTCCACCCCCAATGTGACCACGAATTTTCTCTAAATGAACCTCGAGCCTCATTGAATCTCCAGGACGAACTACCTTGCGAAATTCCGCCGAACGGATTCCACCAAAATAGGCAGTTTTTCCCTTAAATCTTGGTTCAGAAAGTAACGCTACTGCACCAGTTTGCGCTAATGACTCAACGATTAACGCACCGGGTAAAACAGGGTTGTCTGGAAAATGACCATTAAAAACTTCTTCATTAATAGTAACGTTACGTCGAGCAACTGCCATTTCACCAGGAACTAATTCTTCTACATAATCAATCAAAAGCATTGGATAACGGTGAGGGATAATTTTTTGAATTGCATTAATATCTAATACTTGATCAGCCATATTTAATCCTCCGAAACCGTAAATAACGGTTGTTCTACCTCAACTAGTTCTTCATTAGTAAC
This sequence comes from Lactobacillus sp. 0.1XD8-4, assembly GCF_009663775.1. GTDB lineage: Bacteria > Bacillota > Bacilli > Lactobacillales > Lactobacillaceae > Limosilactobacillus > Limosilactobacillus walteri. The sequence continues at coordinate 30,649 of NZ_RDBR01000027.1, forward strand.
ATTAATGCCAGTTACTACACCAGTAAATTCACTTTTAATTTCAGTCATCATTTTCATTGCCTCAATTACACAAACAATATCACCCTTTTGAACATGGTCGCCGACATTAACATAAGCCGGTTCATTAGGTTTAGGTTGTAAATACACTGTTCCGACTAACGGTGCTTTGATTGTCTTATTAGTAGAAATGGCTGTATCATTGCTATCCGGTAGTACAGGATCACTTTCCTTTGTAGATTGTTGCTTAACAATCGTTTGCGGATCATAATGGGACTGTTTGTTCTTGCTTAAGTACAGGTGAAAGTCACCATCTTGAATATTGAGCTCCCGCATATCGGAATCTTCAAAATTTTGCATCAAAGTTTGAATTTCTTTAAGCTCCAATTAAAAATCACTCCCATTTACGAAAAGCTAAAACCGCATTGTGACCACCAAAGCCAAAAGAGTTACTAATTGCATACGTTGCATCATGAATATCTTGATTTTCCTTAGTAACAAGATTAATTTGACATTCTGGATCCTGTTCATAACAACCGACATTTACGGGCAACTTCCCTTTGGCTAAAGCGGCAACAGTTATAACCGCTTCAATCGCACCAGCGGCACCTAATAAGTGACCTGTCATTCCCTTAGTTGAACTAACACGTACCGCACTGTCTTTACCAAATACTTGATTAATAGCTTTAGCTTCACCAGAATCATTAGCGTGAGTTGCCGTTCCATGGGCATTGATATATGTAACATCAGCAGGCTTAATTCCCGCTTCATTAATAGCTGCTTCCATTGCCCGAGCGGCTCCAGTTCCATTTGGGTCTGGGGATGTAATATGATAGGCATCCGAAGTAGCACCATAGCCAACTATCTCACCTAGAATATTAGCTCCACGTTCCTGTGCATGTTCCAGTTCTTCAAGGACTAATGTTGCACCACCTTCACCAAGTACAAAACCATTTCGATTGACGTCAAACGGCAAAGAAGCTTTGGTGGGATCAGTCGTTTCACTGAGTGCCGTCAATGCGGCAAACCCAGCAATTCCAATCTCATTAACTGATGCTTCTGATCCACCAGCAATCATTACCTTAGCTCGCCTTTCTTTAATTTGACGAAAGGCCTCCCCAATTGAATTAGTTCCTGTCGCGCAGGCTGTTACGATTGCGGTACAAATATTTTGAGCATTAAAGCGAATCGCTATATTTCCCGCTGCCATATTAGCAATCGACATTGGAACAAACATTGGTGAAATCCGCTTAGGACCCTTATCATGCATTTTGATAATCTGGTCTTGAATCGTTGTTAAACCACCAATTCCAGAACCATAAATTACTCCAAGGTCATAGGGATTGGTATTTTCATTATTAACCCCAGCCATCTCCATTGCTTCTACTGCACTTTGAATAGCATATTGAGAATACAAGTCCATTCGGCGGGCTGCTTTTTTCCCAACTACTGCTGCAGGGTCAAAATCATCAATTTCACCAGCAACAGTAATACCTGTTGCAGCTGCATCAAATTTACTAATTTTCTTAATACCAGTTTTCCCAGCAAGTGAGTTAGCAACAAATGCTTCAACACCGTTACCATTAGGAGCGACTGCACCCATTCCTGTAATTACTACTCTTGGCATCCTATTCCTCCTAACTAATTACCACATAACTATATTGTCATCCCACCGTCCACGATAAGTGTTTGGCCGGTGATATATTCATTTTGTGCAAGAAATTTAATTGTACTGGCAACTTCCTGTGGAGAGCCTAACCGTTTTAGTGGGATTTTCTCTAAAATTTGTTTTTGAATGTGTTCTGAAAGGGTGGCAGTCATATCACTTTTAATCATTCCGGGCGCAACAGCATTACACCTTATTCCACGAAGGGCACCCTCTTGCGCAATAGTCTTCGTTAACCCAATGATGCCAGCTTTACTGGCGGCATAATTTGCTTGACCAGCATTACCATGAATTCCGATAATACTTGCTAAATTAATAATGCTTCCTGAACGTTGCTTAAACATTTTTTTGAGAAGTTGTTGCGTAAGCATAAAAGTTCCACGAAGGTTAACATTAAGAACATCATCAAATTCAGTAATTTTCATTCCAATTAATAACTTATCATGGGTAATCCCTGCATTATTCACTAAAATATCGATCTGGTTATATATTGACCATGCCGTTTTTGCTAGGCGTTTAACCGCTTCTTCATCAGCAATATCACCTTGAAGATAAGTATACTCAGCGCCGCTTGCTTTAAGTCGATCTTCTAATTTACTTGGTAAAGTTTCATGGCGACCATTAAGGATTACGCGACAACCACTATTAGCAAATAGTAAAGCTGTGGCTGCACCGATGCCACGGCTGCTACCCGTTATGAAAACAACTTTATCTTTGAGATCCATACCGATACTCCTTTATAAATTTTTGGTAACTATCAAGGTCAGAGATATGACTCGTCTTTAATTGCGGACTTATTTGTTTAGCGAACCGCGTTAACGTTTTCCCAGGGCCAATCTCCAAAGTGGTATCTATTTGTTGGTGTTCAATTAAGTATTGAAGTCCCGCACCATAATGTGTCGGAACAGCTAACTGCCGCTCTAAAACCAAATTAATTGTCGCCTTTTCAAATGGCATAACTGTCGTATTACTAATAACCGGCAGCGTTGGGGTTATAAAGTTAACATTTTGAAGTTGCTGGTGCATTTTTTCCTGTGCTCCATTAAATAAGGGAGTATGAAAAGCACCGTTAACCTTCAAAACAACAGTGCGCTTTGCCAAGCCTTTTTGTTCAATCTGAGTAACTGCTTCTTGAACATCAGAAATAATTCCACCAATAACTAACTGTGCGGGGGAATTATAGTTAGCAACATAAATTTGTTTGCCTTTACTTCTAAGTTCATGACAAAGGTCTTCAATCTTATGAATCTCAGGATTTAGGATTGCTGCCAATGTACTATCAACCTTATCAGCGTCAGCTTGCATAAACTCAGCACGAGCAGTTAATAGTTGCATTCCGGCACTAAAAGAAATAGCTTTACTAGCAAATAAAGCCGCATACTCGCCAAGCGATAACCCGATCATTCCCTTTATTGGTAAGTTTGGTAAATCTCTTTCTAACATTCGGTAAATTCCATAACTAACAGCCACCAATGCTGGTTGAACATATTCTGTTTTATTTAACTCACCATGTTCATTCTTCATAATAGCGAGGAGATCAAGATTAATTAATTCGCTAGCCTCAGTAATAATCTTTGAAAAAAGAGAGTCGGCCATTAGCTCGACTCCCATTCCCGATCGTTGTGCACCTTGACCACTAAATAAAATTCCGTAACGCATATTATTTCTCGTCGAGTTGCTTTTTAACAAAGTTCACTACATCACCAATAGTCTGGATTCCTTCGTCAGCATCCAATTCAATATCGAATTTGTCTTCCAATTCATTCATAATTTCAAAGACATCTAAACTATCCGCATCAAGGTCATCCTTAATATTCGTGTCCATTGTAACTTTATCTTTATCTACATCTAGTTCATCAATAGTAATATTCTTTACAGTATCAAAAATTTCTTCTTCAGTCATAATAAAATCTTCCTTATATTTAATATTTTGGCAGATTGCAAGAAATAACTTGAACGAATTTAGTGACGTAGATTAAGCAAGAAGATCTCGATTGGTGTATGCC
>NZ_RDBR01000028.1 GCF_009663775.1 Lactobacillus sp. 0.1XD8-4
TTCTTCCCATAGAAAAAGCCCTCCGAGTATAAGATGAATTTTCTATTTCATCTGTATACTCAGAGGGCATTATAGCCCTTTTACAAGCTGATGCAGTTGCCGTTTTTTAATCATGTTTGCGGTGCCATTCATTAATTTGATCCATTCGTGCTTGAAAGCGTGGTTCCCGTCCCTGTGTGCTAGGATGATAGAAAGTTTGACCAGCTAGTTCAGACGGCATCGTCTTCATCGTGGTTAATTTATCCTTAGTATCATGCGCATACTGGTAATTTTTGCCGTAATTTAGCTCTTTCATTAACTTTGTCGGCGCATTGCGGATCGTTAGGGGAACTGGTAAATTCCCCGTCTTTTTGATCACGCGTTTTGCTTCTTGCCGAGCTGTATATGCCGCATTGGACTTTGGGGCTAGGGAAAGATAGATTACACATTCCGTTAGATGGACATCACATTCAGGCATTCCCAAAAATTGACAAGCATTAAAAGTATTAACCGCTACCTGTAAGGCGTTAGTGTCTGCTAGCCCGATGTCTTCACTTGCAAATCGAACTAACCGCCGCGCAATATACAATGGGTCTTCTCCGCCATCAATCATCCGTGAGCACCAATAAATCGCTGCATCTACATCACTATTCCGCATTGACTTATGAAGGGCGGAAATGATGTTGTAATGTTCCTCCCCTTTCTTGTCATACCGTAATGACTTGGTGTTAATCAATTGTTTGAGCGTCGCCATCGTTAAGCTTATATTCCGACCGTCTCGTTCACCATTTAAGACCGCCATTTCTAACGTGTTAAGGGCAATTCGCGCATCGCCATTTGCAAATTGGGCAATTAACGGAATTACCCCCTCCTCACAGTCAATTGTTAATCCTGGAAAACCGTGCGGGTGGCTTAAAGCACGTTGTAATACTTCTTCGATATCCCTAGCACTAAGAGAATTAAGGACAAATACCCGACATCGGCTCAGCAAGGCAGCATTAATTTCAAAGGACGGGTTCTCAGTTGTCGCCCCGATTAAAATAATACTTCCCCGTTCGACAAAGGGTAAAAAGGCATCTTGCTGGGCCTTGTTAAAACGATGAATTTCATCAATAAAACAAACGGTTCGTTCACCATATTCACGGTTTTGTTCCGCCTCTTCCATAATTTTGCGGATATCACGAATACTACTTGTCACCGCACTAAAAGTAATAAAGTGCGATTTCGTTTGCTTAGCAATAATCTCAGCTAAAGTCGTTTTACCAACCCCTGGCGGTCCCCAAAAGATCAATGATGACAATTGATCATTCATAATAATTTCCCGCAAAATCTTATCCTTGCCAAGAAGGTGCTGTTGACCAACAAATTCGTCAATATTCGTTGGGCGGACTCGATTGGCAAGGGGCGTATTATCTTCACTATTTTGGTTGAATAATGATTCTTGGTGCATCCTTTTCCCTCCTCATACGAAAAAAGCAGGAGACCAGCTCTTTATTCGCTGTCTCTTGCTCGTATATCGTTATTATCAATAAATTATTAAGCAATCTTTGTAACAGCACCAGTTTGACTATTGTATTGGTAAATACCAATTAAATTAGCAACGGTGTTATCACTATTGTTTTGCCGAACTTCAAACTTGTAAACATTGCCTGTCTTCCCAGTTGGTATAATCTGGTAACCTTGTGAACCGCTAAAGCCCATCTTATTAGCAAATTGTTGAACAACATTATCACTAGTAGCATCTGATGCAGCTTGGTTAGCAGCTTCTTGTTGGCTACTATTCTTAGTGGTAGTAGCAGTAGCATTGTTGTTTGTTTGCACACTTGATGATGCCGCAGAGGTCTTATCTGATCCCTTAGCAGAACTTACTTTATCTTGTAAGTCAGCATAAGCATTTCTCATTGCCGTACTGGTTGACTTTTGGGACTTTAGGTTGTTCTTAGCACTGTCATAGTCCCCGTTTTTGTATGCCTTTTCAGCATCCATATAGCTTTGTAGGTCATCAGCAAGGGCTTCCGTTTGAGCAGTATGATCATTTAAATTATTTAATTGTTCATATGCCCCTTCGTAATCATGGTTTTGAATAAGCTTATTAGCTGTACGGTAAGCCTTGGAAGCTTTACTTTCGGAAGAACGAACAGACGATGAACTGGAAGAACTACTATCGCTGCTTGAGGCTGATTGCTTACCACAACCAGCTAATGCGAAAACAGTGGCTAAAGCAGCCGTTCCAACCATTGCTTTTTTGAAAAACTTAATTGTTGTCATTTTTCTCCTCCTTATTTCACATCGTATTATACCATGAATTAATAATTGCTGTTTAGCTTTCATTAATCTTTAGTTTCTTTTAATTAACTATATTATACTCATTAAATAACAAAAGTCCTAGCAACAATAAATGTTGCCAAGACTTCTAATTTTAGTTCTTTTCTAACTGCGCACTTTGAAATACTTGTTTAAACAAGGGACTAACAGGTCGATTTTCGTTAATCCGCTTGATTGCGGCACCGATTAACGGAGCAACTGATACTTGTTTGATCTTATCAATTTGCTTTTCTTTTGGTAGTTGAATTGAATCGGTAACTACCACTTCTTTAAGTGGCGATTCACTTAAACGTTCAATAGCCGGTCCCGATAAAACTGCGTGGGTACATGAAGCATATACTTCTTTTGCCCCTGCTTCCATTAATGCTTTTGAACCTAAGCTAATTGTTCCTGCCGTATCAATCATATCGTCAATCATGATACACTTCTTACCTTTAACGTCACCAATAATGTTCATGATTTGGGCAACATTGGCTCGTGGTCGCCGCTTATCAATGATTGCAATTGGCGACTTTAAGAATTCAGCGAGTGCCCGGGCCCGTGTCACTCCACCATGATCGGGTGAAATAACAACTGCATTATCAGCAACTCCTTGATTAATAAAGTATTCAGCTAAAAGAGGTGCGCCCATTAAGTGGTCAACAGGAATATCAAAGAACCCTTGAATTTGCGCTGCGTGAAGATCAAGGGCAATAATTCGGTCAACTCCTGAGTTTTGCAACATATTCGCAACTAATTTGGCAGTGATTGGTTCACGGCTCCGTGCTTTCCGGTCTTGACGAGCATAGCCATAATATGGCATTACTACGTTGATTGTCTTAGCACTAGCACGACGAAGCGCATCAACCATGATCAATAATTCCATCAAATTATCATTGACCGGTGCGGAAGTCGATTGGATAACATAGACATTATCTCCGCGTACACTCTCTTCAATGTTAATTTGAATCTCACCATCACTAAAACGATTAACTGATAATTTTCCTAAATCTACCCCAACATGCTTAGCAATTTTTTCAGCCAATGGTCGGTTTGAATTTAACGCAAAAATTTTTAAATTTTGATCAAAATATTGCTGTGTCATTAGGTCCTCCGCTGGATTAATAAAAGTTATACTACCTACCACTTACATAATATAAATTAGTGTAACAAAAAGCAAGTTACCAAGGTAGCTTCTTAGCATAATTTTCTTTGTTAATCTGGCGTGCCCGCGCAATTGCCATATCATATTGCTCGGTACTATCGGTAATCGTAGAGCCTGCCGCAATAAATGAATCTTTGGCAATATTAACAGGGGCCACTAAATTACTGTTGCTTCCAATAAATGCGTGGTCCCCCACATTTGTGTGGTGCTTATTCGTCCCATCGTAGTTAACAAAGACTACGCCACAACCAACATTAATATCTTTTCCAAGAGTTGCATTACCGATATAAGTCAAATGACCAACCTTCGTGCCCTTGCCGATGTAAGCTTTTTTAACTTCACAAAAGTTTCCGATATGAACATCTTCACCAATTTCAGCCTCAGGACGAAGGTGACTATTTGGACCAATATCACTGCCATTATGCATTTCCGCTTCTTGTAGCGTTGAAGAAATTATCTTAACCCCATCATGAATCTTAGAATCAATAATTCGTGAGCCAGCCCCAATGTAACAGTCATCACCAATGACCGTATTACCTTTGATAACCACGCCGCCTTCAATTACCGTATCACGGCCAATCTTAACATCAGCATCGATATAGGTTGATTCCGGATCAATCATTGAAACTCCTTCACGCATCCAATGCGTATTGATCCGCTTGCGCATTACTTTATTAGCCCGCGCAAGAGCAATCCGGTTATTTACCCCCATCGACTCATCAAAATCAGCCATCTTATAGGCGGTCACGATCTCATTGTCTTGTTTAAGAATCCCAATCACATCTGTTAAGTAATACTCACCTTGTGCATTGTCATTAGTAATCCTAGCTAATGCTTTAAAAAGTTTCTTGTTGTCAAAACAATAAACACCAGTGTTTATTTCCTTAATTGCTTGTTCCGCGGGTGAAGCATCCTTTTGTTCAACAATGCGCTCAACGATCCCAACATCATTACGGATGATTCGGCCATAACCTGTTGGGTCAGGAGCCATTGAAGTTAAAATTGTTGCGGCAGCATGGCGCTGTTCATGATATTCAAATAATTTTTCAAAAGTTTCTGCAGTAAATAGCGGCGTATCACCACTAACAATTATTGTTTCACCGTCTTCATCGGCCAACAAGTCTTTAGTCTGCATAACAGCATGCCCCGTTCCTAATTGTTGTTCTTGCAAGGCATATTGTGTCCGATGTCCCAATTGTTGTTCTACTGTTTCCGCGCCAAAGCCAACAATCGTGATAATATTTTCAATTTTGGCCTTTTCCAGTTGGGTCAAAACATGTTCTACCATAGTTTTACCGCATACTTGGTGTAAAACTTTGTATAACTTTGAACGCATCCGTGTTCCTTTACCAGCAGCTAAAATAATTGCATTGCGTTTTGTCATTTCTAATTCTCCATTTTCTTGCTAAATACGTTTTCCATAAAATTACCAGGTTGAGCCTGAATCTTTTTATCAGCTCCATCTGCTGTTTCAACTTTAATCAAAGACGTGCAATTGTCTACTAATCGTTGACTATTAACCGGGTGACCTTCAGCAAAAACGGTAATCCCTACAAGATTAGCATCAAACTCTTTAATTAAAGACTTCATACCGGTGATTGTTCCGCCACCCTTCATGAAATCATCAACAACTAAGACGTTGGCACCGGATGACAAAGTACGACGTGATAATTCCATTTTCTTGATCCGCTGAACCGAACCGGAGACATAATTAACACTCACTGTTGGGCCTTCTGTAATATGAGAACTATTGCGGACAATTACAAACGGTTTATTCATATACATTGCAACACTCTGAGCAATCGGAATTCCTTTCGTCTCAACGGTCATGATAACATCAATGTCCGTTTCAACATACTGGGTTGCGATCAGCTTACCAATTTGGCGCAGAATCTCAGGCTGCCCGATTAGGTCTGATAAGTATACGTATCCACCAGGAAGTAAACGAGAATCGTCATTAACTTTTTCAACTAAATTATTGATAGCTGTACGGGCATTTTCTTCCGAGTAAAAAGGCGTTAGTACCGCCCCGCCGCTTGCTCCCGAAATTGTTTCTAACCGCCCTTGGCCCCAAGTTTGGAAAGTATGTTTAACAATCCCTAGATCTTCACTAATCGATGACTTAGCTGAATCATAACGCTCCCCAAAGAACTTCAACGATACTAATGACCGTGGATGGTCAAGCAAGTATCGCGTCATATCAACCAGCCGATTGCTTCGTCTAATTTTCATAATTCTTCTCTGCCTTTCAAAAAGGATTAATTAACATTGATTTTACCATAAAATGTTCGTCTTTTAGGATAAAAAATAAAAGGAAGTGCAATTTTATTTTCCACTTCCTTCGATAAATTAATTTGCTTCAATAAATTTATTATAAAGCAAGGCTGTAACATAAATAGCAGCTTCAATAACAGCAATAAAAAAGCTCACTGGCCAATCAGTCAAATAGCCTAAGAATAATCCCAACCACGTACCTAACAACGAGAATAAAATTGCCAGAACTATCATCCGCGCAACCCCATGAGTAAAATACTTAGCACTCGCTGCTGGTAATGTCAGCAAGATAAAAATTAATAATGAACCGACAATCTGAGCAGCAACACTAACACTTAAGGCCAATAACAACAAAAAGATAACCGAGATTACCGTCTCATTAATCCCGCTAACCCGCGCGCCGATTGAATCAAACGAGTCAAATTTTAACCGGCGATATAATAATAAAAGAATTACCAGGACAAGAATAGAAAGATAAATTAACTGCCATACTTCCTTCATACTAATCCCTACTACACTACCAAAAAGGATACTGGTAGCTGAACTAGCGGATTGGCTACTCAGCGATAGGAATAAAATTCCCATTCCAATAAACAATGCAGAAACTGCACTGATAACAGCTTCCCGCCGTGATTCTTTAATGCTCATCTGACCAACAATAACCGAACTAAGCATCGTAAAGAGAATCATCCCATTTAATGCTGGCCAACCAGCAAAAACAGCGAAAGCCCCGCCGGCAAAGCCAATTTCTGATAAGGTATGCGTTAAGAACGATAGATTTCTGGCGACAACAAAGACACCAATCATTCCACTAATAATTGCAATAAAGGTACTAGCAATAAACGCATGCCGCATAAAGCTCAATGTAAGCATCTACTTTGTACCCCCTTTAGTTGGAATAGGCAATTCATTAATCGGGCCTGTTTCGTAAGATTTTCCCGTCATATATAAGAAACGGGTTCCATATTGTTGTGCCAAATCCCAATCATGCGTAATAAACATCACACTTAACCCGTTTTGCTGAAATTGGCTCACCAGATCAAGCAGTTCATACTTCATTTCATTATCAAGACTGGCAGTTGATTCATCGAGAATTAATAAGTTAGGGTTAGGTAGCAATGCTTGGGCAAGGTATGCTCGTTGCTTTTCCCCTCCCGATGCTAGCCCTAATGGACGCTCCGCAATCTTTATTAAATTATTTTCGCGAATCATCCTATCGACCCTGTTGCGTTCTTTTTTTGTAAGCCATGGTAAAAGCCGGGGTTCCGTGTTTAAAGCAACGAAATCACGAATTGATAATGGGTACTCCTCATCAATATTCCGAAACTGAGGGACATACCCGATTTTTGTATTTGACGGAATAATAATTGCCCCGCTTTTGGGCTTTAAGAACCCAAGCATTGAGCGGACCAAGGTTGTCTTTCCAACACCATTTTCACCGACCACGACTAAAAAATCACCTTCATTAATCGTAAAGCTCAAGTGATCGATTACCGTGTGATTCCCATACGCAACCGTTAAATCATCAACTGATACAACTGTCATTCTTTCTAATTCTCCTTCTGCTGAATTTCTGATAAGGCACGATACTGCTTTAACATCCATGCTGCGTAATTATCACCGTTGGGCTTGGTTTCCGTAACTTTCAGGACAGGAACATTATTTTCATGAGCTAATTTAACAAGATTGTCAACTACTTTATCGCTGGTTTGCGAATTAGCAACGAAAAAGGCAATTCGGTGATTAATGATTGCTTGTTGAATCTCCTCTATATCCTTGGGCGATGGATCATTACCATCTTCAACTGCTTTTTCAAAATGCTTGTCCATAATTTGATAGCCAGCATCTTCTAGGGCATAATCAAAAACCGGTTCACTAACTGCTACTTGATTATTAGTTGGGTCCACATTCTTCTTCACTTTAGCAATTTCGTTATCAAGTGGTCTTAGCGATCCTAAATACTCTTTAGCATTCGCCTTATATTCCGCTGCGTGCTTAGGATCAATTTTGCCGTATTGAATTGCTAAATCATTAGCCAACTTTTTAATTGTAGACGGATTGTACCAAATATGCTCGTTGTCCCCATCCTGTTTACCACTCAATGAGGCAACATTGATTACCTTAATCTTGTTGCGATTATCGCTAGACTTTACAAGCTTATTTACCCAACTATCATAGCCTAATCCATTTTCAATGACAATGTTAGCGTTAGCAACCTGTTGGGCTTGTTTAGTATTTGGCTGGTAATCATGGGGATCGACCGAGGCATTATTAATAAATGATGTTACTTTTCCATGGTTACCTGCAACTTTTTGGGCTACTTCCCCATAAAAATTTAGTCCGGTTACAACCCTAATCGGCTTTTCATTTTTCCCTAACGACTTCCACGGTACAAATGATAGCCCGAGAATTATTAATAATAGAACAACAATACTACTTACACTAATAATATATCTTTTCATCTTTTCTCCCTTTTAATCGTAATGATTACTATTTAGAACAATTAACATCATATAAAAGATTTTCATAAAATGCAATAAAAAGAGCAGGAAAAAAATAAAAGAGGCTGAAAAAACTCAGTCTCCTATTTTCAATAAGAAAATGTTATAAGGCAGCAGCCAGCTGGTAATTCAAACGCTGATAAACCTTGCCATGAACTAACCTAGCCCGCTGCACGAAGGTAGGACTACGAACTCGACATGCTAGTTTTGTCCTGCTTTCCTTCTCATAGTAACGTTACGATATGAACATCGCGACAAAATCCGCGAATACTATTTTGAATTCTTTTTGCGCGTGACTCTGTGTGGCATATTGCAAACACTGTTGGGCCAGTTCCGCTCATTTGTGCAACATCAGCGCCTAAATTCTTCATCTTATCTTTTAATCGGCCAATTTCCGGATACCGCTCCATTGTCAAAGGTTCCAAAACATTTCCCATATACTTTACTGCCTCTAACCAATTTTGATCTTTCAAATTTTGAATAAGCTCAGTATTGTTTAAATGCTTAATTTTTTCATAGTCAATTTGTCGCAATATTTGTGGAGTCGAAACACTAATTTGCTGCTTAGCAATTACTGCCCAGTAATGAGGTTGCGACGGGAGCAATTCGATTTTTTCTCCATGACCGGTTACATGTGCTAATTTGTTATATACGCAATAAGGTACGTCTGAATCAATCGTTAAGGCAATCTGAGCTAATTCAGCCAGACTTAACCCTAAGCGCCAAATGTTATTTAGTGCCCGTAAAACTGCGGCCGCATCTGATGAGCCACCGCCTAATCCTGCAGCAACAGGGATTTGCTTTTTTATTTTTATGGTTACGCCGTCTTTACGATGAAAACGACTTCGTAAAATATGAGCTGCTTGGTATGCTAAATTACGTTGGTCGTTGGGCAGAAAGCCACTATTTGTATAAACTTTAATTGTTGCCGGCCGCCGGTGTGTCTCAACAGTTACATAATCCGCCAGATCTGCTGAAACCATTACCATATCCCACTGGGGAAAACCATCAAAATACCGCATGGGAGTATCTAAGCTTAAATTTAATTTTGCTGGTGCTTTTTCTGTAACTATCATCCGGCAACCCTCCTTAAATAATAATGTTAGTTAATTAAATTATACTAATGCTACTGTAATCCTTGCAACTACTGTTTTTATCTATAGTTATTCATTATACACAAACAGCCCTTAGTATTCGTGATATTGAACACTAAGAGCTGTTTTTATTCGTGCAAGATAAATTTTAATAAAATTATTCTGCTTCTTCATCAAATGCGATAGAGATATTTCTTGTTAATAAATCAGTATAACTATATGAAACCCGATCCAGCATTCCCTTGTCATCATTTAAATGAACAATAAATACTGCCGGATAAGTCTTACTTAAGATGCCGTGATGGGTGGTAATACGTTTACGTCCAGCTTGCGCTTTTACTAATACATGCTCGCCAATCCGGTCGTCTAGCTTTTTCTTAATTTCTACAATGCTATTAGGCACGACTCCTTCACCTCACTGTAGACTAGCATACACTTATTTTACACAAAAATCAATATTGTACCACATTGATTTAGCAAGGTCAACCATCTTTTAATTATAATAATGCTTGCTGATGAAGGGCATTGGCAAGATCAATAAATTGCTCTAGCGTCAATTTTTCCGGACGAATCTGAGGCGATATTCCTAAGTTATTTAGAATCATTGTCATTTTTTCTTTTGCAACCGGTTCTTTGCTGATGACACTTTGCAAGTTATTCCACAAACTCTTTCGCCGATGAGCAAAACATCCCCGAATGAAGCCAAATAACTTTTGTTTATTGAAGGGTTGCACAGGTAAAGTCGTTGACCGCGGTTGTAAAACAACAATTGCTGAGTCAACGTTTGGTGACGGAACAAAAACCTTTCTCGAAACATCAAACGCAATCTTCGCTTCCATTTGATACTCAATTGCTAGGGTTAATGCCCCGTATTGTTTTGTCCCTGGTTTAGCCGTTAACCGTTGGGCAACTTCTTTTTGCATCATTACACAGATTGTTGCCCAGTTCACCGGACTTGCCAATAAGTTCATTAAGATCGGACTTGTAATATAATACGGTAAATTAGCAACTACCTTTATCGGCCTGGCCGGATCTGCAAATTCCTGCTTGATTAGTTCAGGTAAGTTTGCTTGAAGGACATCTTGATTTAGCACTTTAACGTTATCGTAAGGAGCTAACACTTCTGTTAAAACCGGAATTAAATCTTGGTCAATTTCAAGGGCTAAGACTTCCCCTGCCTTTTGTGCTAACTGTTCTGTCAATGCACCAATTCCAGGCCCGATTTCAATTACATTATCGTTTTTTGAAATATCAGCTGCGTCAACAATCTTTTTTAACACATTTAAATCAGTGAGGAAGTTCTGCCCAAAACTTTTTTTCGTTCGAACCCCATATCTTTCCATTATTGCGCGAGTCCGTGTCCGGCTACCAATCTCTGGTGAATTACTCATGTTTTTCCTCCTGATTTATTTGCTGAACGGCTTTAATAAAGGCAGCGTAGTCAATCTGAAACATATTTAGCCGATGTACCAACTGCTTACCGTTACCATAGCCAATTCCTAAAATTTGACCTAATCGCTCACGACGCTTACGAGAATCAGCTTGACCGATAAGCCCTGCTTGCTGGAGGTCATGAGAATTAAAAGTTAGTTGCGGCTCGACAGCTTGTGTATAAAGGTGTTTTAATGAAGCTCTTATTACATCAGGAGTTGCATGCTCTACTCCTAGACTGCCGTGTGCTTCGGTAGGAACGCCTTCTTTACGTTTGATAAAAGCATGTTTTACTTCTGGAATTGCCTTACTAATAATTTTTCTAATCCGTTCACCATTAAAGTCTGGATCAGTGAAGACAATTAGACCACGACTTTTTTGGAGCCTTGCCAATTTTTCTAGGTCATCCTGAGAAATCGCTGACCCATTAGTTTCATAGGTATCAGCATCAACTGCCTTTAAAATTTGCTTAGTATCGTCTTTACCTTCAACGACAATAACTTCCTTTACTCTAATCATAAGCCTCTTTCTTTATTTCGCAAAAATAATCGTTGTGCATTATCAAAAGTCTTATAGGCTACTTTCCCCGCATCCACCTGCTTTAACGTTGCAATTGCATCGACAGTAAATTTCGTAAAACCTGGTTCATTTTGTTTACCACGATATGGCAACGGCGTAAGATAAGGGGCATCAGTTTCAACCAGCATTTTTTCTAACGGAACAACCTGTGCGGCTTCATGAACTTCAACCGCATTTTTAAAACTAACAACTCCACTGAACGAAATCATCATTCCCAAAGCCATAAACTTTTCCGCCCATTTTGCAGAGCCATTAAAGCTGTGCATAACACCGCCAAATTCATCAATATGAGCATCGCGTAAAATAGCGTAGGTATCAGTCAAGGCATCCCGACAATGAATTGAAACTGGTAAATGAAGCTTCCGTGCCCATGTTAGTTGTTCAATAAAAATATCTTGTTGGTGCTGATGGGGGGAATGCTCATCATTATAATAATCCAAGCCAATCTCACCAATACCTACTACCAACGGATCATGAAGCTGTTGCTGCAATTCCCGCTTAGTTGTTTCATTCCACCCAGCAATATCCTCGGGATGCCAACCAATGATTGGATGAAGGTTAGGATATTGATGTCCTAACTTAAGCGCTCGCTGGTTCAGCTTTTGGTTTGAACCAACAATATTCATCTCAGTGACTCCATAATGAGCTGCTCTGTTAACAAACGCAGGTACATCATTGTAAAATGCATCATCATTTAGATGCGTATGCGAATCATATACCTGCCCTTGATGCTTTTTTTCCACGTTATTCAACGCCCATTCCTGGTACAAGGTTATCTGGAACAGTTACTACTTGAACATTGCCGTCTTTTTCAGCAGATAAAAGCATTCCTTGACTTAGCTCGCCCCGCATCTTTCGTGGTTTTAAGTTAGCAACAATTAAAACTTTCTTGCCAACTAATACTGATGGGTCTGGATACCATTTGGCAATTCCAGAAAGAATTTGGCGACCTTCTTCGGTTCCATCATCCATTTGGAATTTGAGTAGCTTATCCGCCCCTGCGACATGATCAGCTGCCGTAATTTGAGCCACTTTTAACTCCACCTTATCAAAGACATCAATGCGGATTGGCTTTTTACCATCCATTACTGCTTCTTGTTCTGCTTGCGCTTTTTGCTTTGCTTCAGCCATTGCCTTTCGCCCTTTCTTTTTATCGTTAGCAGTCATTTTACTCTTAATAAATTCAACTTCTGCTTTCACATCTAACCGTGGGAAAATTGGCGTTCCCTTGCCAACAACCTGCGCCGTGGCTGGAAAATCATTGAAGGCTAAGTCTTTTAACGTCAAATCTGTTCCTTGGATCCCAAGTTGTGCAACAATTTCCTTTGGAGCATTTGGCATAATCGGTTGGATCAATGCGGCAATAACGCGTAAACTCTTTGCCAAGTGAGTCATTACATCTGATAATACTTCTTTTTTACTATCATCTTTTGCTAAGACCCATGGCTCAGTTTCGTCAATATACTTATTAGCACGGCCAACTAGCTTCCAAACAGCTGCTAACGCTTCCGCAAAGCGCGTCTTATCCATTAAATCCTTGTACTCCGCAATTACATTCGCAGCTGTTTGTTCAAGGTCATTGTCAAAGTCAGTCGTTGCCTCATTATTTCCAACGAGTTTTCCGTCTTGGTATTTATTAATCATTGCTACCGTCCGATTAAGGAGGTTACCAAGGTCATTAGCCAAATCATAGTTTACCTTATCCACAAAATCTTCTGGACTAAAGACACCATCATTTCCAAACGGCATGGCCCGTAATAAGTAGTAACGGGTAGCATCAAGGCCATAACGATCAACTAACGTTTCTGGATAAATTACATTACCCTTGGACTTCGACATTTTACCATCACGCATTGTTAACCAACCATGCCCAATGACATGCTTTGGTAACGGTAAGCCTAATGCGTGTAACATAATCGGCCAATAAATAGTATGGAAACGAACAATTTCCTTACCAACCATATGAACATCCGCAGGCCAGTACTTCTTAAACAGGCTATCATCATCACTACCATAACCAAGAGCTGTAATATAGTTTGACAAAGCATCGATCCATACATATACCACATGCTTCGGATCGTTCGGAACTTTAACTCCCCAGTTGAAAGATGTCCGGGTAACTGCTAAATCCTCTAAACCAGGTTTCAAGAAATTATTGACCATTTCATTCATTCGCGTTTGTGGTTCAATAAAATCAGGATGTTCCTTGTAGTAAGCCATCAACCAATCCGCATATTTACTCATCTTAAAGAAGTATGATTCTTCTTCAACAAGTTGAACTTCATGACCAGATGGCGCTTTTCCACCGATTACCTTGCCATTATCGTCACGATAAACCTCAGCTAGCTGACTTTCAGTGAAATACTCTTCATCATCAACTGAATACCAACCAGTATACTTACCCTTGTAAATATCCCCTTGATCTAAAAATTGTTGAAAAATCTTTTGAACTGCTTTTTCATGATAATCATCAGTTGTCCGAATGAACTTATCATTAGTAATTTCCAGTTTTTTCCACAATTCCTTAATCTGAGATGCCATTTGGTCTACATATTCTTGCGGTTTCATCCCGAGCTTTTCAGCCTTCTGTTCAATTTTTAGCCCGTGTTCATCCGTCCCAGTCAAGTAAAAGACGTCATAACCCATCAAGCGCTTAAATCGTGCTTCGGCATCACATGCAATAGTGGTGTATGAGTTACCAATGTGCAGTTTACCAGATGGATAGTAAATTGGTGTTGTAATGTAATAAGTTGGTTTTTGTTCAGCCATATGAGGCCCCTCTTTCTAAGATATTACTAATTAAGATTTAACATTTAGTATAGCATTTTATTACCGCCGGCTCCATCCTAAAACAAGTCTAGTTGCTCGGGAGATTTAGGAGCTAAACCGGAGAAATTAATATTCATCATTTTCTGCAAGCTTAAGGCATTCGGCGCAGCATCTTTTGCGGAATTATTGTTGAAAACAACACATAATTCTTTGGGTTGAGGTTGGAGAGTCTCAATTTGTTGTTTAAAAAAATCTAGTTCTTCACTTGAATAGCGGTATAGGGTACGCGTCTTCCGCCATTCCTTCCCCTGATTATCCCATCCTTTACGATTTCGTCCATGTAATCGTAACATTACTAAATCAGAGTTAGTCGTTGCCAGCACAAATGGCACCGATGTCGGCGTATCATGAGGCTCATCAGCAGCAACTAACGTAAAGTTAAGTTCGCGGCAAAAAGCTAATACCGAATCAAGAATCCCTGCTTTATACCAGGTCTGATTACGAAATTCAACTGCAATCGGTAGATTACCCAGCCACGCGCGAATCAACCGTAAATATGAAAAATCACGAACTGTTGCGTCAAAGTACGGCGGAAACTGAAAAAGAATTGTTTTTAGTTGACCAGTTGCTATTAAAGGAGCAATTGTCCGCCGATACTGTTGAAAAACCCGTTCTAATTCGCCACGTTCCTGATTTCGTTGATGCAATGTCATCTTTTGGTTTGCCTTAATAATAAATTGAAAAGCTGGTGGTACTTGGGCCAACCAATTTTGAATCGTTGTCACTTGTGGTAAAGCATAAAAAAATGTATCAACTTCTACCATCGGAAAATGTTGAGCATATTCATTTAGCGTAACTGGTCGTTGTTCATTATGGATAAGCACCGGGTGTTCTGTCCAAGTTGTCATTCCCATTGTTATTTTCAAATCGATTCCTCTTTTCATTCCTAAGAAATACTCATCAAATTGCTTAGCAAACTCTTATTCACGCCAAAATAAATCTATATTCATTTTTTAACATCTAAAATGGCTTTAATATCCCTTTTATGCATTTTAATATCAAAAGACGCGCAAAATATGCAATTTTAAGTTTCCGCTAAATGAAAGCGTTTCTCATACTTGCTCTTTTCCCTAGGAATCACTACTTAAACATGTTATTTTACAGTTGAACCACATGAAAGGAGCGATCAAAATGCTACTAAAGAACAAAGACATTAACCACATTTTTTATCAAGAAAAGGATACTACCAAAAAGAAGAAAGCAGGTGTAGTAGCATTCCCATTCAAAGTTGATGGGAAGGTCGTCTTCTTTGAATAGTTTCCCTGCAACAAAAAGAAGCTGGATTATTGTCCTTTAGACCAAGTGACAATGGCAGCTTCTTTTTATTATACTTTTAAATCAGCAAAAAATGTTGTCGCATCAGCCTGTACCATTTGAAATTCAATAGGCAGTTGCAATAGCTGTTGGTTTACAGCAATTACTTTTGCATTCGGATTACGATACTCAAGTAATCCCGCAAATGGATATACCTTCATTGACGTACCAACAATAACAATGAGATCAGCTTGCTGCATTGCTTTAACCGAATTAATAATGTTTTCTTGTTTAATTCCTTCATCATATAAAACAACGTCTGGACGGAGAGGTCCATTATCCTTTTGGTGCAGCCTGCTCCTTAAATATTCGCTAATCGGAACCGTTTCATGACACTTTTCACAATAGACGTGGAATAAATTGCCGTGAAAATCAATTAAGTGCTTAGTCCCAGCTTCTTCATATAAATTATCAATATTCTGGGTAATTACAACTGCCCGATCCTGTTGCGTAAAGGCGGCTTGCTTTTGATGAATTATGTTTGGCTTAGCATCGGGAAAATACAAATTTTTCTTACAAAATTCGTAAAAGCCGTCTGGATCACTTACAAAGTAGCGGTGACTTAAATAATATTCAGCATTCCTATTTTTGGTGTATAAACCATTTGCTGACCGAAAATCTGGAATGCCAGAAGCCGTTGATACCCCTGCTCCGGTTAGAAAGACAATTTTATTTGCATCGTCAAATGTCTTTTGAATTGTTGCGTCCACCTAACTCACTTCCTTACGATATATGGAATGCTATGGCGCTCAAGGAATTCCTTTACTGATTGCGCATAAATCTTTTTAAACTCTTCCGGTGCATTACCTGCTGGTGCTGGAAGAGTAAAGGAGTTCTGACCATCACTTCGCCTAATCCCAACATAAGCACGCTTATCTGTACCTCGTTCCTTCATATCCGAATGATAGATTTCAAATACTTGCCGGACCGCTAATCGTAATTGCCGTTCACTAAGGACGGGGGAAAGAGTCGTATATTCATTATTATGTAAAGCCGGTAATCCCCACGCTTGCATTTGTTCATCAAACAAAGCATAAGTCTTAATAATAGTCCGTCGCATATCAAATGGTGACTTGATTGGCTTTTTAGTAATTTCTGCATAAATTTTCTTGGCAGCCGCTAGTGCTACTGGATATTTATCTTTTAGCTTCTTTTCATATTTAGGTAAATTATCACCATAGAATACTAATGCATCCAAAAGCGTCAAGAGACGTAACGTTCGTTCATCATCGTCTTCTTTTTCTGGAGTAAGGGTGTGCTCAATACCTTTTAGGTACTCCGCTTCAATCTCTTCATCAATAAAGCCATGCTTTCGCTGTTCAGCTACAACAACTCGATGCATTGCAACGTTGTATAAGTCAGTTGACATAATCATCATTTGTTCGTCTAATTCTTTATCACCAAGCGATAATTGGAAAAAGATTTGTGGAAAGCCCTTCAAAAGCATTAGTAAATGAAGCAACTCGTGAGAGGCGGTATAATTTGGTGCTGTTAAATCTGTCACAATGATAACTAATGCCCCTGGAATTGTCTGTTGTGTTGCTTGGTCGTGTCGAACGTATCCAGACTTGTCACCGTGAAACTGAACAAAGACGCTTCCCTCTGGATAAAGCGAATTTACTTGGTCAAGGAGTGCTTGATTCTCTTTATTTAGTTTTATTACTTCTTCACTCATTAATTTGGTCCTTTCTAATCATTGCTAATACTTTTCGTGCTAACGCTTGATCCACATGAGCATGCTGCTTTAAATGCGCAACTACTACTGGTACTTCGGCGGGAGTAGCCCCTACACTAGCGGCTAATGAGCGGTATTGCAATTTCATATGCCCAGCCTGAATTCCGGTTGTTGTTAACGCCCGTAACGCTGCTAAATTTTGGGCAAGACCAACACTAGCAGTCACTGCTGCTAACTCTTCAGCACTCTTGATTTGGCTAATTTGGTAGTTTACTTTAGTCAGGCTGTTTAACCCAATCGAGCCACCGATAACACCAACCGGTAATGGAATCGTAATCATCCCCGATAAGCTATCACCATCAACTTGCCACTTACTTAATCCCCGATATTGACCATCTCTAGCAGCATAGGCATGGGCTCCGCTTTCAATTGCCCGCCAATCATTACCGCTTGCAATCATTACCGCATCGATTCCATTCATAATGCCTTTATTATGAGTAGCAGCACGATACGGATCAACCTGCGCCAAATCGCTTAACCGTGCAATCCGAGCGGCTACTGTCCGCCCATCCATTTGGGCAGTTGCTAATTGGTCAAAACTAACTCGGCAGCTAGCAGTTTGAAGACTTTTAGTGGCAAGATTGCTTAAAATTGCAGTAATAACATGGTAACCTTTTGCTGTTAACCATTGTGCAACCGCCTCAACCATTGTGTTAACACTGTTTGCCCCCATTGCTTGGCAAACATCAATTCCTAAATCTATACTGATAAAGTCACCAGGTGTGCGAACGGCCATCGTTTTTGCTCCGCCACCACGTGCTTGCATTGATGGATGGGCTTGATTAGCGATTGTAAGGATTTCCTTTTGATGCTCTTGCAACCATAAAAGAACCGCTTTTTTATCGGAAACTTCATCTAACACTACTTGTCCAACTAATTGGCGTTCCTGGCGAGGAGCACTAAAGCCTCCTGAACGACTGACCCGTTGAGCACCATTACTAGCAGCAGCGACTACTGAGGGCTCTTCGATTACCATGGGCACCGTATAATGATGATTGTTAACAGTTAAATTTAGTGCAAGTCCCTCTGGTAACGAATAATCAGTAATATAGTTTTCGATTAATTCATCCCCTAAGTCAGAACTAGTATTTGCTAACACTTCCTTGGCTGCCGGCGATAATTGTCGCGCCGCTGCCAAGCGTTGCCGCCGCTCTTCCGCGGTTAATTTATAAAAGCCATGTTGCCAATTATTCATGGTGTCGCTTCCTTTGGTTCACATATTCAGTAATAATTCCTTCACGCACGCCGCTTTCTGAAAAGATAACTCGTCCATCGCTATTTCGCTGGAGCAATGTTATTAGCGGAAGCATCCCACCAATAATAATATCTGCCCGCTCCGGTTCAAGCCCCGCCATCCGTTTCCGTTGGGCAAGGTTACGATTCAACAATTCGCGATAAGTAGCAAAAACTACTCGCGAAGATAACTGGTATCCATGAATTGAATTATTCCGTCGCCGATGATGATGGTACGATTGGGTCATTCGAGCTAGTGTACGGTTGGCACCGCCTAATAATACAATCGGAACTCTTGTTGCATATCTCAGCCACGGAATTTTCGTCAGTCGCTCATTCATCGCCACTTGTGCTCGAAAAAGATCTGCTGAACGTACATATCCGTTCAAACGAAACTGTTCAGAAAGATTAACTGCTCCTACTGGAATTGAGATTAAATTACGGGCTTTACGTTGTTGAACTAGTACTAATTCACAACTGGCGCCTCCAACATCTAAAATCAAACAGTGGTTAAGCCGCAATGTGCGAATAACTCCTAAGTAGTCATAATATGCCTCTTTTTTTCCGGACAGAACTTGTAGGTGAATACCGACTTCACGTTGAACACGGTTTAAGAACTCCTGCCGATTACGCGCTTGACGTACTGCTGCCGTTGTTATCGCCCGTACTTTAATGTTAGGGATCTCTTGATAGATTTTCTTAAATCGTTTTAAGGCTACAATCGTTCGTTCAATTGCATCTTCTTGTAACATTTTTTCTCGTCCCATTCCTTCAGATAAGCGAGTATTCTCCTTTACTCGCCGAATTTCACGGAAACGTCCATCTGGAGCAATTTCGGTAATTGCCATCCGAGCCGAGTTTGAGCCGAGGTCTACAATTGCGAGGTTTTCCACCATTTTCACCTCCGCTTTAATTAAATATTTTTCGTATAAGTACATCTCTTTTATGTTACCATGTTCTGCTATGCGAAACACGAAAAAAACGAGACCGTGGAAAAAAACTTAAACCGCTAATCTCGCTTCTTTAATTAATAAATTTTATCCAAAATAGTTGATACCGATTGCGTCGCGAACCTCTTTAAGCGTCTGATTAGCCACTTCATTTGCACGAGCGGATCCTTCCTGTAATACTTGGTCAACATAATCAATATTGGCGGCGTATTCTTCGCGACGTTTACGAATTGGTGCCAATTCGGCTTCAAGAACTTCATTTAAGTAACGCTTAATCTTGACATCACCTAAACCACCGGCTTGATACTGTTCTTTTAACTTTGCCACTTGCTCTTTATCTGGATCAAAGATATCAAGGTAGGTAAAAACAGTGTTACCTTCAACGTGTCCTGGATCACTGACCTTAATGTGAGTTGGATCGGTGTACATTGACATTACTTTCTTTTGAACCGTATCAGCATCATCGGAAAGGTAGATAGCATTACCAAGCGACTTACTCATTTTGGCGTTGCCGTCTAGACCTGGAATCCGTCCTTGACCCTTTGGTGGGAATACTCCTTCTGGCTCTACTAAAATGTCCTGTTGGTAAATCCGATTAAATGTCCGCACAATCTCGCGTGTCTGTTCAAGCATTGGTTCTTGATCATCACCAACAGGAACTGTATCAGCCTTAAAAGCCGTAATATCAGCTGCTTGGCTAACAGGATAAATCAAAAAACCAGCAGGAACGCTTTCACCAAACTTCTTTTGCTTAATCTCTGTCTTAACGGTTGGATTCCGACGCAAGCGTGAAACAGTTACTAAGTTAAGGTAGTGCATTGTTAATTCGCTCAGCGCCGGAATTTGTGATTGCACTAAGATTGTTGATTTCTTTGGATCAATCCCAACCGCAAGATAATCAAGGGCAACTTCATGTAAACTTCGCCGAATCTTTTCAGGATCACGAGCATTATCAGTTAATGCCTGCTGATCCGCAATCATGATAAACGTGTTATACTTACCCGTATTTTGTAACTCAACCCGGTTCTTTAACGAACCAACATAATGTCCAATATGGAGCTTACCCGTTGGCCGATCACCTGTCAAAATAACATGTTTTTCTTCTGTCATTATTAATTCCTCCTAAAATAATAAAGCGCCCCATTAGCCAAAATAACTAACTAGGACGCTTCTCGCGCGGTACCACCTAAATTGCAATAATCATTGCCGCTCATTTATTATCTATTTGATTGTGACCATTTCGTATTTTGGAGGCCTTTGCACCAACCGCCTCTCGCTTAAACTCATACTACTTAATATATATAATTTTAATCCAACCACCTCTAAAAAGGCAAGACAATCCCGAAGTTGACAAGTATAATAATATTAAATGGTAAACGGGAGTGGTATTAAATGCGCTCAAAGAGAAATAAAACAATTGACTTTTCATTGGATGAGGCTTCTCCAACTTTACTGGAACAAATCCTCCATCCTACTGAAAACATTAAAGATGCTTGGGATCGAATTATTAACGGAGATTCCTTTAAAATAATGACGGCGCTTTCTCCCCGCCAAGTTGATCTTGCACTTATTGACCCTCCCTATAATCTCAATAAGCAGTACGACGGGTTAAATTTCAAGAAAATGACGACAGGACAATATCAAAAATATACGCAAAAGTGGATTGACCTATTAAAACCGTTATTGAAGGATAATGCAAGTGTCTATGTTTTCTCTGACTGGGCTACCAGTATGGTTCTCGCTCCTGTCCTTGAACAAAATTTTATTATTCAAAACCGAATAACCTGGCAGCGTGAAAAGGGGCGCGGTTCCCAGAAAAATTGGAAAAACGGCATGGAGGATATCTGGTTTCTAACCACTGACCCCAATAACTATACTTTTAATGTTAATCAAGTAAAACAACGCCGGCAAGTTATCGCTCCCTATAAGCAAGATGGGGTCGCAAAAGACTGGCAATCTACTTCAACGGGAAAGTTCCGCGATACATTACCTTCTAATTTTTGGGATGATATTTCGATCCCTTACTGGTCAATGCCTGAAAATACAGGTCACCCAACCCAAAAGCCAGAAAAATTACTTGCTAAGATTATCCTTGCCAGTTCCAATCCAGGCGACTTTGTCTTTGACCCCTTTGCCGGTTCCGGATCAAGCTTGGTAACGGCCGCAAAGCTCAACCGCCATTATCTTGGCATTGAACAAAGCTTGCTTTATTGTGCATGGGGGCAGTACCGTCTTAACCAAGTAAAAAACGATCAATCCATTCAAGGATATACTGATGGGGTCTTTTGGGAACGAAACACCTTAGCAGCCCAGCGAAAAATTATGCGTCATAAAAATTAAAACGGCTGAGAAAAAACTTTTGTTTTCTCTCAGCCTTTACTATTTTAACGAACAATAACAAGATAACGTGGCCAATAACCACAAGGTCCAAATCTAAGAGCGAACGATAGTCAGCCCTGCCGTATTAATCATCGTTCTAGTTTAGCCAACCGCCTTGTCACGAAGGTTTTTCCTAATTCCACTTTTATTTATTGTTTATCTTTGATATTAAATTCTGGGAACCAAATATCAATTTCACGAGAAGCACTATTAACATTATCAGAAGTGTGGATAATGTTTCGTAAGTTACCATCTGGCCACTCACGTCCGTAATCTCCACGAATTGTTCCCCATTCAGCTTCGCCAGGATTTGTTGCGCCAGCCATATTGTGGATCGCCTGAATAACATTAGTCCCCGACACAACAATCCCAACAATCGGTCCCTCTGTCATATATTCAAGCAATTCAGGGAAGAATGGCTTATCAACCTTATCAAAGTAGTGTTGACGGAGCTTTTCTTCTGAAGGCTCAATCATTTTTAAGGCTTCAATATTATACCCCTTACGTTCGATTCGCGTAATAATATCACCAATATGACGGGTTTTTACTCCATCGGGCTTTACTAGCACAAGTGTGTATTCGTCTTTAACCATGGCGAAGCATCTCCTTTTTCTATCTTTACATTCATTAGATTATCATAAGTTACCAGACGTTGAAAGCGTTTTTATTCAATAGTTAGGATTTAATCCTTCTTTGGTAACTGATACTCAATTGTAAGTAAGCGACCTGCCTTTTCATTGATTGCATCACTTACCGGTCCGTTACTTAGTAAAACCAATTCATGCATTGCCCGTGATGCCATTGTATAGATCATTCCTACTTCATCCGTATTTTTAAGATTCTCAGCAGATACATCTGCAGCAATCACTGCATCAAATTCAAGGCCTTTCGCCAAATAGATTGGTAAAATTAAAATTCCCTTTGGCAGTTCACTATCATCTTTATTTAGGAGATGAATATTATCAATCTTTTGCCGATGAAGCTGCTGATAAATAGCAGTGGCCTGCTCCTGATTTTTAGCTAAAATCGCAACCGTTTCATGGCGGGTTGCAAGATCAGTCGTTTCATCAATTATTGTCTGCTGAAATTCCTCTGCTGAATAGCGAACTAGCAGGCGCGGCTTATCACCATGCCGTGTAAAGGAAATAATTTGGTCACCATCTGGCAATAGCGCCTTTGCAAAGTCCGTGATTTCCGTTGTTGACCGATAACTACGGCGTAAAGCAATCAAGTTAGGCTGTTTGGCCTTAAGAACATTACTTAACTTGCCTAACAATTCTTCCGGCAACTGTAACGGTTTAAATAAGGCTTGTTCACTATCTCCTAAAACTGTAAATTTTGCCTGCGGGAATGCATGCTTTAAGTAAACTAACATTGCCGTAGAATAATCTTGCATCTCATCAATAAAAACGTATTGGAAAGACCTATTTTGTCCTGTTCCCGAAATCAAATCACGAAGATACATCAGCGGGGCCGCGTGCATTAGCTCAAGTCGATGGTACTCAATGCCATCTTGAAAGGCTAAAATCATTGTTGACCATTCGCGCTGACTAATTGTTGGTGGAATATCAACGACGCGTAAAAACTGGTTGTATTGATTATAAAAGTCAAGGAAGTAATTATTGTAGATTGCATCTGCGATAACCCTTAGCCGCCGTTTAGCAAGTCGTCGTGCTAGGTATGCATATTGTTCATCTTCATCTTTAAAATCATCAATTGTCTTCTTGCCATATAAGTTATGCAACTGCTGAAGATCAAGTGAATCTAATTCTTTAGCAACCCAGTCTTTTTTGGCTTCGTCTTTTACCCGGTGCTGAAGCTCACGGATTAATTTATTTTTTAGCTGCACAAGTTTATCAGCCGGTGCCATTGTTGGCGGCAGCTGCTGATACAAGTCTTTAATGTGATGAGCATCAAAAAAGACTTGACCATTAAAGCGAATATCAGCAAATTGCAACTGATCGATACTCATCTTTTTGACATAGCGTGCAATTGCCGTCATAAAAGTTTCGCTTTCAATAAAATCAGCTACCACGTGAGATTGCTGATTAGGTTTTTGCCGTTCTTCATAACGATCAAATAACGTTTCTACTTTTAGTCCCTCAAAACGTCGCCGAATGAAGCCTTCTAAAGTCACCTGGCGCATATTTCGCTCGCCGAGGCTCGGCAGCACCTCTGAAATATAGTGGCTAAACAAGTTATTAGGACTAAAGAGGACAATCTGATCTGCATTCAATGCTGTCCGACTATGATAGAGCAAGTAAGCAATTCGTTGCAGAATTGCAGATGTCTTTCCAGAACCAGCAACCCCTTGGACTAATAAAAGGTCACTTCGCGTATCGCGAATAATATCATTTTGCTCTTTTTGAATTGTAGCTACAATATTATGCATATATTGATCATTTTGTTTTCCCAGAGCTGCCTGCAATATCTCATCGCCAACAGTTTCATTAGTGTCAAACATATTAGTAATTTGCCCATTTTTAATGGTAAATTGTCGTTTTTTCTGCAACTCAGTTGTTTGAACCCCTGCTGGCGTTTCATAGTTAACTTTGCCCAGGGTGCCATTATAATACACTCCTGAAATAGGCGCCCGCCAATCATAAATTAAGAAGTCAGTCTTGTCTTCATTCATCAGAGAGGACGTACCAATATATAAGGTTTCACTATCTTTTTCCCCTGGATCTTGAATATCAATTCGTCCAAAATATGGTGAGCCTTTTAAATTTTTGAGAGTTTTTAACTGGTGCTTCAAAATCGTCTCACTCTCTGCCGCCCGTGAAACCAGTTGCCGTTGCTGTTCGATCATTGACCGTGATTCTGCAATATCATCAACTTCATAACGGTTAATCGAGGCATTTTCGCTGTAGTTACGTTCAACTGCGCGGGTTTCTTTATGTGCATCTTCAACTGCTTTTGTTGTCGTTATAACCTGCTGGTCAATTTGCTTTTCTACATTGTCAACACGAGCTTGTTCTTTTTCTCGTTCATGATTGTCCATAAAAACGCCCCTTTATCCAATTTCATTTACTGATTTTTTTAATGCATGTTTCAAAATAAATGGTGCTAAGACAGTAGCAACAATGATCACCGTAATTACATCAGAATAATACATTGGGGATAGCAGGTGCGCTTCATAACCGATTTGTGCAGTTATTAGCCCCATCTCACCACGGGCGACCATCCCGCTTCCAACAACATAAGAACTCGGGATACTAAAACCAGATAATTTTGCACCAGCGCCACAACCAAGCAGCTTCGTAAGGCAAGCAAGGACTGTCATTACGACTACAAAAACAATCGACTCATTAAGGTTATCAAACCGCATATTAAGCCCTACGCTTACAAAGAACAACGGAATAAACATCGCATAACCGATGGGAATAAAACTTCGGTCAACAACTTCTTTATGTTTTGTGTTGGCAACTGCAATCCCCGCAAAGAAAGAGCCAACAGCCCCGCTCAAGCCAACATAATCAGCGATGGCAGCCATCCCCAAACAAATAATCATTGCCATAACTGAAGTTGAAGCAACTGTTAATAAACGGTCACTCATATGAATAAGGTATGGTGCCAACCACCGAATCAGCAAGTAAGTTCCACCGAAAAACACTAATTGCATCAACAGAACAATTCCTAATGGCTGTCCGTTTCCATGACCACTATTGCTGCTACCATTGATAACACTAATCATGATACTCAATAGAATTACCCCGATAATATCATCAGCAACGGCAGCTCCCAAGATGGTGGCTCCTTCTCGGCTATCCAATCGTTTAAATTCACGCAACACGGCTACTGAAATACTAACAGATGTTGTGGCGAAAATGACCCCGATAAACAGCGATTCAAGCTTAGTAAAACCAAACGCGTAACTAACTGGACTCATAACCGCAATTGGAATAACTACCCCAACGATTGCTACAATGACAGCAGGCTTTAAATACTTTTTCAGTAACGAAAGGTCACTCTCAAGTCCAGCAATGAACATCAAGATAATAACCCCAATTTCTTGAAATTCATTCATCATTGAGTTCAAATGAACCCAGTCTAAAACCGCTGGTCCTGCAATAATTCCGACTAAGATCTGTCCGATTACTTCTGGAATCTCAACTCGTCGACATAAATGCGCCACAAGTTGAGTGGCAAGTAACAGGCCTGCTAATACAGCAATAAATTCCATTTCTTTTCCTCCATTTTCTCTTATTGTGCATATCTACATAATTTTGATTTTAACATAGCTATATTTCCAATCCTAATTATTATTTAGGGAGTGTATAATCAATACTATAAATTGATTTTGATGTCGAAAGGAGGGATTGCTGTGGATAACAACCAATCTACTGTCAAACGTGCCCGTGATGTCCTAAATAAACCTATGTCAATGGCTTTTATTTCATTAATTATAAAGGGAATCGTCGTTGGTTTGCTAACTGGACTTATCGTAGGAATTTTTCGCTGGATTATTGATCGCACAATGAAATTATTAACAATAATTTATCCAATAATGGCCCAACATCATCAGTTATTAATTCCTTATATTTTTATCACTTTGCTCATCGTGTTTTTACTCAGCCGAATTCTTAAACCATTTCTTCTGGACTTGGTCGGCTCTGGGGTACCCCAAATTGAAGCTGTTCTATTGAACGAACATAAGATGAAGGCTTGGAGCGTTCTATGGCGAAAATTTGTTGGTGGTTTACTAGCTATTTGCCCCGGATTATTTCTTGGTCGTGAAGGGCCTTGTATTCAAATGGGGGCTTGCATTGGGCAACTCTTTGGAGAACACATGAAAATGAGTGAGAAAGAAAAAAGATTCCTTCTCGGTTGCGGAGTCGCTGCTGGTTTATCAGCTGCATTTAGCGCTCCATTAGCTGGCGTAATTTTTCTAATGGAGGAAATAACCTTTAACTTTCAACCTCAAGGATGTATCACCGCTCTTGCTGCTGCCATTGCCGCTGATTTTGTTACGATTTTATTTTTTGGTGTACGTCCGTGCTTATATTTGCCGGTTCATGCAAACTTACCAAAAGAGAGCTATCTTTGGCTATTATTTCTAGGTGTCCTAATCGGTTTACTTGCGTATCTTTATCAATATACGTTATTAAATCTTCGTTGGTGGTACAGTAAAATTAAGTTTCCAAGTATTTACCACAGTGTTATTCCACTACTTCTAGTAATTCCGATTGGCTTATGGAATGCAAAGATTTTAGGTGGTAGTCATGATTTTATCGCCTACATCGCTAACCTTGATAAAGATAGTCACCTTCCCAGCCTCTTAGGACTGCTCGTAATTTTCTTTGTCGTTCGTTTTTGTTTTTCAATGATTAGTTACGGTGCTTCCGTTCCCGGTGGAATTTTTATGCCTATTTTAGTATTAGGATCATTGATCGGGGCAATTGCTGGTGTGATTATGATTCATCAGAACGTTATTCCGGCAGCTTGTTACCTTAACCTTGTCGTTATTTCAATGGCAGCTTACTTTGGTGCGATTGAAGAAGCACCATTTACAGCTATTACTTTATTAACTGAAATGGTAGGATCCGTTGATCAAATCCTCCCAATGACAATCTTAACTTTTATTGCTTACATCACTAGCAATCTGCTCGGTGGTCAACCAATCTACGCTTCACTCCGAAAAGAAATGTTCAAATATTAAACATATTTTTACCGTCGTTTGCCACATTACAATCCAATTAGAAGCAAACTATTTTAAGCCATCTAGCGGACTCGAACCGCCGACCTCATCCTTACCATGGATGTGCTCTACCTAGCTGAGCTAAGATGGCAATTGTAGTATATCGAATAATATACATTTAAATCAAGAGGGCTCTAGCGTTCAGATTGTCCGAACGCTAGAGCCTTCTTTACATACTGTTTTCAACTATAAAGGGAACTTATATCACAGTCGCTATTACCAGCCTAACTCCTCCGCATTAGCTGGTGCTGCTAATTTCCCAGCAGCTAATTCTGAAAATGCTTGATCAATCATTGCAAACGCCCGATCTAGTTCCTCTTCGGTAATTACCAGTGGTGGTTGGAAGCGGAGGATATTCCCCCTCAAACTAATGATAATAGCCCCTAATTCAAAAATTCGATACATTAGTTTCGTTGTTGCTTCCGGATCACCTTTCCCAGTGACTGGATTAACAATGTCAATCCCACCATCGAGGCCATACATCCGTACATCCCCAACAAAAGAATATTTTTCCTGCTCTTGCCGGAAGAATTTAGCAGCCTTTTCCCCTAAACGCTGTGATCGTTCGAGGAGATGTTCATTTTGAATAACGTCAAGGGTTGCATTGGCCGCTGCCGTAGTAACTGGGTTACCAGCAGTGGTGTACACATTTGCTGGTGCGCCAAGCGATTCCAAAATCTCTTTTCGACCAATCATCGCACTGAGCGGTAATCCTGATGCCAATGATTTACCAACCG
The DNA here is from genome assembly GCF_009663775.1 of Lactobacillus sp. 0.1XD8-4. Taxonomy (GTDB): domain Bacteria; phylum Bacillota; class Bacilli; order Lactobacillales; family Lactobacillaceae; genus Limosilactobacillus; species Limosilactobacillus walteri. The sequence goes on from NZ_RDBR01000028.1 coordinate 28,203, forward strand.
ACATCAAATCTGGCTCGATATCAAAGTGTTGAATTGACCACCACTTTCCAGTCCGGCCCATTCCTTGGTTAACCTCATCAACAGCAAATAAAATACCATTACGTTTTGCAAAATCGTAAACTTTACGCATATATGCAGGTGGTGTCTTAACAATTCCGCCATCTCCCTGAATAGGCTCAATGATAATTGCCGCCACTTCATCTGCTGGAAGGTAGGTTTCAAACGGTAACCTAAACTGCTTAAACATTCGGTCAACAAAATCCTCGTCCTTTTCACCCTCAAGGCGTTCCCATGGACTCGGGAAGGGATCTTTTACTACTCCTGGTAGCATCGGCCCCATTTTACGGGTCATATTCAATGAAACACCTGAAAGTGTCATCGAACCATAAGTTGAACCGTGATAAGCTCCGGTAAATGAAACGATATATTGGCGCCCTGTATATGCCCGTGCAAATTTAATAATTGCATCATTAGCATCCGAGCCAGAATTCCCCCAAACCATTTCAACAGGCCCACTCATCGGTGCCAGTTTTGCTAACCGCGGTGCTAAACAGGCTGCCTGTGAGTTTGCAAAATAAGCCGGCGTATATTGAATCATTTTGGCTGCTTGTTCCTGAATAGCCTTAACCACTCGCGGGTGTGCGTGGCCAGTATTTGTTGAACTAGCACTAGCAAGCAAATCGATATAGTTATTGCCTTCAATATCAGTAACAATTGCTCCTTGACCATGGTCTAAAACAATATCGTAATATTTGATCCGAGCTGCAGTTGCAAAAGCTTCTTCTTCTTTTGCAAGAACCTGTTTATTCGTTGTCTTCAACTTCGTCTTTTGTGTATTCAACATTTCCATTTTGTTCATCTTCTTTCTTTGCCATCGTTGAGTGCCGCATTCCATAAGCAAAGTAAATAATTAAACCAAAGACGAACCAAATCCCAGCATAAAGTTTTGCTTGGTAATCAAGACCCATGAATACAAGGAATGAGGCAATAAAACCAAGTGCTGGCAAGACAGGGTAGAACGGCATCTTAAATGAAGGTTCTGGAATATCTTTTCCTTCACGACGACGCAATGCGTATACCCCAAGAGAAACAAACATAAATGCGATCAGTGTTCCGGCAGAAATCAATTGGGAAAGGAAGGCGAATGGGAAGAATGCACCAATTAGAACCGCGCCAATTGTCAATGTCCACAATGCACGGTTTGGTCGGTTACTTTCATCAAGTTTTCCAAGCCACTTTGGCAACATACCGTCACGACCAAATGAATAAATCAACCGTGAACCAGCCATACTCATACCGATCAAAGCCGTAAACATCCCAACAACCGCAATCGTTTGCACAACAGTTGCAACACCGCCATGGTGAGCCGCCCGTAAAGCAAGCCCCACCGGTTCGGCACTGTTAGCGTATTGACCATATGGCAATACTCCAACCAAGACTAAACTAACAGCAACAAACAGGACAACAGCGATTACCAATGATCCAAGGATTCCTCGAGGCATTGTTTTTTGTGGATTGATTGCTTCGGCAGAATTAGCTGCAATTGAGTCAAACCCAATATATGAAAGGAAAATCATTGACACACCAGCATAGATACCTTGCCAACCACCAAAAGCACCGTTAGCTGTTTCACGGTAAGCCGGAATAAATGGTGTAAAATTACTTGCCTTCAAAGCAGTTAAACCAACAACAATGAAAAGTAAGATTGCAAATACTTTTAAGACAACAAGTATATTTTCAACCCGTGCTGCACGAGATACCCCACGAGAAATAAGCAAGGCAACCAATACAATCACAACGACTGAAACAAGGTCAACAACACCACCCTCTGTACCAAATGCATTGGATAGCGAAGCAGGCAATTTCCAGCCTAATGGTGCGAATAGTGCACGGAAGTTGGCAGATAGACCTGAACCAACAAAGGCCAAAACGATGAAGTATTCGGCTAAAAGCGCCCAACCAGCTACCCAGCCAAAGAACTCACCAAAAACAACATTTATCCATGAATATGCTGAACCAGCAAATGGCATGGCAGCTGCCATTTCAGCGTAAGCAAAGGCAACCAATCCAGCTACGATCGCTGCTAATAAGAATGAGATCACAACTGAAGGACCAGTGTGCATTGCGGCCACTTCACCAGGAAGAGTGAAAATGGAAGTGGACACAATCGTTCCAACACCTAAAGCTAAAAAGTCCCGCACCTTCAAAGATCGTACCAAATGACCGTCTTTACTATCATAAACACGCGGGTCTTCTTTACGTGTAATTGTTTTCCAAAAACTCATAATCATCCTCCTTTACGTTTATAATTAAAATTTGATTAGAATTATAAGAAAATCTTTAATATATTGTACCAAGGTGCCATTAAGAGGTCAATCGTTTATTTAAATTAATTCAAGAAAACGTTTTCTTTAATAAACGTAAGCTACTACCTATTTTCCTTAACCGGCACTTTTGTTAGTTTGCTTTTATGATATTAAGCAAATAATAGTTTAATGATAAAAAAATGAGTTAGTCGCTTTTTTTAATTGGGAAGCGTTAAAATAGTTATAAATTGATACGAAAGAGTGATTATTAATGCTATCCCCTGAGGAAATCCGTTATGCGGTTAAAATCATGCGTAAAACTTATCCGAACGCTGGAACAACCCTAATTGCAGACACAAATTACCATTTTCTGCTTGCAACTATCCTAAGCGCACAATCCACGGATCAGTCTGTTAACGAGGTAACCCCTGCCCTCTTTAAGCAATTTCCGTTTCCAAAGGATTTGTTAGTGTAAGATTTTCATAGGTTGGATGAATAATTCATCTGGTCGTGGAAATCTTTTTTGTAGACC
>NZ_RDBR01000029.1 GCF_009663775.1 Lactobacillus sp. 0.1XD8-4
TGGCATACACCAATCGAGATCTTCTTGCTTAATCTACGTCACTAAATTCGTTCAAGTTATTTCTTGCAATCTGCCTAATTTAAAAATTCGACTGAAGAAATTTAGTCCTTTACCCTAGGAGAAGATGAACTGGCATGCTAGTTCTGTCTTACTCCTATTTTTGTTATAATTAAGACATTTAGTGAAATAAAGGAATGATTTTTTGTGGATGAAAAACATTTATCAGCAAGATTAGCCAGTGTGGCTTCGTTAGTTCCGCTTAATGCACGGATTGCTGATATCGGTTCTGACCATGCATACTTACCAGCAGCGTTAGTTTTGGATGGTAAAATTAAGTTTGCAATTGCAGGAGAAGTAGTAAAGGGTCCGTTTGAAAACGCGGTTCATGAAATTCAAGCCCATCAGCTTGAGGAAAATATTATTCCACGATTAGCAGATGGATTGGCAGCAATTAAAGATAAAGATAATATTGATACTATTACGATTGCTGGGATGGGCGGAAGTTTAATTGCTTCCATTTTAGAACGGGGTAAGGATAAACTTGAAGGTGTAAAGCGGTTAATTCTCCAGCCTAATGTTGGTGAAAGTAGCTTGCGCGAATGGCTGATGAATAATCGTTATCAGATTACGACCGAGAAAATAATTGAAGAAGACGGACATATTTATGAAATTATTGTCGCTGAGCCATCAATTGTTCCCTTCCGCTATAGTCAATATGAACTCGATTTTGGTCCATTCTTATTAGAAAATAAGGGACCGATTTTTGTCAAAAAATGGCGTGAGTATCTTCAGCGAGAAGGTCAAGTCATTAATCAAATGAAGCAAGCCAAAAAAATCCCTGTTGACAAGATTGATCAATTACAAAGACGCTTAGAAATAGTTAAAGAGGCGATTAAAGATGACAACTGGAACGGAATTAATTAAACGATTTGAGAATTTTGCTGATCCCCGGTTAGCTGAAAAATGGGATCATGTTGGTTTACAAGTAGGTAATCCGGATCAGCCCATTAATCGATTAATGACAACTCTTGATGTTCGTCCTGAAACGGTGGATGAGGCAATTGCGAAGAAAGTTGATTTTATTTTTGCTCATCACCCGATCATGTTTCATCCTGCTAAAGACCTTGATACGAGAAATCCGCAAAATCAAATGTATGCAAAACTATTAGCCAATAATATTACGGTATATGCTGCCCACACTAATTTAGATACGGCTAATGGGGGAATGAACGATTGGCTAGCGGCTGCACTCCGCCTTAGGCAGACAATTCCATTGGTTCCGGCCGGTAAAGATCCGTTGAGTAATAAACCTGTTGGAATGGGGCGGGTCGGTGAACTTGCCGAAGAAATGGCAGTACAAGAATTTACTGATTACTGTATGAACATTTTTCAAATCAAAGGGTTACGACTAATAGTGAATCCACTGGATAAAAGCAAAAAAATTAAACGGGTAGCAATTCTCGGCGGATCTGGACAAGAATTTTACCAACAGGCGCTTGAAAATGGGGCCGACGCCTATATAACTGGTGATGTTAGTTACCATTTTGCTCACGATATGATTGCGAGCCATTTAGTAGTAATTGATCCAGGCCATCATATTGAGGTTATTGCAGCGCATGAACTTGCAAAGTTGATCTCACGGTGGCAAGATGAAAATAATTGGCAGTTTGCAGTAATGGAAAGCCAAGTCAATACAGAACCGTTTACTTTTGTAGTTAAATAAGGAGTGCTGATTTATGGTTGAAGAAAAATATGAAGGTTTACTACCACGATTTTTGAAATATGTAAAGACTGAGACAAGATCTAATCCTGATTCAGATACAATTCCATCTGATCCTAAAGAAACGGCTTTTTTGAATGAATTAAAAGATGAACTAATTGCTTTAGGATTAAGTGATGTTCATTTGAATGCGCAAAGCTCCTATTTGATGGCTACCATCCCTAGCAACATTGATAAAAAAGTACCAACAGTTGGGTTTATTGCGCACATTGATACGGCTGATTTTAATGCCCATAACGTTAATCCGCAAATTGTTGAAAATTATGATGGGACGTCTAATATTAAGCTTGATAATGATGGAAAGTATGTCTTGACAACTGCTGAATTCCCATCGTTAAAGAAATATCAAGGTAATACGTTAATTACTACCGATGGTTCAACACTCCTTGGGGCGGATGATAAATCTGGGGTTGCAGAAATTATTACGATGGCAGCCTATTTGATGAAACATCCAGAGATTAAACATGGTCCAATTAAAATTGGCTTAGGCCCTGATGAAGAAATTGGAACCGGTGCCGATCACTTTGATGTTGCTGATTTTGGAGCTGATTTTGCATATACGGTAGATGGCGGACCGCTTGGTGAACTGGAATATGAAACATTTAATGCGGCTCAGGCAGAAATTGAAATTCAAGGGAAAGATGTCCACACTGGGGTTGCTAAGGGAACAATGATTAATGCAATCCAAGTAGCAATTGACCTGCAAAATAGTTTGCCGGCACATGACCGTGCAGAAAGAACCGATGGGCGTCAAGGCTTTTATCATTTATATAAATTTGATGGAACAGTCGACCATGCCGCGATGACCTATTTAATTCGGGATCATGATAAGCAGATCTTTGAAGAACGAAAACACTTACTTGAGAGAATTGTTGCGGGCTTAAACGATGAACTTGGTGCAAATTTGATTACGATGAAGCTATATGATCAATATTATAATTTGAAAGACGCCTTAAAGGACCATATGGATGTTGTCGAAATTGCAAAAGAGGCCATGGAAAACTTAAATATTAAGCCAGACATTTATCCCGTTCGTGGTGGTACAGATGGTTCAACTATTTCATATAAGGGCTTACCAACACCGAACTTATTTGCTGGAGGAGAAAATATGCATTCCCGTTTTGAATATGTATCATTGCAGACAATGGAACGCGCATTGGACACCCTGCTTGAGATTGTGCGGTTGACTGCGGAAGAAGATAAATAAAAATGCCCGCTAAGGGGCACTTAGGGGGCAAATTTTTATAATTTATCCAATTGAGAGTCCAGCTTCTGCTGGGCTTTTTTTGTTACGTGTAGGTAAATCAACCTAGTAGTCTGATCGTCAGCATGTCCAACATGATTTTGAATTACATAGAGTGGAATTCCTAGTTCGGCTAATTTAGAGACGTGGGTATGACGAAAAATATGGCAGTCAACTTTTTTGTCGATATCAAATTTCTTCTTTGCTCGTCTTAACTGATGGTTAAGAGTTACTTCTGGTATAAAGTTTTTTTGTTTAGTACAAAACAAAAATTCATTATTAGGGAATTCATGTTCTTGATCTTTCAAAAGTTTAATAGCTCTTTTAGGCAAAGTTATAGTTCGCGTACCTGCTTGTGTTTTTGTTGAATTTTGCTTATAGGCCGGTTGCTTAGGAAGCTTGATAAGCGTTCCAGATATAGTTGCCTTGTTTCCTCGAATATCTTTCAAAGTTAATGCAGCAGCTTCACCATATCGTAGACCAGTGAGATATAGGAATTCACAAAATCGACCATATGGGTTGCCGGCCTGATATTCAAATTCAAGAACTTTTCTTAGCTCATCATCTTCTAAAAATTTATCTCTTGGTTTAGCTGAACCATCCTCTTTGCGGTAGCGGATTTTAACTTTTTGAATGGGATTTTCTTTTAGGTAATCGTGCATTATGGCATAGTCAAACATAACGTTTAACGTTTGCTTAATATGGCTTACCGTCCCATTTTTAAGATTTTGCTTATACAATAAGTTATTAAAATAATTAGTTAAATAATTTGGCGTAATTTTTTCAATTAGAGTATCAGGTTTAATATCTCGCATTACACGACGCAAACGGCTTTCAGCATTACTATAAGTATTAGCTCTAACTTCTAATTTATAGGTTGGTAGCCATTCGTCTTTGAGTTCTTTAAGATGAATGCCATGCTTAATTTTTCCATATTGAATACTTTTAAGTATTTCAGTTATTTTTTTGTCCAGCTTAATTTGTGCTTCTTTACGTGTGTGGGTTGTGTTTTTAGCTACAGTAACAGAAACCTTAAATGATTTGCCAGTTAAAGGATCCTTATACCGTTCTCTAAACTTAAAACGTCCGTCAGGCAAATTTTCTATCCACATAATTGTTCCTCCATTCAAATAAACGTAAATGTTATAATGAAGGAGTTAAAAATAGGGATGAGTACTTTATTTTTAACTCCTCAATCAATCTCCATTGCGGTGAAGATTGGTGAAATTAGTCAAGCCTGTTTCCTATTGCAGTAGGGAATGGGCTTTTTTATTTTTCATAGGACATCACCTCCTTAAAATGCAAACTGGTGTTCTTTTTGCATGCTTTTTAAAACGGCCACGGATTTGACCGCTTTAAGATTAACTGTTGAATAAATACTTAATTGCCAAAGCGATTGCTATCGGAATTGCTGTAGTGAGAACGGGAATCATTATTTGACCAATAAGAGTTGCTATATTTTTTGTTTCGATAAATATTTCTTTCAATTCTTTAGTAAAGATAAGAATCCCTTTTATTAAGATGTAAGAAATGAGATAACCTAAAAATACTAGTGAAAATGCAATTAACCACGGATTTTGATTTCCCCATATTAGAATACTCATAATTGCAATATATAAGATGCAAAAGCTAAGCCCTGCATATATTTTTTGTTTGATTCCCAGAGATAATAAGATTTCTAATAAGATTGGAATTAGTAGCATTAAAATTCCTAAATAAATATATTCATTATTCAGAAAATTTCTATAACTAATATAAAGATAAAATAGAGTAGGAGTAATAAATGAAGCTAACAAAGTAGTAAAAATTGAAAATTTTATATATGGTTCAGCAATTTTACTCCATTCATCTAATTTATTATTTATTTTTTGTAACATTTCTATAATCTTCTTTTCTAAAAATTATTAAATTTATCCATTCGCTCATCGTTGTCCTTAACATGTTCATTAGCATTCTTAACGGCATATTCAATAAGCATATTTGGATTCGTGGCTAACATCGCCATTTCAAAATTATCAGCATCTGCAATGCAATTTGCTAACTTAGTGCTGTCTAATTCAAAGGGAAGGGCAGGGCCTTTAATGTCGATTCCATATTTCATATCTTCCAAATCATGAGAAGTGTCACGAATATCAATTTCAATTTTCCCATCTAACATATCTAAATAGACAATGCCATTTGTTTCGCCTTCATCATCAAATTTTCTAGTTTTAAATAATCCGATTTTGTAAGTTCCAACAGCAACCTTATTACCCTGTGAATCTACTAGGTCTGAACAATATTTGGCTAGGCGTTTAATATCTTCGCGATAATAATTTAATTGAGCCATTACGATATCAGCCATCCTAATTTCCGACTTGGATTGCTTATCAAGAGCAGCATCTAATCTACTTAAATCCATTGTGTAACTCCTTTATTGAAATTCAACAGTTTCGTTACAATCTACATAAGGAATATTATTACCATCAGTAAGTTCATTAGGAGTAGATTGTTTTCCACCGCCAGTTCCTTTAATAGTAATCTGATCACCTTTGGATATTTTCTTGCCCTTTGGAACGCTACTACCGTCAACTGCCACCATTACATTTTTTGCCTGATTATTATCCATTGACACTATAAGAACATATGATCCGTCTTCTTTATGTACTTTTGAAACAGTTCCAGTAATAGCAATATCTTTTCCATTGAGCTCATCACTATCGCTATCTAAATCATTGTAACTAACATTTTGATAGCTATGACTTTCATACTTAGCTAAGTCTTTAGCCAAAGAACCATCAGAATAGTGAGAGCTTCTTTCTTTTTGAGTTGAGTTAGATTCTTTACTAATTGCTTTCTGTGATTTCTGTAGATTGGTTGTATTTTTGCTGTAAGAAGTATTTTGTACATTTCCATAAAGATAAATCGCTACAACAATCCAGACAATTAAGCCTAAAGAATACCTTAATTTATTATTTCTAATTCGCTCACGCCCTGCAGGAGTAAACGGTAATGCTAGAAATAGTAAGATTAATATAATTGCTAGTAGTAGAGTTATAATCCAAAATAAATGCATAGAAATCTCCCCAAATAGCTTTTAACGTCGATCACGTTTGGACGTAGTTTATTCAATTAATAAATCCCAATCAATATACCGTTCAGCCCAAGAGGGGATGTGACAGTATCTCATTAGTTGTTCCCTTGTTTCAAAATCATGGGCGTTAACTCCATCAAGCATCATGTCTACCATAAATTTGTTTGCTTCATATTCTTCACCAAAAGTAACAAATTTTCGATTACTTCTATTAAGACATTCAGTATTCCCTTGGTGATGACAAAAATGATGACCTAACTCGTGTCCGCATGCATATCTGTTTTCAAAATTACTATTTCGTGTTGATAAAACAATAGCAGGTACTCGGAGTATTTTAGTATGATAAGCCATAATTTCTTTTCCAAGATCAGCGTAATAATAAGGAATTTTTGCTTCTTCACATATTTTGAAAGGATCGTGGGTACCAGCGGAATAGACAATCTCATGTGCTTTATGTTTAATCCATTCTTTAGATAACATATAAGTCACCTCATTAATCCTGTTTTTTTCGATATTTTTTAGGTGTAAATTTTTGCTTAGCAATTAGTTTAGATTGTCTAATTACATTCTCTAGTGAAGCGCTTAATAATTCAGCATCTTCAGGATCAATTTCTTGACCACCATTTTTTAGAAAAGCAAGTTCATTCTTATTGTTCAAGCCTTGAGTCATTTCTTCTAAGATTTTTTGAACATCTCGTTCGTCTTTGCGGGTAAACTGAGGTGTGTCAGTGCGACCGAGAAGATAATCGGTGGTGACATTAAAATAATCAGCAACTTTTTTAAGACGATCACCGTTAGGAGTTTTTTTCTTCCAAGAATATAGTGAATTTCTTCCAAAGTTTAGTTTTTCTTCTAATTCTACAATTGAAATACCTTGTTTCTCAGCCAATTTTTTTACTCTATCAAATACAGTCATGAAAGCATTTCTCCTATTTTGTAGCAATCAATATTAAACTTTATCGTAGAATATTATTGACTTCTATAATAAAGTTTAATATACTATTGCTGTAAGTTAAGTTGATAGAAAAAACAACGCAGTAAGATTATGCAACGTTTGCTTTGGTGTAGGAATTATCGCACAACGTTGTTATTGAAATTGCGCTTATTTAACTATGTCTAAAGTCTACAATAAAGTTTAATTTTAGTCAATAGTTCTATCATTTTATCTTACGCTGGGCGGGTAGGCGGAATAGATGAGATATGAGGAGGTAAATCAATATGAATATCGTAGAAGCAATAAAAAAGGCGGATAACGCACACGCTATCCGTCGTAAAAGTTGGGTAAGTGATTCACTAATGCTAGTGCCAACCGATTCAACATTTTTAACAGCGATTCTTTTTAATAAAGCTGTAATTAATGTTCGATGGGAACCGAGCAAAAGTGATTTGCTTGCCGATGATTGGGAGACTTGTTTTAACCCTCTAGGAACTTCTGACCCTTTGAAGTCAGTCCACTTAGAAGATAACTAATCTCGTTATTACCTTCGTTTTTTGTTCCAAAGACATATTGATTTACAAGTAGTGCCTTTATAGCTGCGTTTAGGATTGGCTGAGAATAAGTATGATTTAGTTTAAGTTCATCGGTCCCAATTTCACCGCTATGCGAATTATCACGTAGGCATATCATAATGTCTTTCATACAATTTGCGATTTCGTAATCGCTCACAGTTAACACCACCTTTATTTTGGACTAATTAAATTTTATCAGAAAGAAGGGATAGCAAATGCCAGAAACGTCAAATGGACGCAAACGAATTATTGATTATTTACAACAAAATAAAATCTCATATGCGCAATTAGCAACCATGTATGGGATGAATAAACAAGATGTAGCCGATTATCTTTCCGGTCGAAAGAAAACGCCAGCGGCTTCTCGCTTCATTATTACCTTGATCAAAGAATTTGGACTGAAATATGAAGGAAAGTGATTATCACGAACGAATTAGAACCACTGTCTACTGATTTAACAACTATCACAACAGAAATAAGGTCATACGAAAATATTGCAGAGCAATCTATTTTTGAAATTGGGAGGCGACTTAAATGGGTTAAAGAACATGACCTTGCACATGGTCAATTTGGAGAATGGGTTAAATCTTTAGGAATTGATCCGAGTTCAGCTAGTCATTTTATGAAAATAGCTAGTGAATTGAAATTGGGTACGTACCCAAATATGGGAGCTAAAGCCTTGTACCTTATAGCGACGATGCCACCCGAAGAACGAGATAGACCTCAACACCTTAATTCAGGTGAAACTAAAAAGCCTGACGAAATGACAGTTCGTGAATTGCGAGAGGTAAAAAAGAAACTCAAACAACGTGAACAAGAACTTGCTGATCGTGACGAAACAATTGCTAATCAACAAGCTGAGTTAGAGGACAATCGCAAAGTACAACTGGAGCTTAACAAACGTAATTCTGAATTATCCAAGCAACAACCAGAACAAAAAGTTATTACTAAGACAGTAACTAAAGAAGTTCCAGTTAAGCCCGATGATTATGACGAAATTAAGGCTATGATTGCTGAACTGAAAGAACAGTCTGCTAAAGACAAAGAAAATATTGAATATTACAAACGTGAACTTAAAGCTGCTGAACGTATTAACAAAAATACCAATAGTTATGACAAGCTACAGGAACAAGAATTGAAACGAAAAAAGCGCCAAGCTGAAATTAACGGCTATAGCACTTCGTTAAAAATTAATGATTGGATTCCTGAATTGCAGAAACTTAGTCAAGAAGATATTGATGAGATGGGTGAACAAGCACAAAAGAATCTGCAAAAGCGTCTTGAATTATTACAACATTCGATTGATCGACTTAGTTCAATGCTAGGCGGTCGACGAGTTATAGAAGGAGATTATCAGTAATGAAAGAAACATTAACAGCGCCGGTAAAAAGCAAAGAGAAATCTAGCTTGTCTGTGCTTGGAAATTTAGTAAAAGCACAAGCACTCCAAGCCGAGATTAACAAAATGGTATATGAATCAATTGCTGAATCTACGGAACAAGCAAAGCAAGAATTAAAAGAATATACCAATCAGAGTATTGAGGAGATTAAGAAGTTTATTCCTTTAACCGATGGAGAAGCAAATCGGCTTAAACAAGCAATCACAAGTCGTGCCGCAGTGACCACTAAATCATGGTTAAAGCATAAATTCAATAATCCAGAATATGGTGGTAAAGAATTCTTTTCTAAGAAATATGGGCATATTGTTCGTGCGTTCTATTCATTAACTAAGCACCATTTTGGAGCAATTAAATATACAGCAATCCTTCATAGTGACTTTGAAGAAGCACTTGGTTATGCTAATCAGCTTAATTACTACAGTCTTCCACAAAACGCTAAGCGAATTACTGAATCCCAATTAGTCACCCTTAATAAGTGGGAAAAGGTTCATAAATTGCCGTTAACTAAATCTAAGGACTGATTGAATATGAACGAGAAAAGAACCCCACAGCAACTAGCTTTTATTTTGATTCATTATTGGACACCTGTGATTGAAGAATGTAACTGGGAAATGCAAAAGGCGTGGGTCTCAATGCTAGATGAAACACTTAAGCAATTAACACCTCTCCAATTTGCTCAAGTATTTCTAATCACCAAAGAATACAAAGGACATACTTGGGGAAGTAAAGATTATTACACTGTCACGGATTGGATAGGAGAGAACGTAGGTTGGAATAATAAGATTCCCAATGGGATTGAGTTCTTATTGGAATACTTGAATATCAATGTACAACTTACAGCAGTAAGAATTATGAACATCTTAGGTAAATTTCACCAACGTCAAACGGGAAGTGATCTACTAATTGACTTCTTAAAATCCCAGGGTGCAGATATTCACTATATAGATGGGAGTGATTAATGATGATGGCTAATAATTGGAAAACTAAAAAAGAAATCATGACAGATTATGGATATTCGGAGGGTACTTTCTATAGCCGTTGTAAAGAATGTTCTCTTTTACCAGACTATCGTGATGCCATTATTCGCGATGGCGGACAGCGAACCTATGTAGATGAAAATCGTTTTCAAGATTTTCTTAGGTATCGATCTGAACAATATCGGAAGCGGCTGCTTGATCCTCATTTGAAAGAAGGTAAGTAGATGACTTGGCTAATCACATTACCCATATTAGTTATTGCGTTGTGCTTATTGTATGCACTGACATACAGTCTGCTTTACGAAAGGGATCGTCCATTACTATTCAAGAACAAGTACCGAAAGAAGCATTGAAAGAAGGTGAAGGGACAATGCGAGCATTGGTTTGCACGGGACTAACAGCAGGAATATTTATTAGTTTGATTATAGGATCACCATTATTTCTGGTTTTTGCTTTTGTACTACCTTGGCAATTAATTGCAGCAGTTGCGGACCCAGATGGCAGAAAAGAACAATGATGGGAGGTGATATAAATGGAGATTTCAGAAGAAGAGTTAAACAGAATTATTGAACACCAAGTTAAGTATCAAGTATACGAAGCGCTGAACAAAAGGAATACGCCGAAGATTACTACTGGCTGGTTGCAACTAAGAAAACGGATCGACAGCTATTGTCACGATCATATGAGTTCAAAATGGCGCCGAAAAACATCTTACAATTCTGTTCAACAAATGTTTTATGTGCCAATGAAAAAGATACTTGATCTGCACCGTATTGATGAAATGAGTGAAGACCAAGTGCCAATCGCAAAGGAAATATTTGAGTTTCTTTCTGCTGAGTTTGAAAAAGTCGATAAGCAAAAAGAAAAAGAGCTTAAAACTACCGCAAATAGTTAAAAGCTCATATAAAAACAATACACAAGGTGAGTATAACACATGACACTTAAAAATACGAAACAACAATTCTTAATGCAGATGATGACACGTGTTGACACAATTGCTGCCATGATAACGCAAACCAATGGTGGCGAAACGTTTGGTAAGGAAGTACATGCCTTAAGCAAGTTACAAAATGAATGTAATTTGCTAAAAATCAATGCTGACAATCTAAATACATGGTTTGTAGAAGATATTCATAAATCAAAGGAGAAACAGAAGTAAATGTTAAATCGAGCAATTTTAACGGGACGTCTAACCCGTGATCCAGAATTACGGTACACCACAAGTGGAACAGCTGTTGTACAAGCTACCATTGCCGTTGATCGTCAATTTAAGAACCAACAAGGAGAACGTGAAGCTGATTTCATCAATCTTGTTATTTGGCGAAAGGCTGCAGAAAATTTTGCTAATTTTACTCACAAAGGCTCACTTGTTGGTATCGATGGTCGAATTCAGACTCGGACTTATGAGAATAAGCAAGGTCAGCGGGTTTACGTGACTGAGATTAATGTCGATAGCTTCTCTCTATTAGAGCCACGTCAAGAAAATAACCAACAACCTAATAACAATTATTCCTCACAAGCACCAAATAATAATGCACGTAATGCAACATCAAATAGTCCTCAGCAAAACCAGAATGCTCAGTCAAATTATGGCAATCAGAATAACGACTTTGGCAATGGTGGACAAAGTATTGATCTGGCCGATGACGAATTGCCATTCTAAATGGAAAGTGGAAAAGCTTACTATCGCAATAACATGTGGGTAATTGTCCCAGATAAAAATATTAATTTGGAACATATCGCAATTTTGAATGATGGTTTGATCGATGGAGTTCCTATTCAATTTGAATTTACAGACCCTCGCAAAGTTCATCCTAAGCAACGTGCTCTGTTCTTCGCATTACTTAATGATATTCATGAATGGTCGGGAATGCCTAAAGAAAAATTGAAGGAATATTTCTATAAAAGATATTCAAAAAGGACATCTGGTAAAGAGATTAGCCTTGCTGATAATACAGAGAATAATGTAAGTGACGCAAATAAGCTTATTAAGGACGTTATCAATTTTATTTTTGAGTTTGATGTTCCTGTTAGAAATGGCTATAAGCTGTTGCCGCGTAATGAAAGCTACTTCATTTACAAGTGCTTGCTGAAAGACAAATGCGTTATTTGTGGCAAAAAGGCCGACTTTCACCATGTCGAAGGGTCAGTAGTTGGTATGGGGAATAATCGAAACAAAATTAATCATTCTAAACGAGAACTTTATCCGTTGTGTCGATTTCATCATCAAGAAATCGAAAGACTTAATAATAAAAGGTTTGAAGCAAAATACCACATACATGTTAAAGGACTTAAGCTGCCACCAGAAATCTTAAAGAAACTGGGGGTCAAAGGAAAATATGGTGATTAGAAATGGCAATTATTAGGCAAAAGCGAAAAGACCGATTTTCAATTGTTGATAACAAAATAATTAATGATAAACAAATTTCATTTAAAGCCCGTGGCTTACTAATTTATATGTTATCCAAGCCTGATGATTGGAAATTTTATCCAGATGAGTTAGCAAAACATAGTGACAAAGACGGAGTTAAAGCGATTAACACTGCTTTGCAAGAGATGGAATCTGTAGGCTATCTGGTACGCAAACGAAAAAGGGATAATAAAGGGCATTTTAAGGGGATTGACTATCTACTTTATGAAACACCACAAGTTATCAACCCAGATTCCCAAAACCGGAATGCCGGTAAACGGAATGCCGATTTGCGGAATTCCGAAAATGGCAGACTACCTAATACTGACTTTAAACCTAATACTGATATACCAAATACTGAAATAGATGATGATAAGGTGGCATCCCCAGATGAGCAGAAGAGGTCAATTGAAGAAGATCCATTTACATTAGCTGACCAAGCGAATATTAATGTTAACTCAGGATTAAACAAGCCTATCTTTGTTGATTATATTCAGAAATTAGGAAATTCAGTTGTGTGTTGGGCAATTCATAAAACAAATGAGAACGCATCTCATCCTAATTGGCAATACTTACTGACAGTTATGAAGGGTTTAGAAACAAATCATGTAAAAACCGTTGAGCAGGCGGAAAAACTTTCCGAGCAATACAAACAAGAACGAGCAAAGAAAAAGCAACAAGTATCTTCTGGCTATCGTAAGCGTCCACCTATTCGAGAAAAAATGCCTGAGTGGAGTAAAAAAGATCAAAAAGAGTTAAACAAAAAAGCATCCCCCGAGGATATCGCTAAGTTAAGGGCTCGGATTGCAAATCGAAAGAAGGTAAATAATTAATGGAAATCAAATTAGAAAGTGACGGTGTTTGTTTAACGCTCTCAACCGTCGATAAAGAGAAAAATATTGAATTTAAGACCCTGGTAAAGGCGTATGAAATTGTAACTGGGGATGAACTAGAAATCACCGAAAATAATACAGAAAAAAATAGCCATTCTACTGTTGCGAATAGCTTTGATGATAATCGAGACGATTATGATCGTATGCCTGAATATCATCAACCTGTAAAAGTCGATCTGATGTGTCCTTGGTGTGGCAACAACGAAGAAACAACTACATTATATGGGAATCGCTTTATGAAGTGTCCTAAATGTGGGAACAAAGTATTTCTTGCGTTTGCCACATCACGCAGAGGAGTACCAGATCATCGAGGCTTCTATTACAAGGCTAACGAAGTCTGGCGTGACTATGAAGATCGGAAAGTTGATGATGACTTAATTGATCAGATGAAATCAAAGTTAGAGGAACATAACGCATGATTAGATTAACTGGAAAGTAAAAATGGAGCGTGTTTATAAAAAATGAGTAATAAGTTTGAACAAGCGATTGTGAGGATTCTTAAAGAGGATTATCCGATAGAAATTAAGGCTGCTGCGATTATGGCGGAATACAAGCAAAGTCAAAGAACTATGTTGAATGAACTTTCCAATAAAATAGGAAACGTTATTGATGCTACATATAACGATACGGTGATTCATAAATGATTGCTCTTGATGAAAGAAAGGCTCAGTACAAGCCAAGAAAAATTAATGATGTCATAGAATTTGAAGGCGAACTATATGTAGTCGTTGCAATTGGCAAAACTAATGTACTCAACAACGGATGTTTTGAAACAAAGCTGTTATGTCAAAGTCCAGTTGAAGATGATTCGTGTTTTGAACTTAATACCACTATTTCCAAGCCAAAAATAGTAAAGAATATGTCATATAGGGATATTAGACCTGGTGACTTTGTACGTGTTGGTGGGACAACCAATAAATATGCTCGCCTTGTAGGTCTCGCTTCATTAGAGTGGGCTTTTACGGATTTGATGGTGTCATGGGTGGCTGAACCAGTTCAACCAATTAGCAAACGTGAGTGCATTAGATTGGTAAGAGAATACAAGCGAACTAAGCTTCATGAATCATACGAATTGTTGGCAAATTCAAAAGTAATAAAGCTTAATTTTGAGAAAGCGTGAAGAAGATAGATGAAACTAACCGAGAAGCAAAAGAATTGTAAGTATTGTCAGGAACCTAAGATGACCTTTATTGGAGAAGATGGAGTTCTTTATCAAGTTAGTGAAGATGCCTTCACAACACCAAAGTTAATTACGATAACCAATGGTCAAACTCACATTGTTGAGATTGAATATTGTCCTAAATGCGGTCGTTCTCTGAAAGAGGAGGAAGAATGAAGTTGGAATCGAATAGGATTAAAAAATTACGAACTAAGCACCATATAACCCTTATCAAACTAGCAGAGTGCATTGGAACAAGCGTCTCTACGCTTATTGCTTGGGAAAAGGGTATCAAAAGACCTAATGAATCATATCAAAAAGAAATGGCTAGAGTGTTTGGAGTATCGCCACGATATCTAATGAGTCAATTAACAGATATCGTGGCAGATGAAGGAGATAAATTGCTTAAGCGTTGTCAATATTGTCATCAGCCATATACCAACGTTATTACAGGACTAAGGACAGCATTAGAAATCGAGTGCGACAATCAAAAAAGCATTCAGCCATACCTAATCATCAAATATCCGGATGATTCTGGAGACTTGCAAGGGATTAATGATGAAATAGCAATTAACTATTGCCCATTTTGTGGTCGGGCTTTGTGAAAGGAAGAATAATAATGATTTTTAGTGATCAAGAACTAAGAAAAATTCTTCAGGCTCCTATTGCTATTGAGATGAAGATTGATTTACTTAATCAACTTCACCATCAAGACGTTCAAAAAACTGTTAGTGAGACGCAACAATCAATTCTTGAAGCAATAGAAAAAGTACTTAGCTCTGAAAGAGTGAAAGGTAATACAATGCTTGACTCTAAACGCGCTGATCAATTCTTACCTGATGCATTGGCGCTTGCAAAGAAAAAAGAATTAACTATTCCATCTCTTCAACGTACTTTTAAGATCGGATACAATCGGGCAAATCGATTATTAACTCAATGTGAGCAAGTAATGAATGAGGAGAAAGAATAATGACAACTAAACAGAAAAATATGCTCATCAAAGAACTACAAGAGGAACGGCGAGGGCTTCTTGAAAAAATTAATCGTTTACGCTTGTTCCTGGATAATCCACATCCTACTGATGAGACGGAAGAATATGTAGGAACTGATTCTACAGAAATGTACTGGGTGTTAGAAGCGCAATTTAGAGCAATGATGCAGTATAAAGCTGCTTTATCTGAACGAATTGGCTTGCTGAAAAATAGCTATAAAGGGTATGAGGAGGAAGATTGATGACAACAGACAATTTTATAAGCAAAGTCAATGCCTTAAACGGCGTTTACGCATCTAAGCAACGTGAGGACCACCATATGTTAATTAACATTTTCAAAACGTGTAATCATATGTGTTTTGCGGAAGTTTTTGTTAAAGAGCGAGTTTTGAATTTCTTTTGTCGCCCTCAATCAACAGAAGTAGCAGAAGACGTTTTGCGAGAACTTTTTAGGTTAATTTGTGACTATCAGGAGGAAAAGTAATGACAAACGGAGAATTTATTAATAAAGCCAAGTATGTTGTGGCTAAACACACTAACGAAAATATTCTTAAGCCTGAGCAAGGATTAATTAGTGATAACGAAGTGTTCGTTGTGTGGTATACGAAAGTACTACAGAACTATAAGGCTTTGTTAGCTACTCCAATTAAGGATGATCAGCATTATTACGAAGTTACATATAACGGTGATAAGAAACAGCTTTACTTAGATATTTATGACAAGCAAGAAAATAAGTGCTTTGAGGTGAAATAATGCTACACACATACAGAAAGACAGCCTTAATCGAAGCTGAACAGTTCGATGGGTCAATTAAGCAGATAACTAGGTACAAGGTACATATTGTTGGACCAACATCACGAGGTGACACTTCTTATTTCTTGCTTCCAACAAAAGAAGGGAATATGAAGCTTAATACTGGTGACTACATTGCTACTGGCGTGGATGGAGAGCATTGGATTATTGATCAAGACATATTTGAACGAACGTATGAGAGGGTGGATTAGATGAAGCATGAAGCAGAACAAGAATTGCTCAAAACGCTTAACGGACAATTGAGTGAGTTACCGGCCGTCGCTAAAACAATGGTTCAACAATATCAAATGTCAGCAATCGTTCTATCTATTTTGTGCGGTGTACTTTTTATTGCTGCGTTAATTGGTACTATATGGTTATCACATTACTTTTTTAAGAAAGGTGAAAATCAGTCACTTCGAGATAAAGTTGATGGAACAGATTATACTACTGGCTGTATAGCAACATCATTTGTAGGCGGTTCTTTAAGTGTAATCATGCTTTTATGCTTGGTCATTAATGTTATTCACGCTTGTGCACCAATTGCTTCGATTATTAAAGACTTATTGAACTAAAGAACGAGGTGAAAATGAAAATAATATTCAACATTGAGCCCGTCGAACAGGCAAGGCCTAGAGCAACTAAAACGCGTAAAGGAATACGTTTGTATGATCCTCAAAAGGTATCAACCTACAAGAAGCAGTTGGGGATGATGTGCAAATTCCAGTACAAAGATAAGCCATTAGCCGGACCATTAATTGTTAGTCTTAAATTTTACCGGCATATTCAATCAAGTGCATCGAAAAAGGAACGAAAATTACGCCTCTCAGGAATACACAGACCGATTGTAAAACCGGACACGGATAATTACATCAAATCTACTTTGGATGGCTTAAATGGCCTGCTATGGGAAGATGATAACCAGATTGTAAAGATAGTTGCTGAAAAGTATTACAGTGATCGACCACGTATTGAAATTGAAGTAGAGAGGTTAGAACAAAATGAAGATGAAAGAGGCGGAACAGGCGCTAAAGAATAACACTTTAGTTCTTTATCAAGATACTTTGTGCTCAGTAGTTAGTGTTGATTATGATCACAACCGAGTAATGATTAGCGAAGACGAACGAGAAAACTTTGGTGAGTTTGTAAGTCGGTACGTTGATCCAGAACAACTTGAACAAGTAGCCGGGAGTAACTATGACTGATTACCTTACTAAAAATGACTTTCTAACTCACTTACGGAATTTAGAAGATAAGTACGGTAAACGATTGAATGACTCTGGTTTCATTTTAGATGATTTAGCCAAAAGTGATCACGAAGACTATCAAGCAATCTTAGAATTTCGAGAGTTAGTAAAAGATAGACGAAGAGCAAAAATAAACCACCGAGATTTAATCGAACTGCTAAATACAGAACTTACTCTAAAACAAATAGCAGAAAAACTTAATTGCTCTACGTCAAAGCTTCAAAGAACCATCGAAGCTAATCCTAAACTCAAAAGTAAGTATGAAGGGCTGATAGGTAAGCGAAAAGATATGTCCTTTGATAATTTGAAACTACGACATTCTCATCAAAAAGAACATATTGGCAAAGAGATTCTGAAATTAAGAATGGACATGAATCTAACACAAAATGAAGTTGCTAATAAAGTAAATGAAATTTTGGGGATGACTACATGTTCAGCGGCAACGGTTAGCAATTGGGAAAGAGGAGTCACAATGCCAAGTAAGAAAAGGCTAGAGGTAATTGCTAACTTATGCAACACGACAGTAAAAGAATTGATGGAGGGAGAATATTGAAAATTAATGAATTCAAAAAGAAATTATCTAGGTATGGTTTCAGTGTAGCTGAAAGTGTTGATGGTTTGCTCACGATTTATCTAGGTAAATACCCACTGATTACCTTTAATCAACGTTCGAGCATGTTTACCGATGTTAAATTAAATTTAAATACTGTGCAAGAGATTGATATAGAAGGACTTTACACTCTTTTGAAAATCACAAAGGAATATGTCGATACACCTGTTAAAGAACGTTTTCCTGAGAAGAAGTACATTTTATTTGCAATGCGATGTGCTGAGGGCCCCGTGCCTATTAAGCAATATGTTGATGCAATGAATATAAGCACTAATAATGTTGAGTTCCATTTTGGATTTGCTAATGAAAAAGCTAATGCTATGGAATTCACGCAAGAGGAACTAGATGATCTTTCGGATTTCTTTCCTAAAGATGCAATTGATGCAATGAGGGAACATGTGGAGGATATGAATGATTAATTATAAGTGTCTTGGGAAAGATGGGCCTTGTTTGTTTATTGCTGAAAGCATAGGCAAGGATGGTGAAACATATTATCTTAACGTCAACGTAAAGCGACGGGCTTACTCCAGAATTAAGCGCACTCGTAAGCGTCAGATTGCTAAGGCTAAGCATATGATGGCTTGGCACGATCACACCAGCTACGAATGGTCACAGTGGTGGCACAGCAAAGCTAGAAAACCGAAGAGGTGGAAGCAATGAGTCAATTACCGTTATGCGTGGGGATTGTCTGTGTAACGGCAATTATTATCACAATGATTATCTGCAAGGTTAGCCTTGAAACAATGTTTAGCCTGATTATTGAATTGTTGATTATTGCTTTCGTAGTTGCCAACTTAATTGACTTATGAAGAGCAAGATGAAATGGAGTGTGTTTATTAAAAATGAGTGAAATTAAAACGTACAGCCAAGAAGAGTCCCATGAAATGATTGAGAACAATGTTAATGATTTTAAGATCGTTTACGGTTTCAAAATTGAAAAGGATAAGATTGTTCCTCCATTGATTGAGTTTGATAAATGCGTCTACGAACGATTAGAAGCATTTAATTCAGAAGAAGCTGCTGATTTAGGTTGGACTATGTATGGTGTATTTCAACTAATCATGGGTGAATGTGATAAAGGAGACTATGACGCTAACCCAATTGGTAAGAAAGAAATGTTTGAACCGTCAAAGGAGTTTAAGCATTGGTTAGATATGCATTATATGTGGGGACCACTAATGATTATGCAGGCAGTTTTATACGGTAACTATAAATTGAAGGAGGATAAAGCTAATGAAATTAACTGAAAAGCAGAAGAATTGCCCATACTGTCACGAACCTAAGATGACCTTTATTGGAGAAGATGGAGTTCTTTATCAAGTTAGTGAAGATGCCTTCACAACACCAAAGCTAATTACGATAACCAATGGTCAAACTCACATTGTTAAGATTGAATATTGTCCTAAATGCGGACGGTCACTAAATGAGGGGGAAGAATAAAGATGAAAACTACAAAAATTATTACCGTATTATGTGGTTTAGCACTTGCTGGCGTTATAGTCCACAAATCTAGTAAGCAATATCACCTAATGCCTATCGAATGCTCCACAACGAAAAATTCAAGAGGCACTTCTAAGAGCAAAATTAACAGCGAAGAAAATGAGAGAAGTTGGATTAAGGATGGCCGAGTTATTGATAATACAGCAGCAATATGCCCCGTTTATATATAGTTGATGATCGGCCTATCAATTTTTAATTAAAGACTGATTGCTGATTATCAATTAGAAATAGGGAATGAAAAATGAAACTAACTAAAAAGCGAAAGAATTGCCCGTACTGTCATGAAAAAGGTGGAAATCATTATGTAAAGCCAATTGAAGACGTACCAGGGCATTCTATGGGCTTGATACTAAGAGAAGATGGTTGGCACTTATGGACAAATGAAGATGATGCTTTTGAAACCATCTTTCCTGTTAAGCGTTGTCCTGAATGTGGGCGGTCACTAAATGAGGAGGAAGAATAATGAAATTTATGGATAAATTAGTTAATGCATTTGCAGTTACAACATTTGCTATGCTAGGCGGAATGGTTTGGGGATCATGGTATGCAATTGTTTGGTTTTCTTCACCAGCATTTTTTCAATGGTGCTTAGGATTAATTCCGCCAATAGTGCTTGCTATAGTATTGATTTTCTCTATACATCGAGGTAACAAAGATGAAACTAAATAATGACGAACAAGTACTCTATGACTTCTTCGTTACTTTTGGCAAGGGTGTTGGATCAATCGGTTATCCAATCGCAATATTAGCAACCTGGACAAGCGGAGACGAAGAAAATGACATTGCAGTGTACCCACATAAGCAAAAAGTAATAGATGCCTACTGTAGCTTAGACGGGATGGATAAACCGCTATACGAAGCAATCAAAGAGATTAAGGGATGGAAGTAATGAACAAAGATATTTTTAAAAATCATATTGCTTTTTATCATCACTATGGACCGTATGAATTCCTAATCTGGAAGAGTAAAGATTATGAATTAAAAGATCGTATTGATTACGTTTTTAATCGAATGACTTCTACCTTAAGTATTTCAGGAGATTTAGGTAGTGCTGTACTTAGTTGGAATACAACGGGAAATACTCTCGATAATATTGTCGATTACAGCAAGAGTTTAAGTTACTTTGTCGGCAAGATGGAAACGTCTGATGATAAGTACGAATATGACTCAGATGCTTTAGAAAAAGAATTAAGCGATTATTTAGGGTTGAACGACGAAGAAGAATATTCACTGAGCTTAGAAGATCGTCAAGAAATGAAACAGGATTTAATTGAATGTTTTGACGAATTTACTGGCGAGTATGACCTTGATTCTGATTTACGCGATAAACTAACTGATTTTGATCCCGATTGGTGGGAAGGCATTCCCGATGGTCGCCAGATTAGTGATCGTGCAAGATTGTGGGCGCTTGGATTACAACAAGCAATGGCGCAAATTAAGCAACATGAAAAAAACAACGTTAGAACTTTTGCAGATACGCAGTTAGCTGATATGTATAGTATGATTTGTGATTTGTCTGTAAGTGCAGAATTGTATAAGACGAAAACCGAAAAAGCATTTCAAGCTGTGAGAGCTCTAAATGTTGCCATAAACGATGTAGATGATAATTTTGAACGATTGAACGAGATTGTAAACGATGATCAAAACAAGGGGATAGATTAATGAAAATTGAAAATGAAGCATTGTTTAATGTGAAAAAAGGTGAAGGTGGATCAATTAGCTGTAGTCCTGAAGCTGGCAAATTTATCATTACTGCAAAAAAGTTTAAGCAGTATTTAACTGATGATGGAGTTGGAGAGAAGGAAACCCAAGTTAATCTTGAATATACCCGAGATGGTTTTGCTGCACTAGTTGGTTCAATGATGGCGCAACTCAGAATCTATGATGAGGAAGCAAACAAATGAAATATATAAGTGATTACATTCCCCAGTTATGCATAACTGCTGTTTTAATTGCTGAAATAGCATTTAAAGCAAGCTCGGAAGTAGTTGCTGGTACTATTACGTTATTTGCGCTCTCTTTTTGGTTCAGTGATTAAGAAAGTGAATTGATGTAATGCAAGAACAGGAAGTAATTAAATATTGTCAGTATGAAATACCAGTGATTTATCACAAACACAATTACTATATTGTTGGTATTAATAAACTCAATCAAACTGTTGATTTGCAAAAAGCTTCGGCAATTGGATTGACATTAGACGAACGAACAATTACTAATGTTTCTTTTGATGATTTAGAAATATAAGGTTACAAACAACGGGTAACGAATGTGGGGTGTCAAGTTGGAGTTAGAAGTTGCTCGCCAAATGTATGAACTAGCAGTAAGACGTGAAGAAAATCGGCTCACTGCTAAGGATAAAGAAATTCTAGAAATGATTGAAATTCCTAATAGTCAAACCCTAAAGATAATTTATCGCGTTTCATTAGAACGAAGCGATGCGATTAATACACTTAACGATTTTATTGCCGGAAGAAACCTTCCTTGGATTGAATCCGCAACGCATTTTTTAGAAATGTATTATGATCAAAAAGAAAATGGGATGACACATGAAATAGAAATTGCGATGTGCGAATGGGCTCGGAGTAAAAATGTTCCTATTCAGGCTGTTAGATTAATTACTCGCCACAATTGGGAGTGGAGTGTTGAAAACTTAAAACCCAAGAAAGCGAGAATAAATTATGGATAAAAAACGGCCAAAAATTAACAGCGTTGCCATTGAGAAAATTCTGAATATGTATCGTGATGTCTGTATCGCCGAGAACGCATTTATTAATGATTGCAATCATTATAACGATAACTATGAGCAACGGCGTATTGCTTTTGAACAGGTGTTAGAATTAGCCGATTTAAAAGACGATGCATTATCACGAGCGTGGCAAATTAGAAAAGAGATTAAACGCCAGAGATGGCATTTAGCTCTTGATGAACATGGCGCGAATAAATATATACGTTTAGACAATAATGAAAGTAGGGGTTGATTATAATTATTACAATTAGTGGCGTGATAGGTAGCGGTAAGAGTTCAATAACTGAAATTCTATCGCAAGAATTAGGGACAAGGGCGTTCTATGAACCAGTCCAAAACAACCCAATTTTACCTATGTTTTATCACGGAAATAAAATGGTTGAAGAAGGTAAATGGGAAACAAATCCATATGCCTTTGAACTACAAATTTATTATGTAAGTAAACGCTTCGATATGCTTAAACAAGCCGTGCAAGAGGATAATAATATTCTGGATCGCTCAATCTATGAAGACGAAATTTTTATGAGGATGAATGTTGAGCAGGGACACGCAACAGAGGAAGAGTGGAAAGTGTATAAGGATTTACTGAATACCATGATGGAAGAATATCCTAACTTTTCTCCTTATAAAAAAGCACCAGATTTGATGGTGCTAATAAAGGTTGACTATGACACGATGGTTTCTAGGATTGAAAAACGTGGTAGGGCGTTTGAACAAATAGACTATGATCCTAGCTTAGTACAGTATTATCATGACTTAATCGAACACTATGAGAAGTGGGAAAAAGAATATGATGCAAGTCCATTGTTAGTCATTGATGGAACAAAGTACGATTTCATTGAGTCGATTCAAGATAGAAATACTGTTTTGAATACTATTGAAGATAAATTAGTAGAGCTAGGGAGCTTGTCCGCAAAGAAAGTGGAATTCCTAAAACAGAGGCGACATCAATGAAAAGTACAGTGATGGCATTTACATCTTGGCTAATTATGATGGTGGTAATTGCGTTGTTTCTAGTATTAGTTATCGGAATACATATTATGTGTTTTAGGGGACTAATGATCTTTTTAGAAAAAATTTTGCAAATCGCGTGTCTAAAATTGCCTTAATTTTTAAAAAGAGTATCTTAATAATTGTATTTAATTCGATTATTGGTAACTATGATGTTGGATATCCGACTAAGATTGTTTCCTAAACTATCTTTTCCGTTTTACAAGTCGGTTCGCTGGTTCGACTCCGGCCGTAGTTATAGGCTTAATGCCGAAATAAAATTCAACTCTGTATTCTCGTTGCCTATGGAAGGTCGGAGTATTAGTCACCGCTTGCTCCGTTAGCAATTGCATATGATGGGTTCGAATCCTATCCGAGAATGTTAGTCTAGGCTTGACGGAAGCACTAAACCGCCGAAGAGGATAAAGTACATGTCTTGGTCAAGCAGGCCACTTGAATAAACATAGAGATAAGGGGAAACCTAAAGGACTCTATCTAAATATAAGCCTAGCAAAAAACTCACCGCGAAAGCCTTAAAAAGAGGGAGCTAAGCCTCGGGTTATAAAATGAAGACACAAGCTCTACTTAAGAAAATTGTAACTTAGCATACAATGAGGATTAAGTAACTTGTCTAACTACTGTCGTGCGTTTTCTGGGTAGTTATTTTGTTGATTTAGCTCAGAAGGTAGAGCACTACCTTGAAGCGGTAGGTTGCGGTGGTTCGATTCCATCAATCAACATAGCCCTCTTGGGAAAAATTATCACTACCACAGATGCTGGTATGTTAGCTAATAATCTCTAATAGAGGAGCCTGTGACGATAGGCACATCAAGAGTTAAGTATAGGAGATCAAAGAGGCCTCGCTTAACTTACGATGTTATTACGGAGTAGCCAAGTTGGTAAGGCAATGGTTTTTGGTACCGTGATCACTGGTTCGAGTCCAGTCCCCGTAATTACTGATGAATCTCCAGCATCAGTTATAGTAGTTTGCATTTACGAGTCAGCTACTATTGTTAACGTTCTCTGGTGAGAGCTTATGTGTCTTGCAACCACAACGCATATGCATGAAGCTGGTTCGATTTCGGCTCTTAACATTGCTGCTATTTAGTGGCACTCCCAATATAAAAGTTTTGGTTTGGTGTTGCTCAGGTGGTGAGCGTCAATTCCGGTTCAAGTCCGGACACCAAAATTGGTCATGAAAGTTGACTACTATATAAGAAATCTTCGAGGTGAAGTTGTGCGTAAATCAGTACAACATATGCTAGAAGACATACTGCGTGATTATCCCAAGCTTCCCGGTTACATTAAGCAACGAGAAGATGAATTGAAATATCCTACGCCTGAACAAGACGATAATGTTGGCGGCGGTCGAGCTCTGAATAAACTGAGTGATCCAGTTGGTCGAGAAGTAATAACTATTAATGATGATCGGTGGCTTCAACAATTAAAGAAGGAACGTCAAGCAATTGATGAATGCTTAGATGAATCCGGTGTGGTTACTGAAAAGATTATTCAAGAAACTTACTTCAAAGGCAATGTCGGGTTACGGATGGTTGATTTATGTGATCGACAAATTATCCCAGTTAGCACTACGAAAGCGTACGAATTGCGTAATAGTTTTCTAGTTGAATTAGGAAAGAAGTTAAACGTTGATGTAATGTAACTAGCAAATTCGCTAGTTTTTATGGCGGTGAGAGCTTTGGAAGCTAGACTGTCTCATAAGCAGTTTTGTTAAGGTTCGATTCCTTACACCGCAATTGGGAGCTAATCCCAAATGAGCTTTGTACATCCCTAATTTAGGTACATATTTAGACTAATTGGTAAGTCGTCACCATCCCCCGTGTGAAAACCTCGGTTCGATTCCGAGAATATGTATTATGAATACAGAAAACAGTTCCTATAGCTTAGTCTGTTAAACTAAATACTTATTTACTGTTCGTATTCAATAATTGATACAGAAGACGGTTCCTATTTAACGTAAGACCCGAAATCTTCTTGTGAATTACCGTCCGTATCTATAAATACAACGCAGAAAAACGTTCCTATTAATTTATACAGTAAATATAAGACATGTTTACGTTTCGCGTTGTCATACATAAACTAAGGTGACTTTATTTAAGGTCGCCTTTTTTATTTTCTGAAAGGAGACCGAATATGAGAAAAGAAGAAGCAACTATTAAATTATTCAAAGCAGTTGTAGGAGATAAGTTTAGCAATCTGCGAGCAACAGAACCCAGTTTATTATTGGATGCGTTAAAGAAAGGTGTCTTTATTAATCCACATGTATTAGATGGTCGTACTCAAGAACAGCAAAAGACTGTTGTGGAATCAGCAGTATGGGAATACGGAGTTGATGCAGAGAAGGTAAATTCAACCTTCTATAAACGATTTTCTGATGTCGAAGGTCGTAGTGAATTGCAATTGCGGTTTGAACAATTAGCCCATTATATGAGTACGTATGGACGTGGAATTGATCGTGATGATATTGAAATCTATGAGCCAGAATTTCTAAATGGTTTGCACATCGATATTAATGATGAACTTGTTTATATTGATGCAATTACGGAAGCAGAATTAGCAAAGAAAGTTAAGAATATGCTGACTAGCGGAATTGCATTAAGTAACGAAGATCAAGTCTTAATTTCTGAAATTATCGATGGCTATCATTTAACAATTGATTATGTGGACCAAATCAAGAATCGTGAATATATGTGTCATGTGTGTGAAGAATTAATGCTCTTACCAAAGAATTTTGATGAATTTACTCGTTATCTAATTTACCTTGCAACTGATAGTACGTTGCTAATTAAATCTCGTGACATGATTAATCATCTAGGTCATCTAAGCAATTCTTGGAGTAGTGACCAGAATTATATGGTATTGAAAAAAACATTTGAACGATATGTTAAGAACTTTGGAATAGAAGAAGTTGCTAAACATATTACTCGTTATCGCAAACTCTATTTAGTGTTACGGAAACATTTTGAGGATAAGGCCTTAATTAATCGAGCTTTTCACTTATCAAAGAGAATGTACGAACCTCGTAAGCAATCGCCGTTAGAACACGTAATGGATTATGATGTGGAGTTTAGTGATATTGAACGCGCAATGTTTAAGGCTCCCATTTATAAGCTCATTAAATTAGATAATGCATTACTGCGTATGGATGGAACACAAAAAGCCCGCTACTTCAAAATTCGTAACGGAAAAAGCTATCTAAAAGTTATGAATAACAAAGATAGTGTAAATGAGCTAAAGCGAACCTTGCGTAGTGAAAAATTACACGACATGATTTTGGATGTATTAAAACATCGATATGGTAATTGGCGTAATAAAGTGTTTTATATTCCAGAAGGTGTTGAGTATGCCGTACCAACAACTGCGAAGAACTTTATTGGCGGGTTGCCATACATGACGACCTATGATTTTGAAGGTAAAAATGTATCACTAGGAATTTCATGGGACGAACCTCAAGCTGACCTTGATTTACACATGATGTCACTGGGTGGTCATCATTATGGATGGAATGGCAGTTATCAGGGAGAAGTAATTTACTCTGGAGATATGACGCACTTAAATCAATATGGTCATGCAGCAGAATTTTATAAAGTTTCTGCAAACACAATTAAAGATCCACTTATTGTAACTGTTAATGATTATTACAGTTCGTCCGAAGTTAAATTTGATGTATTTGTGACCGGTGCGAATGTTGATACAGACGCAAAACAAGGAATAGCAACCCAGATTGGTGAAAAATCTGTCCTATTCCATAGCAAAGTATCAAATGACGATAAATCAAAGACACTAATGCTAGTAATTCCAACTAAAAATGGTTTTAAGATTGCATTCACTGGTGATAGTTATGGGAATCAACAAGTACCTGGAGTTGATAATTCTGCAAAACTACTACTTGAAATCTTAAAGAATCAAGTAGAGCAACAATTTACAGTGAATGATCTGATTAAGCTCTTAGGCGGAAAGATCATTTCAAGCCAAAACGATTTGGAAATGTTAAAAGAAGACATTGCTAAGTCCGTGAAAGTTGGGGATGTTTTGGATGTATTTACAGATGCAAACAAGCAACTGTATGCCAAGGCTAATATAACGACTCCTGAAATTATTAATTTAAGTCCAAGTAAAGTAACTGCTTCAACATTCATTGATTTGTTGAAAGAACCAGAGGAGGATAAGTAAGTTATATGACAAAGAAAAACAAGATCATTATTTGGCTCAGCTCAATTCTTACTGTATTTATTATTGGATTAGTAAGCTGTATTAGTGTCAGCAATGGACAAATTCGTAGGCAGCAAGAAGTTCAAACTGCTAAGGCAAATATTTCAAAAGAAGAACAACGACGAGTTGATCTATTTAGAAATATGGTTGATGCAGTACAAAGTTACAACAAGTATGAAAGTTCAACACAAGAGAAGATTACTGATGCACGAGCTAAAGCTAATGCAGGTAAAATTCGAGAAGCTAGTCAATCCTTAAATGCAGTTGTTGAAAGGTACCCAGAATTAAAGTCGCAAGGTAACTATAAACAAGCCATGCTTGAATTTAGTGTTACGGAAAATCGTTTAGCTAATTATCGAGAAAATTATAACGATGAAGTTCAAAGTTATAACGTTTATGTACGGAGATTTCCAAATCATCAAATCTTAAATATGTTAGGAAATGATACTAAAACATATCAACCCTTAAACTACGATGTTAATAATGCCAAAGCGACAAATTTATTTAAGTAGGCGATGAGATGAACTCAAATTTTAAGTGGGTAGGAGGAATCTTTTTATCGGTTTTATGTATTTTCTTCGACATTATTATTGCTACTAATATCAACCATCATTACGACAAACGTGCCTCTATCTATCGTTTGGCACTTAAAACAACAAATAAAGATAAATTCAACTATATTATTGATTCACAACAAGGGAACGTTATTACTAATGCGAAATTAACCGCTGTTAGTCCAGTTAAATTTCGTGAAATGAAATCCAACAAAAAGTTCTTTGCTGTAAGCAGAATATTGGAAGAATATACCATGCATACTGTAACGACAACAGATAGCAAAGGTCACACAACTACTACCACTTATTGGACTTGGGATGATCAGGGAACTGATTATAAATATGCTAAACAGCTTGAAATGTTTGGAAGAAAGTATAAACTAGCGAAATTTGATATTAGTAGTTACTTTGAACATATTGACGCTAAGAAGATTGTAAACGGTGATAATGGGTTGACTGGTTACTATCATTATCTCGATAGTGATACTAGATATAGATATGAAGTTGTTCCTACAACTATTACTGGTACCTTTATTGCGCAGGCCGTAAACAATACATTAAAGCCGGTTAAAGGATATTCGAATATCAAAGTAACTCATGAGAAATATAAAGAATATTTAGCAGACAAACAATCGAAACATCGCCTAGTAACAATAGTGGTAATCATTATTTTATTGCTAGTAGAAGCTTGGTTAATTATTAATATCATTATTGATTGGTAATTGGAGGATTAAATATATGTGTGATTCGTTAGACCTTATGACAACAGCAGATGAAGCAAGAGCGTTATCTAATACGCAAAAGATGGTAAATCAAGCCATTAAAAATGCTAATAAGGCTGTTGAAGAAGCTGCTCGAATGGGCAAAAAGAATACTTACTTTTATATGAATAATAATGGGGATGTTAATTATCGGGCGCTTGTCGAAGTAGTAGTTTCATTATACAAACTCGGCTATGGAGTCAAAGTTCTACTTCTTATCAATCCTGAAATTAAACTTTGCTGGGAAGATGAAGCAATAGACATGCCGATTATTGTAAATGAAGAATTGAGTGAAGAAAAAACAATGTTAATTGCTGAAATGGTTGACGAAGCGATTAAGGAACTAGATTAAAGGTGATTATTGATGAAGAAAACATTATTAATTCTTGGAACGCTGTTAGTAGGATTTTATGTGGGATATAACCAAGCTGAACCAGTAAATGCGATTGCGGCACATGGAGTTGCTCATGCTACTGCTCATCCGGCAGCACACCCAGTTGCACATGCAGAAGCTACTCACACGACAGCAACCCATACAACTACTGAAGGCGAACATACAACAACCACAACTAACGATAATCATTCAGAAGCCTCCAACACTACTCACCATACATTTTCAACTTGGATGTATGGTGTAACGCATCCTGGTGGACATCGCGGAGATCAATATACTAAAGGCTACAACGATGGATACAAAAATGGCACTGTTGATAAGAGAATAAAGTCGCACAAGCATTCTAAGCCACAAGGAAAGGTATCAAAATCTTACTATAAAGGCTATGTTCACGGTTATAACGATGGGATGAAATAGGTGAGAATATTAATCAGGAGGAATTTTAATGGCTAGTTATAGTGAATTAAATAGATTAAGTGAAATGGTAAAATCGCAAAAAGAAACGTTAGCAAAACAAATGACTGTTGAAGAGG
Organism: Lactobacillus sp. 0.1XD8-4; assembly: GCF_009663775.1. Taxonomy (GTDB): domain Bacteria; phylum Bacillota; class Bacilli; order Lactobacillales; family Lactobacillaceae; genus Limosilactobacillus; species Limosilactobacillus walteri. Next base: position 29,795 of record NZ_RDBR01000029.1, read on the forward strand.
TTATTTCAACTATTCAATCTCCTACGTCATCAGTTGAACTTGAAGTAGCGATGCAGGCTTTGCAAATGATTGACAGCGTAAAAACACAAGTGCCAAGTCGTAACAAAGTGGTTGAATCAAAAGGATGGTATAAAGAACCATTAACAAGTTATCGTGGAGTTGACTTTCAAATTGATACGAGCATTTTAGATAAATTGTGGGATGAATTACATGAAAAATAAAAAGAAGCATCCCCGTTATCCAAAGCAGAAGGGATCGCATTACGGAACACGTCCTGGAATATATTTAATCGATAAAACTGGTCATAAGGTTAGGCTAAATGTTACTTATTTTAGCACAGAAGTATTAAGTAACCATTTAGTACTTGGCGATATTGAATTTCAAGTAACTAAGACAATACTATCTACAATTCAAAACTCTTTTAAGGAAGGCGTTGTTTTATGAATAAACGAAAGCGTTACATGAAGCGGAGATTAACTAAAGCCCACAAAAGAGGAACTTTGATCAACTATCGATTGGATTCAATCATCACGCCTTCATATCAAGCTGCAAATTACTCACAAATCATTAAATTGCAAAAACAGATTAATTCATTGCAAAAGGCAGTTAAGAATCTTTCTTGTCATAATAATTAAATTAGCTGAGGGGGATGCAGTATGGATAAGAAAAAGCGTAAAGCAAAAAGAGAAGCAACTAAACAATGGCAGATTGTAAAATTTAAGTTGAACATTTAAGTGGACAGAAAAACCCATCAAGGTCTTTAATGGTGTTACCAC
>NZ_RDBR01000002.1 GCF_009663775.1 Lactobacillus sp. 0.1XD8-4
ACCGCAGAACAATTCCGCAATCAAGCCGCCTAAAATTTTTATCTATTTGATCTGTATACTTGACGGGACATAGTGCCAAGTAGCTGCAGTTACCGTTTATTTTAGTTTAAGACATATTTTTCGATTGCTTGACCGACCCCATCATGATTGTTATCAGCAGTAGTAGCATTAGCAATCTTTAATGTTCCGGGAATAGAATTGCCCATGGCAACGCCTAAGCCCGCAAATTCAATCATTGAATCATCGTTTTGAGCATTTCCAAGTGCCATTACTTCATCTTGCTTAATCCCGAGCTCTTCGCTAAGAACACGGAGGGCGTTACCTTTACTTGCTTGTTTATTCATGAATTCAAGATAAAAATCTTCGCTTCGCACGATTGAAAAACGCTCGGTCATTGAAGCGGGGAGGTCCTGCCATGCTTTGTCGATCCGTTCTTTTTCATCAACCATCATTGCTTTAGCGATGACGTATTGGTCTTGCATTTTAGAAAGCTCTTCAAAGGTTCGGTAACGGATTGGCATACTAACGAGGTCGGATTCATAAACCGTATAAGGACTAAGGTCCCGATTAATTGTGTAAATATAATCCCGTGTTTCAATTTGTGATTTAACTCCCTCTTTAATGCAGTAAGTTTGCCAATTAGCGTAGTCATCAAAAGACATTGTATAGTTTACAAAGACGTTACCGCTGGTTGATTGGGCAAGTGCGCCGTTAAAGCTGATGACGAATTCATTATCTGAATTGTTTAATCCTAATTGATCAAGATATGCGCGAACACCAGTCATTGGCCGGCCGGTACATAAAACGATTTTTACTCCGTGCTTGCTTGCTTTTTTAATTGCTGCAACAGTTTTGGGGGTTACTTCTCGTTGGTCATTGATTAAAGTTCCATCAATATCGATCGCTACCATTTTAATTGTCATTATAATTACTCCTTTGGGTTGATAACATGGTTATTTTTAATGTAACTTTGGAATTTTTCGTAAATTGGTTCAAAAATTTCAATACTATCACGTGATTCTAACATTTCTTTTGGGAAAAAGAACCGTTGGTCGCCTGCTTCTCTGCCTGAAACACTTGCAACCAAAGTGCTTACTTGAGAAAGTTCAATGAAATCACCGTTTGGCTGTAATAGCTCAATTTGGGTTTGCGCATTAGAGTCTTGCGGATGGTAGGTATCATACGGCAGCTTAAAACTATCATTGACAGCAGTATAATATTGGCTATTAAAACCAGCAGTTTGGATTAAGTTACGTAAAGTTGGCAAAAGTTCCTGGGTCTTTTTATCATATACGGCCGACTTGAATGGTCGACGGTTAAGGAAACGACTAGCAAGGTCGCTTAAAATGTCATCTCGGGAGTGGGTCCAGTGGATGAAATAGGTCGTTAAGACACCGTCATCAAGGGCAAGATAATCATCTAAGGTAAAATGATTATTGAAAAAAGGCATTAGCATGTGGGGGGTAAATTCCGATTCAAAATCATTCGGGTGTTGGTAGATATATTTTGCCCGCATCAATAAGTGGTCTAAAATCACCTCCATTGAACGGGAAACCGGGTGAAAATAAACCTGCAGATACATTTGCAAACGACTAATAATATAATCTTCTACAGCATGCATCCCTGAAATCTCAAAAGCAATCCCGCTCTTTACTGGGCGCATAACGTGGAGAACCCGGTCGAGGTCAAATTTGCCATAATTAGTCCCCGTATAATATGCATCCCGTTGTAAATAATCCATCCGGTCAGCATCAACTTGACTTGAAATCATTTGAACAACTTGGGGATTATCATAGGTATGGTCGATCACGCTGGCAACCTGACGCGGAAAGTCTGGGGAAACCCGCCGTAAGATTTTGTTGATGTTTGTACTACTATCAGTGATTAGCTGTCGCGTTATCTGTTCATGATTAGTATGGAAAATATGCTCAAAAGTGTGGGAATAAGGTCCGTGCCCTAGGTCATGGAGCAGGGCAGCACATAAGGCGACAGGCCGTTCACGATCGTTCCACAGACCATCGTCTTCTTGCTGGCTAGGGTAGTTGCGTTGAAAATAATTACACATTTGGCGCGTTATTTCGTAGACACCAAGACAATGCCCGAAGCGCGAGTGTTCTGCGCCGTGAAAGGTAAAAGACGAGGTCCCTAGTTGTTTTATGCGGCGTAAACGTTGAAATTCAGGCGTGTTAATCAAATCCATGATTACCTGATTATCAACAATGATTTGCCCGTGGATTGGATCACGAAAAACCTTTTCCCGTCTTAGCTTTTCATCATAGAAGTGGTTCATGTTACTCCTCTTTCTTTAACCGCTCTTGGAGACGGTTCATGCTGATTAATTCTTTGTTTAAGGTTGCGATAAAATCGGCCGACCACATTAGGTTATTTAGGCTCGCATTATTAAGAAGTTTACAAGCTGTTTGAATCTGATGGATTGCGTCTTCAACAGTTAATTGTGTCTGCAGCGCTTGTTCAACGGTCGTCATTGCGGTGGGCCAAACATCTGGGAAATGCCATTTATTTATTTCATCTTGTAAGCCAGCCGCGTAAAAATCACGAATAAGGACCCCGCGTTGTTGTTGGTTACCGCATACGCTAAGATATAACATAACGACAACGCCGAATTTATTCCGACGCTGTGAAATCCCCCCAATCTTTTGACCGTGGACACTAATATCGAAACTGCCTGGACAATAAGAATGAATAATTTCGCCAACTGCGAGGTGAAGCGCCGGAAATGCAGTTTGGATTAGGTTCACCATCTGTTGATAAGCTTCATCGATTGTTAATTCGTGCCCTAGGAGATGCCACGGGTAAAAAATTGATAAATTTAAGATTCCATTGTCACTAACAACCGCTAAGCCACCTGAATTCCGCATAAAGTAGTGACAACCTCGCTGGTCTAATAAATCAAGGGCCTTTTGGAGGTGGGGAAGTCGTTGGTCTTTTAAGCCCAGAATTACAGTATCTTTAAGGGTCCAAAAGTGAAGCAAAGGATGGGAAAGCTGTCCCGCTGAGCGGAGGAGGGCATTTGTGTAGATAAACGATGAAAGATTATTTGATGGTATTAAGTGCTGGGTAAAGTGCTGAAACTGTTGCGTATTTAAATTAGGCATATGACTTCTTCTTTTCTGTAAAATTATACATTAATATTATACAAGAACTAACACTAACATGGGCGTATTAGCGGGTATTTATTACTAAAAAGAGTATAATAATGACGATGATTAACCAAGGAAGGAGGAGGTTACGATTAAAAGAGAAATACCGGTAAAGGTAAAACTATCAACAACGATCACCCAAGAAGGTCAGCAGGAACATTTTGATTTTGTTGAAGACGGTACGTTTGTTGAAATTAATGGGAAATATTATTTGCGGTACCTTGAACATCAAAATGGTCAAGAAACACCGGTTCAAGTAAAGTTTGAAGATGAGCTAGTGCGTCTTAGGAGGCGGGGAAGCGTTGAGACCAATTTATTCCTTGACCCGCACCAGGCAACAATAATGCGTTACCGGACTCAGTATGGGATTCTTAATCTTGACGTTGTGACTGAGAGCTTGGAAAAGAAAGTGGATGTTCAAAAGCCAGCAGGACAGGTGTCTGTTAAATATCAATTAAAACAGGCTGGACAAATTATTGGAAGTTATCAGTTGGAATTGCAATTTGCGTGATAATATTGTAAGATGTAATTTAGACTTTTTGAAGGGATGTGCACCAATTTGGATTTAAAGGTTTTTGACGGTCAGGATAAATCAGAACTTTCCATGATTGAGGTCGCACACGCTATTTTGGCTCACCATGGGGAAGCGATGGCGTTTGTTGACTTGACTAACGAGGTTCAACAATATCTGGGTAAGAGCGATGAGGAAATCCGTGAACGCCTTGCACAGTTCTACACTGACTTAAATGTTGATGGCAGTTTTATTTCCCTTGGTGACAACACCTGGGGTCTGCGTGCATGGTACCCATTTGAATCTATTGATGAAGCTACTGTGGGCGAAACTGAGGATGAAGATGAAGACGATCGTCCAAAGAAGAAGCGCCGTAAGGTTAATGCTTTCCTCGCAGACACCGATGATGATGATGTGATTGATTACGATAACGATGATCCGGAAGATGAGGATCTCGCAGATGATGACGAAACTGATACCGATGATGATTATGATGACGATACCGATGATTTCGGTGACGAAGATGATGATCTAGATGACGGTATTGAAGGTCAGTTATCCGAATTACACGACGATGAAGATGATGACGAGGACGATGAATAATTTTTAAGTTTGTGCTTGACTATTTATCATTGACCCTGTATTATCTTTCTTGGGCGCCTGTAAATGCAGGCCAATAAGTTCGTAGATAAATAAGCTCCCTGTTTCATTATTTCTTTTGAAATGGGGAGTTTTTCTATTATTTATTACACCCGCAAATATAAAAAAGGAGTAGACGACAATGACGAAATACATTTTTGTGACTGGTGGAGTTGTATCATCATTAGGAAAGGGAATCGTTGCTGCCTCTTTAGGACGATTATTAAAGAATCGGGGATTAAAGATTGCCATCCAAAAATTTGACCCTTATATTAATGTTGACCCGGGAACAATGAGTCCATACCAACATGGTGAAGTTTTTGTAACTGATGATGGTACTGAAACGGACTTAGATCTTGGTCACTATGAACGTTTTATTGATAATGACCTTAATAAGTATTCAAACGTTACCACAGGTAAGATCTACTCTGAAGTTCTGCGGAAAGAACGGCGTGGCGACTACCTCGGAGGTACGGTTCAAGTTATTCCGCATATTACTAACGCAATTAAGGATAAGATTAAGCGCGCTGGTGAAAGTACAGATGCAGATGTTGTAATTACCGAAATTGGTGGTACCGTTGGTGATATTGAATCTCAACCATTCATGGAAGCCATTCGGCAAATGAAAGAAGAAGTCGGCAGTGAAAATGTGTTGTATATCCATACAACGTTAGTTCCATATTTACGGGCTGCTGGAGAAATGAAAACCAAGCCAACGCAGCATAGTGTCCGTGAATTACGTGGTTTAGGGATTCAACCTAACATCTTAGTAGTACGAACAGAACAACCAATTACTGATGATATGCGGAAAAAGATTGCCTTATTCTGTGATGTTGACCCTAAGGCTGTTGTTGAGTCGATGGATGTCAAAACTTTATACGAGATTCCATTGAATTTACAAAAACAAGGAATGGACCAATTAGTGGTTGATCATTTTGGCTTAGATGTTCCTGAGGCTGATATGAAAGAATGGACAGAAATGGTTGACCATATTGAACATGGGTTGACCAAGACAGTTAAGATCGCGATGGTTGGTAAATATACTGACTTGCAAGATGCTTACATTTCTGTCAATGAATCGTTGCGTCATGCTGGATACCCAGTTAATGCAAAAGTAGAAATTGACCACTTTAATGCAGAAAACATTACTCCAGAAAATGTTAACGAAACATTAAAAGAATATGATGGGATTCTTGTTCCTGGTGGTTTTGGCAACCGAGGGGTAGAAGGAATGATCACGGCAATTAAGTATGCACGGGAAAATGATGTTCCTTACCTTGGTATTTGTTTAGGGATGCAGACAGCATGTATCGAATTTGCTCGTGATGTACTAGGTTACAAGGATGCTAACTCTACCGAATTTGATCCTAACACTAAACACAATATTATTGATTTAATGGCTGATCAAGCAGACGTTGAGGATATGGGAGGAACTCAACGGTTAGGCGCATATCCATGCAAACTTAAAGAAGGCACGGTGGCCGCTGCTGCTTATGGTAATCAATCAATGATTAGCGAACGTCATCGGCACCGTTATGAATTTAACAATGACTACCGTCAAGAAATGAAAAACCATGGTTTGGTAATTTCAGGTGTAAACCCTGATCGTAACTTAGTTGAAGTGGTTGAGATTCCGGATAAGAAGTTCTTTGTTGCAGCACAATACCATCCAGAATTTAAGTCACGGCCAAATCACCCTGAAGGATTATTTGCAGCTTTTGTAAAAGCGGCTGCTGAGGACAAATAAATTTTTAAATTGTATAATAAAATTGATACAAGAGATGGGGGCATGGATGTCACTTCTCTTGTTTTTTATTAGTAAAATTGTTAAATTTTAAGTTAATTGGGCTGTTTTCGGCCCTGATATTACGATTTTTTTTAAGATTGTTCATAAAAGGTTGTAATTCGCTTGATATTTCATTATCATTACAGTTGACTGTTTTGTAACTGAAATAATCATTAACTTAGCTTAAATGAAAAACAGACTAACTAAAATTTTTAAGTGAGGAAACGCAGAAATGAAGAAAATGATCATTCAAGGAGGAAACCGTTTATCTGGCGAAGTCACGATCGGTGGTGCAAAAAATAGTACAGTTGCATTAATTCCTGCTGCTATTCTTGCAGATACCCCCGTAGAATTTGACACAGTTCCAGATATCTTGGATGTTCACAATCTGATGATTATTTTGGAGTCAATGAATGTAAAGTCCGAGTTTAGTCACGGAGTTTTAGATATTGATCCAACACAAATCGTAGAAGCAGAACTTCCAAGTAAGGCCATTAAAAGTCTTCGGGCTTCCTATTATTTTATGGGTGCATTATTAGGTCGTTTCCATCGCGCGACATTAACATTTCCGGGGGGCGACAATATCGGACCCCGACCAATTGACCAACACTTAAAAGCATTTAAAGCACTTGGAGCAACTGTTAGCGAAGAAAAAGGTACTGTTCATTTAGATGCACCGGATGGCTTGCATGGGGCACGGATCTTTTTAGATATGGTATCTGTTGGTGCAACGATTAATGCTACTTTGGCAGCTGTTCGCGCTGAAGGGACAACGATTATTGAAAACGCAGCTCGTGAACCAGAAATTATTGATTTAGCAACATTTCTAAATAATATGGGCGCAAAAATTCGTGGCGCAGGAACTGATACAATCCGTATTACGGGAGTAAAGACCTTGCAATCAATGAATACCCATACGATTATTGCTGATCGAATTGAAGCAGGAACATACCTATCGCTAGCTGCTGCTTTGGGCGATGGAATTATGATTCACAATGTTATTCCAGAGCATTTAGAGTCATTTACCAGCAAGATGATTGAGATGGGTGTTGATTTACAAATTGACAGTGATAAGATTTATGTTCCTAAATCAGAACACTTACGACCGGTCAATGTTAAAACAATGCCGTTTCCCGGTTTTGCTACTGACTTACAGCAACCGCTAACCCCATTGATGTCACTTGCAGAAGGTGATAGCACGATTGTCGATACTATTTATCCCAAGCGGGTTAAGCATATTTCGCAACTGCAAAAAATGGGGATGAAAATCGAAGCCCACGATGGGATGATTGTTGTCCAACATACCGAACAATTGCATGGTGCGGAAGTTTCTGCTGGAGAAATTCGTGCAGGAGCTTCATTGACGATTGCTGGTTTAATGGCGCAAGGACAGACTGTTATTAATAATGCTGGAAATATTTTGCGGGGATACGATCGGATTGTATGGAAGCTCAACCGCCTTCATGCCAATGTTTCGATTGAAGATGATTCTTCGATAAAAATCAGTTAGAAGTTGCGTAGTTCTTTAAATCGTGGTATCCTGTTAAAGTTGATTATCTATGTTTCAGGCAATGATTCATGGCAAAAGGAGCGTAATAAATTATGAAACAAGGAATTCATCCAGATTATCATCCAGTAGTATTTGAAGATTCATCTACTGGTTACAAGTTTCTCTCTGGCTCAACAGCCACTTCAAGTGAAACTGTTAAGTGGGAAGACGGTAATGAATACCCATTAATTCGGGTTGAAGTTACTTCAGATTCACACCCATTCTACACTGGTAAGCAAAAGTTTACTCAAGCCGACGGTGCAGTCGACAAGTTCAACAAGAAGTACGGTCTCAAGTAGTCAAACTTCTTATTATTTGCAAAGGGGTTATAACAAAACGGGGTTTTGTTATAACCCCTTTTTCGTTACCTTAAAGAAAATCATGACTTGAGAAAGACGGGGGTTAAATTGCGCAAACAGTTAATAAATAAGGTGGTTGAGTTACATCGTTATTCGTTTATTCGAATAACACGGCAGACATTAATTATGCTTTTTCCGATTGTTTTTATCGGTACGATGGCAAAAATGCTTTTAAAAACAGTTTTTAAGCCAGATGGTTTTATTTTTAATATTGCCTTTTTGGATGTAATTCCACAGAGCGTGTTACGGATAATACAATTTATTTTAGGCAGTATTAGCCAATTAACACTAGGGGTTTTAGGAATATATACAGTTTATATGGCAGCAAAGTTTACTGCTAAGTTATACCATCGTGATGGGAAATTTGCGGGAATTACCGGAATTTTAGCACTATTATTAATGGCGTATCGTTACGGTAAAACCCCAGCAACTTATCCGCTTAATTTTTATCAACGTTTGTTAGGCGGTAATGGGCTGTTAATTGTTCTTGTTTTAGGATATGCGATTGGTCAACTTTATCGTTGGCTAACCCCGCCCAAGTATGGTAATAATACAAATTCATTCCCATCGTTACAAGAACGAGCTTTTAGTTCAATGTTACCAATATTGATTGTCACTGTTATCTCTGTAGTAATTGCGATGCTTTTAAATTCAAGTACAATTTATCATGCGTGGGCAACCAGTTATTCTTCATTAGTTAACGTTGCTCAGGATCACCGGCAATTATGGTTGACCCTATTGGCATCGATTGGACTAGAATTGATGGATTGGTTGGGATTAGGGGTCCCGTATAATTACACTACGTTAACGGCTAGTGAATCATTTACTGCCAATTTAAACTATGCCCTTGCTCACGGGACACCGTGGAATGTTCCTTATAAGTATTTAGGAAGTTCACTCTATAATTCATTTGCTAACTTTGGTGGCGATGGTTTAATTCTGGCCCTAATTGTGGCTCTTCTAATTACCTCGAATGGTACGTATATGCATCGGGTAGCGCGGTGGACAGCTTTACCGACATTATTTAATTTTAACTACGCAACAATGATCGGGTTACCAATTGTCTTTAATCCGTTATTCCTTGTCCCCTTTATCTTTTTGCCAATTTTTAATATCTTATTTGCTAGCCTTGCAATTGCAGTTCATTTAATTCCACCGACACCCTACCCAGTATTACAGGGGACTCCTGGACCGCTGATTAGCTTTTTGGGGACTAATGGTAATTGGGGCGTATTAATTTTTTCATTAGTTTTACTTTTGATAGATATTATGGCGTATATTCCGTTTGTTAAAATGGCGCTGCAGGTTGAAAACCGGCTAAATCTACAAGAACAGGACGTGGTAAGTCATGAAGAAAATGACTAAGACAATGCTGCATAGCCGAATAGTATTAATGGCCTTAATGGCGATTTTAATTTTAATGGCAATCCCTGCTTATTTCTGGATGAAAGATACTAATAAGTATTTAGCAGCACAGCATAATTCGCGAATGTCTCCTGTAATTATGATTCCCGGTAGTTCAGCTACTCAGAATCGTTTCAATCCTTTGATTAAGAAGATTAATGAAGATAGCCCTAAGAAACATAGTGTTTTACGCCTTGAAGTTAAAAATAACGGTAAGATTGTTTCCCAAGGGTGGATTAACCGTGGTGATAATGAGCCGATTATTGTGATCGGGTTTGAAAACAATCACGATGGTTATCAAAACATCAAAAAGCAAGCAAAAATGGTTAACCAAGTGTTTGAACGGTTAACTGATGAATATAATTTTAATAACTTTAAGGCATTCGGTCACTCTAATGGGGGGCTCGTATGGACATACTGGCTTGAACACTATTATTCAGATTATGAAGATGCTATTACGATTAAACGGTTGATGACCCTTGGAACTCCTTATAACTTCGCTGAATCCTCGGTGAGTCATCCCACACAAATGTTTTCTGATTTTGTGAAGTATCGTTATCGAATTCCTAAAAGTTTACTAGTTTATTCAGTGGCGGGAACAGAGACGTATAATTCTGATGGCTTAGTGCCTGAAGGAAGTGTCGATGCTGGTAAATATATTTATCAAAAACAAGTAGCACATTATACGAGTATGACAGTAACCGGGAAGGATGCTCAGCACTCAAACTTGCCACAGAATAAACAAATTGTGCGTTTAATTGAGGAGTATCTATTAGATCCTGCAGATAATGGCAATCCGCAAAATAAGCGCGGGTCTACTCAAAATTAGCTAAGCAAGTTATACTATGTTTAATAATAAAAAGTAAGAGGTAATAACTGTGAAGAAAAAGAAAAAACGGTCCTTTGAATGGCTGCGCTGGACAGCGGTTGTTGTTTTACTAATTGTATCGGTTGTCCTAATATTTAATCAGCAAATTAAATACTATTTAGTCGGCAGTTATAAACCAGAGATTACGCAACAAACGGTTCAACAAAATCAAAAGAAAAAAGCAACGTATGATTTTAAGAGTGTTGAAGATTTGAATCTTCAAACCGCTGCTAAAGCACGGGCAAACAAGCAGTCAATTAATACGATTGGCGCCATTACTGTACCGGCAATTAATATGACAATTCCGATCGCTAACGGGGTTGACAATACGACCCTTGCATTAGCCGCCGGAACTTTACGTCCAGATATGAAGATGGGAGAGGGCAACTATGCGTTAGCTGGTCATAACATGGCGCATGGGAGTAAGATTTTATTCTCGCCGCTGTATTACCACGCAAAGGTCGGGCAGATGATCTATATAACAAATATGGACCGGGTATATGAATATAAAATCTACCAACGTGAGTTTATCGCTGCGACGCGGGTTGACGTGGTCGATAATACGCCAGAGAAGATTATTACTCTCATAACTTGTGATGCAACAGGGGCAAATCGGTTGATGATTCGTGGTAAATTTGTTAAATCAGAACCATTCAAGCAAGCTCCACAGCAGGTTCAAAAGAATTTTAGTGAAAAATATACAACTGGACGATAAAGAGGCTACGGAAAAATTCCGTCCTCTTTTTTTGATTTGCACCTAATTTTGAAACCGGTGAGAAATAATTATTTAGAAGATATTTCCCATGTAATCTTTGACGATATTCTGCTTAGATTTGGAATCGATTACAAATTCAGAAAAATACAAGGACTGGTAAAAGAACAAAAATTAAATAAAATTTTATTAGAAAATTGAGCGAGCGGATAGGAATGCCACCGTTTGCTCAATTTTTTTGTTTGCATAAATTCCTTGACACTTTTTTAGGAACCACCTAAGAAAGAGGTACATTGAAATTAAGGAGATGCAGTAATGGAAAAACGCGAACAGAAAAATGTTTTATGGTTTGATGAATTGCATCGCTCGGATGTCAATCTTGTTGGTGGAAAATCATCTTCACTAGGAGAAATGACTTCATCGATGAAAATTCCCGTTCCATACGGGTTTGCGACGACAACCCATGCTTATCATCAATTTATGAATGAAACGGGATTAAACGAACAAATTAATGCTCTGCTAGCTGAATTTACTGACTATGAAAATGCTGATGAACTTCATCAAGTTTGTAGCCGCATTCGTAAAATGATTGTTGAAGCGTCAATGCCGTTTGAAGTTGCTGCAACAATTAAACGGGCGTACGCCGAACTTTCTGAAAAGATGGGTGAGACAGAACCATTTGTGGCAATCCGTTCTAGTGCTACAGCTGAGGATTTGCCTAATGCATCGTTTGCGGGTCAGCAGGAATCATACTTGAATGTTCAAGGTGCTGACATGGTGCTAAAAAAAGTTCAAGAATGTTATGCTTCCTTATTTACCGATCGAGCAACTTATTACCGTCATAAGCAGCATTTTCCACATGAAAAAGTCGCCTTATCGGCAGCTGTCCAAATGATGGTTTTCTCGAAGGCTTCAGGAATTATGTTTTCGGTCAATGTTGCTAACGGTGATGACACGAAAATTGTTATTGATACAATTTGGGGCTTAGGTGAATACATTGTTTTAGGTAAAGTAACCCCTGACCATTTTGTAATCAACAAGGATAACTTACAGGTTCTTGAACGATCGGTTGTTCCTAAACAAGTTGAACTATTGCAGACGCCGGGTGGTGGTGTCCATGAAGAACAGGTACCAGCAGAGCGGGCAACTAGACCGGCATTAACAGAAGATCAGCTTCATGAATTGGCTGGGTATGCGAAAGAAATCGAGCGGCACTACGGTTGTTATATGGATATGGAATTTGCCCTTGATGCACGGACGAACCGTCTTTGGTTAGTACAGGCACGACCAGAAACAGTTTGGTCGAATAAAGATAACAAGCCATCCGTCAAGGAACAAGTAACAGCACCGAATAAGACGGAAACATTAGTTAAGGGTCTTCCCGCGAGTCCCGGGTTAGCTGCCGGTAAGGTTCATGTTATTGCGGATCCTAAAGACATTGATCAGTTTGCGGAAGGAGAAGTACTGGTAACTTTGATGACCTCGCCTGATTGGGTACCAGCAATGAAAAAAGCAGCCGCAATTATCACCGATAATGGTGGGATGACCTGTCACGCTGCTATTGTTTCACGTGAAATGCAGATTCCATGTATCGTTGGAACAAAGAGTTGCGGGCAGGCAGTTACGGCGGCTCTTCAAAATGGCGCCCAAGTTACAGTTGACGCTAAAAATGGGGTTGTCTACCAGGGCGATGTCCGAGAAAAATTTGCGGAGAAGAAACAGGAGGGGACACCTTGTGAAACTGTAGAATATTTTGCCCCCACGGCAACTGGCGTCATGATGAATTTGGGTGATCCTGAGCTTGCCCAAAAATATGCAAGCCTGCCAGCAGATGGAATCGGGCTGATGCGAGAAGAATTTTTATGGACAACATATATTCACGAACATCCGTTGTACCTGATTGAAACGGGTCATCCAGAAAAAGTGGTTGATATGTTGGCTGACGGGATCGCTGAGGTTGCGCGGGCAATTGCACCACGTCCAATGGTGCTACGATTCTCCGACTTCAAATCTGGTGAGTATCGCAACCTTACTGGCGGTGATAAATATGAGCCGCATGAACCTGCTGACTTACTTGGCTGGCGTGGGGCTTCCCGGTATTACGATCCAAAATATATTGAAGCGTTTAAGCTCGAATTAGCTGCGGTCAAGAAAGTTCGCGATGAATTTCAATTAAAGAATCTTAACGTCATGATTCCATTTGTCCGCACGGTAGAGGAAGCAGCGAAGGTTACGGCATTAATGAACGCGGAAGGCTTACACCATGGGCCAGACTTCAAGGTTTATATGATGGCTGAGATTCCAAGCAATATTATTTTAGCTGATCAGTTCAATAAGTATATTGATGGATACTCGATTGGTTCAAATGATTTAGCGATGTTGATTCTTGGCTGTGACCGTAATAACGATACGGTTGCTCACCTCTTTGATGAGCGTAATCTTGCAGTCAAACGCGCGATTAGCCACTTAATTAAAGTAGCTCACCGCGATAATAAGACCGTATCAATTTGTGGGCAAGCGCCATCAGAATATCCAGAATTAGCTAACTTCTTAATCCAGCAGGGAATTGATTATATTTCGGTTAATCCAGACATGGTAAAAGAAACAAAACGGAATGTGGCACAGTTTGAACAACGAATAATCCTTGACCAGGCAACTGGCAAAGGACGGCAAACAGCCGAAGTTTACGAATGGTAGTAAGAAAGGGTTGAAAGAAATGCAAATTTTTGTTGATATTAATGCTTCTGAAAATGGTAATGGTTCACAAGAATATCCTTTTAAGATGATTCAACAGGCAGCTGATATTGCCCAGCCTGGGGATTATATCCAAATTATGCCAGGTGAATATCATGAGGCTGTTCACCCACAGTATTCTGGAACTAGCGATAAACCAATTATTTATGCTTCAGCAAAACAAAATCAGGCAATCATTACAGGTGCCGACCGGGTGACCGGCTGGCAACCAGTTAATGACAATGTTTGGATGATTAAGCTCCCTAATACTGAGTTTGGTGATTATAATCCATACAACTTGCTTGTTAACCAAACATTTAATCATGCGGGCGAAATCTTCCTTAACAATAAAGCAATGTATGAAGTTGACCAATTGGCAGCGGTAATGGCACCAAAGGAAAACCCGCTTTCACGAGATAGTCAGTTTACTCTTTATACTTGGTATACTGAACAATCACTCGAAGAAGATGTAACGATAATTTATGCTAATTTCCAAGATAAGGATCCTAATAAGGAACATGTGGAATTAACCTTCCGTGAAACATGTTTTTATCCTGAGAAAAAGAATATTGACCACCTTATTCTTTCTGGTTTTACGATGACCAAGGCAGCTTGTCGTTGGGCCACGGCAAAATATAATAAGGGGATTATTGGGACAAACACTGGTCAAGGCTGGAAGATTGCAAAATGCGATATATCTCATGCAAAATGTTCGGGAATTTCTCTTGGCCGTGATATGGCCCCAACAGTTGATGATACTAAGACCGTTCCTCATCGGATTAAGAACAATACCATTCATGATTGTGGACAAACTGGGATTATGGGAGTAGATGGCAACCCATCGCCAATTATTGAGCATAACAGTATTTACAACATCAACACGCGCCAAAACCTTGTCAGTGATGATGTGAGTGCGATTAACCTTTCTCCAGCGATTGGCGCCAAGATTCTTCGTAACTGCATCCATGATTGTACACGAGGAGTATGGCTTGGTGGAAAGGTAGAAGATACGCAGATTTCGCGAAACGTTTTCTACAATAACAGCTTACCTAAGCCGTTCAAAGTTACTGCAGAAAATCAGGATGACCTCATAGCAGGGCTAGGCGAAGATATTGAGATCAAGGATTCTGACGGCGTTACGTTAGTTGATAACAACTTCTTGCTATCAGATTGTGCTCTCAAGTTAGCAACCAAAGGAGTTTTGCTGGTTCATAACTTAATTAACGGTAGTGTAGAGTGGCTAAGTAATAATAACGTCCAAGATAACGACCTCTATTACCACCGGCTCTATCAAGAAAATGACAGCAAGATGGATCCATATAGTTCATCATGTTTCTATAATAATGTCTTTATTCGTAAGAGCCTTCGTGATGAAATGGCAAAATTAATTGCAATTGCACGGGAGCAGGCTGACCAACAGGAAAATGTTGATAACCATGTAAGCGATGACAATGAAGTGTTCGTTGCCCAGTCAAGCAAGCAACGGAATCACATTAACACTAATAAGGCTGGCAATATCTACCTGAATGACCAAGTAGAAGACGTCACCATTGACGTTGACTCTAATGAAGACGGGGTATTTATTGATAGTAATATTTGCGATTACCTTGATGAAGACACGAGCCGGGTCGTTGCCGTTGGTACGACCGCCAATACTGCAATGGACTTTGATATCGACTTTTTAGGTAACCATCGTGAAGGAGTAAGTGTTACTGCTGGTCCGTTTGATACTAAAGATGAGTATAGCCACCGGTTATTTAGGTTACTGTTTTAAGGAGGAAGGATAAGAATGCGCAAGCCGTTTATTATTGCGAACTGGAAGATGAACAAGAATGTTCATGAATCAGTAGACTTTGTTAAGGCAATTAAGGAGAAACTACCAGCAAATAAAGAAATTGGAATTGCAGCGCAGGCAGTTTCCCTCTACAACATGAAAAAAGTGGCAGGGACATCAAATTTACAAATTATTGCCCAAAATGCAGCCGCAGAACTTGAGGGACCATATACCGGTGAAATTAGTATGCGTAGCTTAGCTGATGCTGGAGTTACTTATGTCATGCTGGGACACTTAGAGCGACGGCGGCTGTTTAATGAGAGTAATACCTCGATTAACCAAAAAGTCCTTGCAGCGCTTCAAGCTGGGATTACGCCGATTATTTGTACTGATGAAGAAATGGTACAAACGGAAGTTAATGGCAAAATTCATTATGTTTTTCAGCAGTTAAAGAGTGTATTACGCGATGTTCCAGCGGACAAATTAGCACAAATTGTTATTTCGTATGAACCGAGCTGGGCGGTTGGCAGCAGCCACCAAGCTAACCCGGAAATAGCCGAAGAAGGGTGTCAGGCAATCCGGCAAAGCCTTGCTGATACTTATAACAATGATATAGCGGAGAAGATGCGCATTTTATATGGTGGCAGTGTAAATCCGCAAAATATCTATCAAATTATGAGTAAGCCAAATGTTGATGGTGCATTGATTGGCCGAGCTAGTCTTGATATCGATAGTTTTTTACAGATGATTAATTATATTGAACTTGCCAGTAAGAAAAAATTACAAGTAATTTAATTGAGGAGGAAGCAGGAATGGCTTACTTTAATAATGGGAATAAACTTTTTGATGATGCACGAAAGAACCAATACGCAATTGGGGCATATAATATTAATAACCTAGAATGGACACGAGCAATTTTGCGGGCAGCTGCGGAGACCAATACCCCGGTGTTAGTCCAAGTTTCCATGGGGGCTGCTAAATATATGGGTGGCTATAAATTTGTCAAGGATATGGTAGAAGATCAAATGGACGCGATGAATATTAAAGTTCCAGTTATTTTAAACCTTGACCACGGTGATTATGATGCGGCGATTGAATGTATAAACCTTGGCTATTCATCAGTGATGTTTGATGGACATAAGCTGCCAATGGAAGAAAATTACGCCAAAACAAAAGAGATTGTTCAGTTAGCCCATTCCCGTGGAATTGCGGTTGAAGCAGAAATCGGTAAAGTGGGCGAAAATCAAGATACGAGTAGTGGCGAATTAGCAGATGTCGAAGATGCAATGGCTTTTGCGGCAATGGGTGTTGATCGCCTTGCCTGCGGAATCGGTAATATTCATGGTATCTATCCGGCAGACTGGCAAGGGCTAAACTTTGACCGGCTACAAGAGATCGCGGATGCCATTGATATTCCATTGGTCCTGCATGGTGGCTCGGGAATTCCTAAAGATCAAGTTCAAAAGGCCATTTCAATGGGAATTGCGAAAGTCAACATCAATACTGAATTTCAGTTAGCTTTCCAAGATGCTACTCGAAAGTATATTGAAAATGAGCTTGACTTGAATAAGAATAATAAAGGGTATGATCCGCGAAAATTATTATTACCCGGCACTGATGCAATTACTGATAAAATGAAAGATATGATTGAATGGTTAGGCACTCCAGCAGTAGCCTAAGATAATGGAGGTTGTGGCATGGCGATTACAGTTTACTTTGTTCGACACGGTGAGACATATTTTAACCGGTTTGCTCGTTTGCAGGGATGGTCAGATACTCCCTTGACGGAAAAGGGGATTGAAAACGCACAAAAAATAGGTGAAGTACTTGCTGATTTACGGATTGATTATCTCTTTTCAAGTGACTTAAAGCGTGCTGTGGATACGGCGCGAATTTTAATTGCAAACCATCCGACAGCAACGATGAAAGAACCGGTCCAAAAAAAGTTTTTCCGTGAAGTTTTCTATGGGTCTTTTGAGGGCCATAGTAATGAAGAAGGGGCGATTTGGGCGAGCTGCCTTGGTGAAAAACGATTTCGTCGGATTGGTGAAGTAGTTGATGAGTTTGGCGTTGAAAAAGCACATGATTTGCTTAAAGCAGCTGATCCGGCTCACCTTGCAGAAGACAGCAGAGAGCTAAATACCCGTGTTGAACAAGCAATTTCTTTTCTCCGTGATTTGCCAGACAATAGTAATGTTGTTGTCGCTACCCACGGCTCAATTATTCAATATATTGCGGGGATGTATGGGGATGCGCGCCGCAAGTATGAGAATCTGCATAATGGTGCCTTGATGAAGATGGTTTTAGATAAGGAACAAACAACAGTTGCTTCGTATAATCAATTTACACTATAGAAAAAGATGAAAGGGCTGGTGAAGATTTTTTCACCAGTCCTTTCATCTTTAAGTGTTACAAAGTCTAACCGCCTTAGAAGGTATTAATCTAACTTTTGCGATATTTTGTCAAGCCATAATGGTAACGTTTCATTCAAACTATTGTAAGTGTCTTCAAAACGGTGGGTGTACCACGGGTCAGGGATTTCTTGGCCGGCCTTTTCTGGGATCACTTCATATGCTAAATGAATTTTATTACGATCCTTTGCGGGAGCAATTCGTTGAAGATTATACTTATTCATATTGTCCATGCAAATAATATAATCGGCCCAGTCAAAGTCTTGCGAAGTAATCGGCCGAGAAACTAAGCCGTCAGTTGCGAGACCGTGAGCGTGCATGGTTTTAGCTGCGCCAGGGTGAGGCCCATTGCCTTCTTCTTCATTGCTGGTTCCGGCAGAATCAACATTGATTTTATCGTTTAAGCCTGCTTCATCAACCATTTGCTTGAACATTGCTTCGGCCATCGGGGAACGGCAGATATTCCCTAGGCAAACAAATAAAACATTCATTCTATCACCTCGTTTTCTTTCTATCATACCGAAAATTATTATATTTTGCTAAAACATTTATCGGTAATGACATAGGGCTTAAGATTTTGGTAAAATTGAGGATAAAGATTAATTAAGGAGGAACCCCAATGACCCTTATCATAATAATTGTTGTTATCGTCTTGCTAATCGCAGTATATGCAGGGCTATACAACAGTTTGATTCAACTGCGGACTCACGCTCAAGAATCATGGAGTCAGATTGATGTTCAGCTACAGCGACGAAACGACTTGATCCCTAACTTAATTTCAACGGTGAAGGGATATAGCAAGTACGAAGCTGGTACGCTAGAAAAAGTTACTAAGTTGCGGACTCAGTTAAACAGTATTCCAGATAGCGATCATGCACAAAAAATGGAAGTTTCAAATGAATTAACGGGAACGTTGCGGACGTTATTTGCTGTTGCCGAAAATTACCCTGATTTGAAGGCAAGTGCAGAATATCAAAAGTTAATGGAAGAATTAACAAATACGGAAAATAAGATTGCTTATTCTCGTCAACTTTATAATAGTACAGTGGCTGCACTTGATGCGAAGATTCAATCTTTCCCAAGCAACATTATTGCGAAAATTCATCATTTCCAACAAATGGATTACTTACAAGTACCGGAAGAAGCAAAGGCTGTGCCTAAAGTTTCGTTCGATGATTTAGGTGATTAAGCATGTTATATCAGCAAATTGCCCGTAATAAACGCAAAACTATTCTGGTGATGTTTGGCTTTTTCATGCTCGTAGCATTAATTGGCGCGGCTGTTGGTTACCTATTCGCCCGAACTGCAGTTGGCGGGATAATTGTTGCTGCAATTATTGCCGTCATATATATGTCGGTAATAATTGGGCAGTCAACGGATGTAGTAATGCGGATGAACAATGCGACAGAAGTCCGTTCAGCTAATGATGCCCCTGAATTATGGCATATTGTTGAAGACATGGCATTAGTCGCCCGGGTTCCCATGCCCAAGGTTTATATTATCCATGATCCAAGTCCCAATGCTTTTGCAACGGGAAATGACCCGCAGCATGCGGCCGTGGCTGCCACGACTGGTTTGATGGAACGGATGAATCGTGAGGAATTAGAAGGGGTAATGGCTCATGAGATGACCCACGTTCGCAATTACGATATCCGCTTGCAGACAATTGCCCTTGCTCTAGCGTCTGCAATTGCGATGCTTGTTAACTTTGCTGGTAATTTTTGGTGGATTGGCGGTCGCAGCAGTAGTGATGACCGTGACAACCCGTCGAGTATCTTTGCGTTAATCGGTTCAATCTTATTGATATTTCTTGCACCAATCGCAGCAACGATTGCGCAGATGGCGCTGTCGCGTAATCGAGAATACTTGGCAGATGCCGGTGCTGTTGAGTTGACCCGTAACCCTCAGGGAATGATTAGCGCGCTTGAAAAATTAAAGACTGCGGTTCCTATGGAGCATGTAGACCCAAGCAGTTCAGCATTATACATTAGCGATCCGGAACTAAACGCTAAACATCATCCGTTTTCTAACCTTTTTGATACTCACCCGCCCCTAGATAAACGGATTGCACGCTTAAGAGAAATGTAATGAACACAGATTAGAAGCTAGGAAATAACCACTTTGCTGAAGAAGTTATTTTCCAGCTTTTTTATTTTTGCTTAACATTAGCGTTTTTAATCGCCTTATACTAGCGAGGGTGATATAATTAAAAAGCTAGACCAAAGTATCAAAAGAAGAGGTATCTTTTTCATGAAAATGAAATTAGCGGAAATTGCCAAGGCGATCAACGCGCAAAATGACATTGAACAATGGAAAGACGTAGAAGTGACCAGTGTGTCATTTGATAGTCGACACTTAGAGCAAGGGAGCTTATTTGTTCCATTGCAAGGTGTTCAAGATGGCCACCAATATGTACCGAGTGCTTTTACTAATGGTGCGGCAGCTAGTTTGTGGGCAAGTGACCACGAGATAACGGATCAAGCACATCCATTATTAGTTGTTAGCGACCCCCTCAAGGCATTGCAGCAATTAGGAAAATATTACCTACATAAAATCAACCCAATAGTAGTTGCAGTTACCGGAAGTAATGGCAAGACGACGACTAAGGATATGATTGCGTCGATTTTAAGCACCCAGTTTAATGTTACCAAGACATATGCTAATTTTAATAATGAGATTGGGGTTCCGGTGACCCTGCTTAATATGGAATCCAATACCGAAGTAGTAGTCGTTGAGATGGGGATGGATCGATTTGGTCAGCTTGATTTTTTGAGCAAGCTTGTTAATCCCGATATTGCAGTGATTACAATGATTGGTGAAGCTCACATTGAATTCTTTGGGACTCGTGATAAGATTGCAGACGCAAAGATGGAAATTACCAACGGCTTAAAGGAAGACGGGACGCTGGTATTTAATGGGGATGAACCGCTATTAGAAGAACGTGCAAAGAACATTACCCAGCAACAAATGCGCTTTGGTCGGCAGCTAAGCAATGATTTGTATGCGACAAGTGTCAAAGAGCAATCACGTCAGGTAGCCTTTACGGTCAATGAATGGCCAGATGAAAACTTTATGATCCCAATGGTGGGTGAATATAACGTTAATAATGCGTTGGCTGCAATTGGTGTTGGGCGTATTCTTCATATTACGCCAGCCCATATGAAAGAGGCCCTTGCTAATGTTGAATTAACTGAGAATCGGGCGGAATGGGTTGATGGCAAGAATGGTGAGCAGATTCTTAGTGATGTCTACAATTCAAACCCTACAGCTGCTAAACAAGTTCTTAAAACAATTGCGGCAATGCCGGCAAATGGGCGGCGCATTGTCGTCCTTGGCGATATGCTTGAATTAGGGGATGCAGCTCCACGGCTACACGCCAGCTTAGCAGAAGAGATCGACCCGCAAAAGATTAATAGTGTTTACCTTGTTGGTGAACAAATGAAAAATCTTAAAGATAAGTTGATCCAAGATGGTTACCCTGCAGATGATATCCATCATTATGCAAGTAGTGACTTAAAACAATTAATTGCCGATCTTACAGCGACTTTGACTGGGGATGATCTTGTCTTATTAAAGGCAAGTCATGGTATTCATCTGGAAGAAGTCCTAGCGGCATTAAAAGCAGAATAGATAATATATGTTGCCAGTCGATTGCTGATGCTTATATCCAGAATCGGCTGGTCATTTTTAGGAGGAAGATTTTTGAAGTTTAGTGAATTAGGCCTTTCAGAAAGCCTATTAAAAGCAATTAAGCGGAGCGGATATGAAGAAGCAACGCCGATTCAAGAGCAAACTATTCCAATGGTTCTCGATGGTAAGGACGTGATCGGCCAAGCGCAGACAGGAACTGGGAAAACGGCTGCTTTTGGATTGCCAATCATCGAAAAAGTAGATACTGATAATCCCAATATTCAGGCAATTATTATCTCGCCGACTCGGGAATTAGCAATACAAACCCAAGAAGAGCTTTATCGATTAGGAAAGGATAAGCACGTTCGCGTTCAAGTTGTTTATGGGGGAGCAGATATTCGCCGCCAGATTAAGAGCTTGAAGCAACACCCACAAATCCTTGTCGGGACTCCAGGGCGGTTACGCGATCACATTAACCGCCATACTGTTAAGCTTGACCACATTAAAACCCTTGTACTCGATGAAGCTGATGAGATGCTTAATATGGGATTCCTCGAAGATATTGAATCAATTATCAAAGAGACCCCCGATGATCGACAAACCCTGCTGTTCTCTGCAACAATGCCACCAGAGATCAAGCGGATTGGGGTTCAATTTATGTCTGATCCGGCAACAGTACGGATTAAGGCCAAGGAACTTACCACTGATCTGGTTGACCAGTATTATGTTCGGGCGCGTGACTACGAAAAGTTCGATATCATGACCCGGTTAATTGATGTGCAGGACCCTGACTTAACAATCGTTTTCGGGCGGACTAAGCGCCGTGTTGATGAATTGTCAAAGGGCTTGATTGCCCGAGGGTATAATGCAGCGGGTATTCATGGTGACCTTACCCAAGATAAGCGTTCCAAGATCATGTGGCAGTTTAAGAATAATGAAATTGATATTTTAGTTGCTACCGATGTTGCTGCTCGGGGTCTTGATATTTCTGGGGTGACCCACGTTTACAACTATGATATTCCATCGGATCCTGATAGCTACGTTCACCGGATTGGACGGACAGGACGTGCCGGTCATCACGGTGTTTCCTTGACTTTTGTAACTCCTAATGAGATGGACTACCTTCATGAGATTGAAAAATTGACCCGTGTGCGGATGTTGCCACTCAAGCCGCCAACGGCTGAGGAAGCATTTAAGGGTCAAGTTGCTTCAGCTTTCAATGACATCGACGAATTGATTGCTCAAGACTCGACGGATCGTTACCAAGAAGCAGCCGAAAAGTTATTAGAAACCCATAATGCAACTGACTTAGTTGCTGCCTTATTAAATAATATGACTAAGGAAGCGGCGAGTGAAGTACCAGTTAAGATTACGCCAGAACGACCATTGCCACGGCGTAATAAACGAAATAATAACCGGAATGGTAACCGCAACAATTACCATGGTGGAAACCATTATCGACGGAAAAACTATCGTCGTCACCACGGTGGGCACCGCAATGATAATCATGGCAAGAGTCATTCAAGCCGTCATGCATTTAACATTCGTCACCGTCAAGATGATTAATAAGAAATAAAGCCTAGCGAAAAGCAATTTTCCTAGGCTTTTTTCTTATGCTATTAAACAATTAATGAATTGCTACTTTGATGAGTAGTGCGTTATACTTATCATGTAATTGTCTATAAGAGAAATTAAGCATTTTTTGTTATCAAGAAGTGTTTGGTTTAAGACGTACAATGTAAGTTGCAAAGTTGTTTTTTATTTGATGCTATCTAAAGTGTTTTTAGTTTATTGATTAATACAATGATTAACTAAGAGTAGGGAAGTTAAATAGTATTAGATGAGAAGCAACTTGTCGTTTAAATATATATAAGTCGGGGGAATATATTTATGGTATCAAAAAATAACCGTAAGCTAATTGCGGAGAAAAACCGCAAAAATGAGAAGCAACGTTTTGCATTGCGGAAGTTAAATGTAGGTGTAGCTTCAGTTCTGTTAGGGGTTACGTTTAGTATATACGGCGGGGGACAAATGGTTGCCCACGCGGATACGACTGATAATGGCGGACAGACTGGGGATACTGCTAAAGTGACTAATGAACAATCGCCAGCTACTCAGTCACAAGTTACTTTGGATAATTCTAGTACTGAGAATGACCAAGAAGTTACCAATAATAATGTAGCTGGTACTTCATCGTCAGCAGGAACCCAAGGGGGGGTGGCAGACGCTAATGCTGCCAATGCTGGTAAGGACTTAGTCGAAGCGAAGATAACGCAAGAAAACCCTGTAGCTGGTAATGGGGATGTTATCAATCGCGATCCGCAAGTTAAAGAAACACCAACGAAAAACCAAAGTATTGATAAAACAAGTGTGCAAGCTGAAGAAAATCCTACTGCAATTACAGTTACTGATGCTCAAGGACTGATTGATGCGATTCAAAATGGTAAGTATACTACCATTAATATCAGCAAGGATATTGATCTAGGAAAGAAGAGTACTAGCCAGACTCACGTGGAATCTATTACTAATAAACGTGATATTGTAATTAAGTCTTCAGATGATAATAAATATGTCGTTGACTTTAATGGTTACTCATTTAATATGAGTGGTCAGAATGGGGTTACTTTCAATAATGTAGATGTTTATGGTCGTTCATACTGGTCTCCATTTGAGAATGCAAATTCCTATACTTTCGATAATATGGATTATCATGGTTCCCAATTACTTTATACTGATACTTCCGTTCCAAGTGTAACTGTAAACTTTAAGGGAACTGTTAATGCCGAATCTGTTAACGGATATACTAGTCCTGTAAATCATAACAATCAAACTACCCAAGGTAGCGGTAATCAACAGGTTATTCAATTTAGAAGTGGAAATAATACAATTAACTTTGAAGCCGGTAGCAAGGTCAATTTAAAGACCTACGGTAGTAATGTAATTGAAATTGATGGTGGTACTACCTCAATTAACGTTAAATCTGATAATGGAACTAACGGTGCACAAGTTACTTTAGAACCACATACTCAGACTACACCAGAGCCAAACTTCATGAATGTAGATGGTGTTGGTAGAGGTATTGCATCACAAGGTACAACGAATATTAATCTTGATAAAAGTGCCGATTTAACAATTAATTTAAGCAAATTATCAACGGATAAATGGTTTTCAGGAGCACTTTATCTAACTCAAGGAGCTACTATTGAAAACCAAGGTACTTTGACGGTAAATTCAGATGGTGTTCCTTATAACAAAGATATTGATGCACCAATTTACATCGGTGGCAATTCAAAGATCAATGTTAATGGTGGTCAATTTAATGTTAATGCTAAGAATCTAGCTGATTATGGTGGTGGATTAGTCGTTTCTGCAGGCACTTCAACTATTAGCATCAACCACCATGGAACTTTTGATGTAACGGGTGATGGAACCAAAGCTACTGCTGTAAGTTTGGGATCTGGTAGTACATTTACTTCAACTCAACCAGAATTATTTAGTATTGACATGCCAGAAGGAGCTACTGCCATCAAGAATGGTAAGGTTAGCTTCAAGGGTGTTAAGACCTCTGAAAATGGTCAGCCAATTGGTGAAATCGACGTAACCTATGCCGCGGACGGTACACCTACAGTTACTAAGGTAACTAGTGCTGATAGACAAACTGTAATTGATACTAAGGCTGCTGGGGATGCTGCTAAGAATAAGATTAACTTGATAGCAGCAGGTAAAGAAGTTGAATTAACTAATATTACCTTCAATAAAGATGCAAATGGTGACTACATCATGGCTGGTAATGCTAACACTGCTGATGGTGACGGTGCTTACGTTTACATCAATATTAATGGTAGTGAAACCCCGGTTAAGGTTACTGGTAGTGGCAGTCAAACTATTTACTCCATTACTAATACTGAAACTGAGCCAACTGCTACCGAAGTACCATACACTGTTCAAACTAGTGCAGATGGTAAATTCTCAGTTAACTTAGGTCAATTGAAGGATACTGATACTGTTTCAGTACACGCTGACAAGGACTTCGTAACTAGTGATACTGATACTAAGACTGTTTCTGAATGGATGCTCAACAGTTACAAGCAACAATTGCAAGATTTGATTAATGAAGCTCCAACAGTAGAAGGCAGCAAGAATTATACAGCTGCTGATACTGATAAGCAGACTGCATATACTGATGCAATTACAGCTGGTAGCAACTTGTTGGCAGACACTAGTGCAACCACTGAGCAAGTTCAAAACCAAATTACTGCAATTACTAATGCTAAGAAGGCTTTGAATGGTGATAGTAATGTTACAGATGCCAAAAATGCTATTCAAAATGCTCTTGATGCAAAGAAAGCAGCAATTACTGCAGCTACAAACATTGATCAAACTGAAAAAGGTAAATTAATTAGTGACGCAGAAACAGCTGCAACTAATGCCAATACTGCAATTGATCAAGCGACTACCGCAGATGCAATCAATACTGCCAAAACTACCGGTATTGAAAACATTAATAATGTTACAATTCCAAGTCTTGATAGTGCCAAGACTGACGCGAAAGCAGCAGTTCAAGAAGCATTAACCAAGAAGTTAACTGAAATTAATAACGCTCAAAATATTAATCAAACTACAAAAGATAAATTAACTGCTGATGCAAATCAAGCAGCTACTGATGCTAACACTGCTATTGACAATGCAACTACTAATGATATTGCAACTAAAGCGGGCCAAGATGGTGTTGCCGCAATTAACAAAGTCACAGTTCCATCAGTAACTGATAGTCAAACTGCCGCAAAAGACGCTGTTCAAAAGGCGCTTGACGCTAAAAAGACAGAAATTAACAACGCAACTAACATTGATCAAGCTGAAAAAGATAAGTTGACCAAAGCAGCTGAAAATGCCGCAGACACTGCCAACAAGGCAATTGACCAAGCAACCACCGCAGATGAAATTAAGAAGGCTCAAGATGAAGGAACTACCAACATTAATAATGTTAAAGTTCCAAGCTTAGAAGATGCTAAAAACGAAGCTACTAAGGCTGTAGACGATGCGCTTACTAAGCAAACTGATCTTATTAACAAAGCCTCTAACTTAAGTGATAAAGAAAAGCAAGACTTGGTAAAGCAAGCTACTGATGCCGCTAACGCTGCTAAGGATAAGATCAACGCTGCAACGACTAATAATGAAGCAGCTAAGGCCGGTCAAGACGGTGTTGATACAATTGAAAAAGTCGTTCCAACTAGTTTGGATAAGGCGAAAGCTGATGCAAAAGCAGCAGTTCAAGAAGCATTAACTAAGAAGTTAACTGAAATTAATAACTCTCAAAACATTGATCAAGCAACTAAAGACAAATTGACTGCTGACGCAAATCAAGCAGCTACTGATGCCAATACTGCTATTGACGCTGCTAAAACTAATGATATTGCAACCCAAGCAGGCCAAGACGGTGTTGACGCAATTAACAAAGTCACAGTTCCATCAGTAACTGACAGCCAAAATGCCGCTAAAGACGCTGTTCAAAAGGCGCTTGACGACAAGAAGGCAGAAATTAACAACGCAACTAACATTAATCAAGCTGAAAAAGATAAGTTGACCAAAGCAGCTGAAGATGCCGCAGATACTGCCAACAAGGCAATTGATCAAGCAACTACCGCAGATGCAATCAAGAAGGCTCAAGATGAAGGAACTACCAATATTGATAATGTTAAAGTTCCAAGCTTAGAAGATGCCAAAAACGAAGCTACTAAGGCCGTAAACGATGCGCTTACTAAGCAAACTGAGCTTATCAACAACTCTAACAACTTGAGTAGTGCAGAAAAGGAAGACTTGGTAAAGCAAGCTACTGATGCCGCTAACGCTGCTAAGGATAAGATCAACGCTGCAACGACTAATGATGAAGCAGTTAACGCCGGTCAAGACGGTGTTGATGCAATTGAAAAAGTCGTTCCAACTAGCTTAGAAGATGCTAAAAATGCTGCAAATAAAGCAGTTGATGATGAATTAACTAATAAGTTAGATGAAATAAACAAAGCAACTGACTTAACAA
This sequence comes from Lactobacillus sp. 0.1XD8-4, assembly GCF_009663775.1. Lineage (GTDB taxonomy): Bacteria > Bacillota > Bacilli > Lactobacillales > Lactobacillaceae > Limosilactobacillus > Limosilactobacillus walteri. Next base: position 27,575 of record NZ_RDBR01000002.1, read on the forward strand.
CTGACGAAAAAGCTGCTTTAACTAAAGAAGCAAATGATGACGCTGAAGCAGCTAAGGAAGCTATTTCTAAAGCAACAACTAATGATGCCGCAACTGAGGCAGGTCAAGACGGCGTTAAGAAGATTGATGGCATCACTGTGCCAGAAAAATCACCAGTTAAGACCAAAGCAGAAACTGATCTCAACAATGCGGTTACTGAAGCTAAGAACGCCATCGATCAAGATACCAACTTAACTGATGAGCAAAAACAAGCAGCTAAGGATCAAATTGATGCCAATGCTAAGACTGCTCAAGACGCAATCAATAACGCTAAGACTAACGCAGATGTAACTAATGCAGTTGACAACGGTAAGCTTGCAATCGACAAGAACGTTGCCAATGCCGCAATCGATAACGCAGCAGCTGGCAAGCTCAAGGAAATTAAGGCTCCATTAACTACTGATGAGCAAAAGACTTATACTGATTTAATCAACTCTGAAGCTAACAACGCCAAGCAAAACATTGCTAATGCTACTACTCCAGAAGAAGTAACTACTGCTCAAACCAATGGTGTAAATGAAATTAATGGCACTAACATCCCAACTACTTCTAAAGTTAAAGAAGATGCACTTAATGCAATTAAGACTGCTCTTGACAACAAGACTAAGGAAATCAATGATTCCCAGAACATCAATGCTCAAGAAAAAGCTGATTTAATCAAGCAAGCACAAGATGCCGCAAAGACTGCTGACGACAACATCAACAACGCAACCACCAACGCAGCTGCAGAGACTGCTCAAACTAACGGTGAAAAGGCAATCGCTGATGTAACTGTTCCAAACTTATCTGATGTTAAGAAGCAAAATATTGATCTTGTTAACAAGGCTTTAGATGCTAAGAAAGACGAGATTAACAATGCATCTAACCTTTCTGATGATGAAAAGCAAAAGTTAGTCAATGAAGCAACTAATGCCGCTACTGACGCAATTAACAACATTAATGGCGCTAAGACTAATGATGAAGCTAAAGAAGCCGCAAATACTGGTGTTCAAAACATCGAAAACGTCAATATTCCAAGTCTTGATGATGCTAAGAAGAATGCTAAACAAGCAATTGACGATACTTTGAAGGCTAAAGTAGCTGAAATTAACAAGGCTTCAAACTTGAATCCTACTGAAAAGCAAAACTTGATTGATAAAGCTACTGATGCTGCTAACACTGCAAAGACCAACGTCGACAAGGCAACAACTAATGATCAAGCTAAAGATGCTGCCGATGAGGGTATCCAAAACATCAAAGGTATCACCTTTACTTCATTAGATGATGCTAAGAAGGCTGCCAACACTGCAATTGATAATGCATTAACTGCTAAGAAGAATGAAATTGACGCAGCCAACAACTTAAGCGAGACTGAAAAGCAAAAATTAGTTGATGAAGCTACTCAAGCTGCTAATACTGCAAAAGAAAATATCAGTAAAGCTCAAACCAACGATGCAGTTAATGAAGCTCAAAATAAGGGTACCGAAGCAATTGCTAACGTTAACGTTCCAAGCTTAGACCAAGCTAAGAAAGACGCAATTAATGCCATTAAGCAAGTTCAAGCAGCTAAGAATGCTCAAATTGCTAAAGCTGACAACTTAAGTGCTGACGAGCAAAAAGCATTAACTGATCAAGTAGATAAGATTGCCAACGATGCTATTGCGGAAATCAATAAGCCAACTACAACTACTAACGATGCAGTTGCTGCAACTCGTGATGATGCCATCAAGCAAATCACTGACTTGTTCATCCCAACTTTAAGTGGTGCACAAAAAGATGCCCGTGATGCAATCGAAAGTGCTAAGAACGCTAAGATCGACGACATTAATAACGCTACTCACTTAACTGATCAAGAAAAACAAGATTTGATTGACCAAATAAATAAGGCTGCAGATGCTGCAACTGACGCAATCAAGTCAGCGCAAACTAATGACGCTGTAAAGAATGCCGAAACTGCAGGTTTGAACAACATTAATAAGGTCACTATCCCTAGTCTTGCGGACAAGCAACAAGCAGCTATCAAGGAATTAGATGCTGCTCGGGCTGCTAAGATTGCCGCAATTGACGATGCTAGTGATTTAACCACTGATGAAAAGAACGCTTTGAAAGACAAGGTTCAATCTACTTACAGCAACGCCGTAGAAAATGTAACTAAGGCAGTTACTGATCAAGCTGTAACTGAAGCTAAAGACAATGGTATCAAGGCAATTAATAGCATTGAAGTTCCAGCTAAGTCAGCTGATAAAGAAAAGGCCAAGACTGATCTTACTGACGCAGCTAACAAGGCTAAAGAAGCCGTTGATCAAGACAGCAACTTAACTGCTGAAGAAAAACAAGTAGCTAAAGATCAAATTGACCAAGATGCTAAGAATGCAGAAGATGCAATTGAAAAGGCTAAGAATGTTGCTGATGTAACTAAGGCTGCTAACGACGGCACGCTCGCCATTGACAAGGACGTTGCTAATGCCGCGATTGATAATGCAGTAGCTGGTAAGAAGGACGAAATTGCAAAATCATCATTAACTGACGAAGAAAAGACTGCTTTAAACAATGAAGTAGATCAAAAAGCTCAAGACGCTAAAGAGGCAATTGATGCTGCAACTACTCCAGAAGCTGTAACCAGCGCTCAAGAAAGTGGCATTAAGAATATCGAAAATACTGAAGTGCCGACTGTATCAGCAGTGAAAGAAGCAGCAAAGAAAGCCGTAGCAGATGCTGCAGCAGCTAAGAACAATGCAATTGATTCTTCAAACTTAACCGATGAAGAAAAAGCTGCATTGAAGAAGAAAGTCAGTGATACCCAAAATGCTGCCAATAGCGCTATTGATAGTGCAACTACAAACGCCGCAGTAACCGAAGCAGCAGACAATGGTGTTAAGGCTATTGATGGTATTGAAGTACCAACTAAATCGACCGCTAAAGATCAAGCAACAGCTGACCTTAACAAGGAAGTTGATGAAGCTAAGAAAGCAATTGACCAAGACAACAACTTGACTGCTGAAGAAAAACAAGCAGCTAAGGATCAAATTGATTCTGATGCTCAGCAAGCCCAAGAAGTCATCAACAATGCTAAGACCAATGATGATGTCAAGAAGGCGGTCGATGAGGGTAGATTAGCTATTGACAAGGACGTTGCTAATGCCGCGATTGATAATGCAGTAGCTGGTAAGAAGGCAGAAATTGCTAAGTCATCATTAACTGACGAAGAAAAGGCTGCTTTAAACGATGAAGTAGATCAAAAAGCCCAAGACGCTAAAGAGGCAATTGATGCTGCAACTACCGATCAAGCGGTAGAAACAGCTAAGAATAAAGGTATCGATAGCATTAATGGCGTTGAAATTCCAACTAAGTCTCAAGTTAAGACTGACGCCGCCACTAACATCGATAAGGCTGCCGCTGATGCGAAGAAAGCTATCGACAACACGCCAGACTTAACTAACGATCAAAAGCAAGCTGCTAAAGACCAAATTGACCAAGATGCTAAGAAGGCGAAGGACGCAATCGCTAAAGCAACTGACGACAAGGGTGTTCAGGATGCCGCTGATGCCGGCTTACTGGCAATCAACAAGGTAACCGCCAAGGCAGCTATTGATTCGGCGCTTGCAACTAAGACTGCTGAAATTAATAATTCTGCTTTAACTACTGAAGAGAAGGCCGCCTTAACTAATCAAGCTAACCAAGCCGCACAAACAGCTAAGAATAATATTGACCAAGCTAATACAGTAGTTACGGTTGAAACCGCCAAGGAAGCTGGTATTAAGCAGATTAATAATATTCACGTTCCGGCAACTTCTGCGGTAAAGGATGGAGCAATTAAGACGATTAATGAGGCCTTGTCTAACAAGATCAATGAAATCAATAATGCTTCAAACATTACATCAGCAGAAAAGGCGGACTTGATTGATCAAGCAACCAACTTAGCTAATATCGCTAAGGATAACATTAGCCAAGCAACGTCTGATGAAGGGGTCGCAACAGCTACAACCGCTGGAATTAACGCGATTGCAAATGTAACGGTGCCAAGCCTTGATAATGCTAAGGACCAAGCAAAGAATCTGATTGATGACGTTCTCAACGAAAAGAAGAATGAAATCAATAATGCCAATAACCTTTCCGATCGTCAAAAGGAAGACTTGATTAAGCAGGTAACTGATGCCGCGGATACTGCCAAGAAGAATATTGATAACGCTACAACTAATAGTGATGTTCAAACGGCAGAAAACAATGGTGTGCAAGCAATTGAAAATGTTGTCGTTCCTAACCTTGACGATGCTAAGAAGACCTCGACCAAGGTTATCGATGATGCATTGAATGAAAAGGTTGCAGAAATTAATAATGCTAATAATCTTTCAACGGCAGAAAAAGATGCGTTAATCAAGGAAGCTACAAGTATTGCTAATACCGCTAAGGATAATATTGCGAAGGCAACAACTAATGACGCGGTTAAGGACGCTGAGACTGCCGGCGTAAAGGCAATTCTTAACATCAAAGTTCCAGGTCGTGAAGATGAACAGCAGGATGCAATTACTGCGCTTGACCAGGCTTTAGCTAATAAAGTTAATGAGATTAATAATGCTAATAATCTTTCTGCTGATGCTAAGCAAGCACTCAAGCAACAGGCACAGGCAGCATACACGACTGCCGTTGACAACGTAAAGTGCGCTCAAACTAATGCGGAAATCAATACGGCACGGGATAACGGTGTACAAGCAATTCTTGATGTATTGGTACCAACATTATCTGATGCCAAGAGTACTTCAATTGTTGCAGTTGAACAGGTCCGTGATGCTAAGAATACTCAGATTGACGCTGCTAAGAACTTAACAGCTACCCAAAAGACAGAATTGAAGCACCAAGTTGATAGCATTGCGAAGAAAGCTATTGCTAATATCAACAGCGCAACAACTGATGAGGCGGTTAAGGCTGCTGAAACAGCAGGGGTTAACGAAATCCTAAATCTTAATATTCCAAGTCTTGACGCGGCCAAGAGCGATGCTAAGCAAGCAATTGCAGATGCGTTGACAGCTAAGACTGCGGAAATTAACGCTGCCCAAAACCTAAATACTACTGAAAAGCAGGCCTTAATTGATCAAGCTCAATCAGAAGCTGCTACAGCCAATCAGAATATCGATGCAGCATTAACCAATGCTGCTGCTACCCAAGCTGCTAAGAATGGTGTGCAAGCTATTTTGGGTATTCAAGTACCAACAGTTGATGAAACTCGCAACCAAGCTGATCAAAATATTGATAAGGCTTTAAAGGCTAAGAAGGATGAGATTAACAAGTCTGACCTTAGTTCTTCTGATAAGGCGGCCTTAATCAATGAAGCTGACCAAGCTGCTGATAATGCGCGTGCTGTTATTAGTAAGGCAACGACAGCTGCGGAAATTAGTAACGCAGAGGCTGCGGGAATTGCTGCAATTGAGAATATTAAAGTATCAAATTCTGCTACAGAAGATAACAGCAAGTCGAGTCAACAACCTGTTACTGAAACGCCAACAGGTGATAACAAGACTAAACAAGATGACAGCACTTTACGCCAACCTGCTACCCAAGAAAGTAACCGTCGTGGTGTAAAGGGTGGCTTAACAGCACCGGCTAGTCAAACAAATGAACATGCTACTGATAACAATGCAACTGGTCAGGATAAACTACCACAAACTGGTAATGAAACTAACCGTGACTTAAGCGTTGCTGGATTAGCAGTTGCAAGTCTATTAGGATTATTTGGACTTTCAGGTCTTAGCAAGAAACGTGATTAATTGCTAGCTAGGTATTAAGTTCAATAATCTGTCAATAAGAATTAATATCCTTCTTTTGTCCGATAAATGTAAGCGGACGAAAGAAGGATATTTTTGTTTTATTTATATAAAAATATTTATGCTTTTTATTTGATTTAGTAATAAAATATCTGGTACGATTACCATGATGATTAATATCTGAGAAGATGAGCTCATACAAGGAACAGCTATTAAATTCATCAGCTAATTAAAGAAAAGGAGATGTGAGGCTTACTGAATTTTATTCCTAAATTTTATAAGTTAGGAAACGTAAATAGGCCCCTAAACTGAAAAAGAGGTTTTTCCAATGCAGAAATTAGAGCAATTAATAGACAAGAACTTTGTTGAAACTACTCGTGGGAAAGTGGCAAACTATATCCCAGCATTGGCAGTTGTCGATCCACAGCAGTTGGGAATAACTGTTTACGATACAGAAGAAGATCAGATTGGGACTGCTGGAATGGCTGGGACGCGGTTTGCGATTGAAAGTATTGCAAAAGTGGTTGCGTTAATTCTAGCTATTAAAAGATTGGGACGAGATAAGGTTCTTGCGGAATTAGACGACGGATCAGCAAATTTTAGTTTGAGTTCAGCCTTGCTAGATAGTCAATTAAATGTACAAGAACAGGTTAACTATCTTAATAATTCTTCTGCCTTATTAACGACAGCAATGATTGACCGGTTAATGGGGCAAAATAGTTTTAACGCCTTATTAGGTTTTTGTCGGGAGATTTGTAATGATCCTTGTATCAGCTTAAATGAGCGTCTTTTTAGGTCAGCGATTATGAATGATAAAGATATTCATTCTTTAGCGTATTATCTAAAAGATAAGGGCGTTCTACAGACAGTTGATCAGACTTTAGTAACTTACTTTATGCAAAGCTCGTTGATGGTGACGACACAAAGCTTAGCTAATTTAGGAGCAGTTCTTGCAAATGACGGAATTAAGCCGTGGGATAATGTTCGGCTTATCAGTCATGAAGATAATGAACTAGTGAAGACCTTGATGACGACCGTTGGCTCATTTGAAGAGTCAAAGGAATACACAATTAAAATTGGACTACCAATAAAAAGTGGAACTGGCGGTGGCTTATTGGCTTGTGCCCCGCATAAATGTGGAATTGGTGTCTTCAGTCCGGCATTAGACCAGCATGGTAATAGCGTTGCTGGAATGAGCTTATTAAGTGATGTTGTAAATCAATTAGACTTAGCAATTTTATAAATAGATGTTAATTAACTAAAAATTCCATGAATATAAAAAATATGGATCAATGTGTTATATCACACTGATCCATATTTTTTAATGAAGTTGATTTTCAAATCTGTGTAAATTAGTTGTCGTTGGGTTTAAGTTTGCCCATTCCGGTGACAAGAACTTACTATTGATTTGGTAATGTGGTTGTGGTTGTTTATTAGCGATAAAATCATTTGCTGCTTTATCAACTTTAACCCAACCAGCCCAACCGATGTGGATAGTATCTTCCATAAAGCCAGGCTTATTACCGTCATGGGAAAGATCAAGGATATGATTAAAACCTTGTTGTCGTAGCTGAAATTTGATTTTTTCAACAGAACGGTAGTACATATCCATATCCATTCCAGTATATGCTTCCCATTTAGCATTAACTGGCGGAATGATAAAGAGAACATTGGAATTAGTATTCTTAAATTGGTTAAGAACTACTTCTAAGTCATCATATTCAGGTGATTTAGTATAATCAAAGTTCCTCTGTGAGCCCTTAGTTTTAGCTAAATTATGTTTAACCCGCTTTGTGTAAAAGTTGTTTTGAATGCCAAAACGGTTATTATCAGTTTCACGTGCCGCTTCGCTCATCGCATCATCATATAAGCGATCATAGTTATAATGCTTTGGCAGCTTCTTTACGTTTGGCAGGATATGCTTCCCATAATTATTGTTTAGTTGGAAGCCAGAGAAGATGATATCTTCATGAACAAGCAGGTTTAAGCGGAAATGGATGATGCCCATATCCAAACTGCTCAATGACTTGCCTTCAGCAATTTTGCGCGCATATGATGATACTGTTCCATCATTACCAAGCATCGTTACTAATCTTTTTGCTACATAACGATCATATGGTGAATGCGGATTAGCATTTTTTAGCCAATTAAGGTTTGCGAGTTCACCATTATAGTATTTAAAAGCAGGAGGTTGGACACCTTGCTTCGTAAACCACTGTGGTGAAATGATATAGACTGCCTTATTATTGGTCATCTGTGTTTCCATTGAGTTGATATTAAAGAACTGTGGAAGAGATTGTGTTCCCCGTGAACCGAAGAGGAACGGGGTGTAGTTATGATAACGGGCAGCCATTACCGAAGGATGGAAACGATCCATCCGCCGTAATTCACTAGAACCGAAAAAGGGAACGTAGTGAGTATGCTTATCACTAAGTGCCTGTTGTTTAATCGATTGGTTCTTAAAAACAACCGGACTTAGCGATACTGCAGCTTTATGTTCAATCGCCGCTGAGTGCTTTTTACTAATCGGCAGTGAAAACAAAAGAACTACTAATAGACAAGCGACAATCAGCGGGCCGAAGATTGACCACAGCTTTTTGCCATTATGCATTTTGGAGCTCCTTTACCCGTTCTTCAATTTTTTCGATAGTGTCCCATTGGCTACGGTCAAATTCTGAAACCGGTACTTGAACATCAAAGGCGTCCTGTAAGCCTAGCAGAAGGCTAACAGTTGCCATTGAATCTAGAAGACCGCTCTCAAAAAGGTTTTGACTTGGGTCATTGAAATCCGCAGTGTCGCGACCAGTTGCATCAGCTAAAATATTGATAATTTGTTCTTGCATAATTAGAATCCTCCTAAAATTTATTTAAACAAGTAAGTATCTAAGAAACTACTAAAGATTAAGAATGTAAACATTACAAAGTTAAAGGTAACAAAGATTGCAACTCCAGTGGTGAATTTATTATGTGGTAACTGCTTAAGTTTCTTACGTTTGAAGCGAAGCCACCAATCATTAACAACAAGGGCAAGGCCATGTAAGAAACCGTACAAGATATAGTACCAAGTAATTCCATGCCAAAAACCCATTAATAACATATTAAGCATATATGCTGTTGATGACAAGGCATTACGATTTTTGAACCAGCGCTTCTTTGTTGCTAAGAAGACAAAGCGCATGAAAATGTAATCACGGAACCAGAATGAAAGGCTAATGTGCCAACGGTTCCAGAACTCTTTAATATTCTTGGATTTGAATGGCTGCTTAAAGTTCATCGGGGTCCGAACACCCATGAAGTAACTAATTGCTACTGCAAATAGTGAGTAACCAGCAAAATCAAAGAATAAGTAGAAACCATACGTATACATTACACCAATCAGGTTCCATGAAGGGAATGAAGGATCGGTTAATGCAGCGCGTTCAAAGAATGGGTAGAAGCGTTGTCCAAAGAAGTAACCAATGACGAATTTATACAAGAAACCAAGGAAAAGATAGAAAATACCAGTATTAACAAGATTAAGATATTCTTCTCTTGTTGGTACTTTTTTATAATCTTTTTCAAAGCGTCGGTAACGGTCAATTGGTCCAGAAGTGATGGTTGGCATGAAGAGAATAAAACGGATAAATTTCCATGGCGAAATCTCTTTAATCATCCCATCACGTGTTTCGATTACGGTTCCGACTGCCCGGAAGGTTAAGTAACTTATACCGAGAAAACCTAGTAATGAGTTATGACCAACCATTGCAGGTGATAATTTTACAATAACGATCGGTAGGATTGAGAGGGCAGCGGTAAGGTAAAACACGCCGCTTGAATTTTTCTTTTGGCGGTAGTGGTGATATACCATCACTAAAATTGTTTGGTAAATAACATACCCGATCAATGAAATACCTTGTTGCCAGCTTGATCCATCGAACATTAAAAAGATAAAAATGAAACTAATTAATGCCTCATACCAGCTAAATCTCTTCCCAAAGTAAAGGCCAATCCCCAACGGTAAAATAGCAAGAAGTAAATAGAAAAAGTATACCGGGGTACCATAAGCACTATAATTTGGAAGATTTGAAATCCAATCAATCATTTACTTATTAGCCTCAGCAATCATTTGCTTAACTGCAATCTTGCCATTTGCAGACATTGGGAATGAATCGCGGTAAATAAATTGAGTCGGCATCATGTAAGGCATAATTAATCCATTTAAGCTTTCACGGATTCGTTTGGTTAAGTTTGCGTCATCATCACTTGCTTCTTGTGGAATAACATAAGCGATTAGGTGGGTAACTTTACCATCCTTGTTATATTTAGGAACTGCTACGGCTTGCTTAATAAGAGGACTCTTTTCTAAACTTGCCCGAACCTCATCTAATTCAACACGGAAACCGTGAATCTTAATTTGAAAGTCCATCCGCCCTTTGTGGTGGAGAAGACCATCACTATCAAGCACGCCGGCATCCCCAGTCCGATAAGCCGGGGTACCGTTAATCTTAAAGAATGATTTGGCTGTCTTTTCAGGGTTGTTCATGTAACCACGAGCAACGCTGTTACCACTAATGATGATCTCCCCTTGTTGACCAGGGGTAGTAATTTCATGATCCCCATCCCAGATCGATAATTTAACGCCTGGTTTTGCGTAGCCGACTGGTAACCGGTCATTATTTTCTATGGTCTCGGGAGTGATTTCGACTCCAGAAACGGCAACCGTTGCTTCTGTTGGACCGTAAGTATTAAAGATTTTGGCATCGGGGAATCGTTGGTGAAGCGCCTTAGCTGTTTTGACTGTTAATTCTTCCCCACAGAACAAGAATGTCTTTAGGTTAGCCATTTTTTGCTGGTTAAATGCAGGACTAAGCATTAGCATGTCAGCAAAAGATGGGGTACCGACAAACACTTCGAGGTCTAAACTAGGAAGTGCGGTAAACATCTGTCCAAAGTTCTCGACAACCTCGTGAGGGAGAGCTTTGATTGTCCCGCCGCTAAGAAGGGCTGGTAGCCAGTACATATTTGATAGGTCAAATGAATATGGTGGTTGACCTAAGAAATTTGCATGACGTTTAAGCGCGAATTGGTCGCTAAGCATCCAATCAACAAAGGTCATAAAATTGTCATGACTAACTTCGACCCCTTTTGGTGACCCAGTGGTACCGGAAGTAAAAAGAATGTAAGCTAATTCATCACCATCAATCATTGAAGTAGTAGTAAATGATCGTGGAGCTGCTAGAATACTTGCGAGTTTTTGGTTATCGACGATTGGGGCGTCGAAGTGCAATTCATCAGCCGGAAAATCATTAACTGCAATAATCATTGCGGGTTCAGCAGTATCCAAAATTGATTGCATTCGTGGGATAGCAGAATCATTTGAAACCGGAATATAAGTGTGACCTGATTTTAATGCAGCTAAGAAACTAACAATCATCTCAACTTGGTGGTCACCATATACTAGAATGGGACTACGATCAGGAAGAGATTGATCATTAAGCCACGCTGCTAGTGTATCAACTGCCGAATGCAAATCTGCATAACTAGTGGTTTTACCCATTTCGTCATATGCGATCCGTGTTGAGTTGTCCTTGGCGACTTGGTCAAAGACAGTAATAATATTTTTACTCATATATTATCTATTTCCTCCGCATTAGAATTCGTTGTAGATAAATGGCTCTTGGCCTGCTCCATAATAACCATAAAGGTATATTAATAATAAGAGCACTACAAAGTAAAATAATGTTTTTAAGATGAATCGTAATGCAGGATGGCGTTGAATAATCTGAGTCATATTTCTCCTTCTCTCATCTTTATAAATTTATAATTGGCATACATATCAAGAATACCATTAATCGTGTATCTCGGCTAATAGTGTGAGCCACTTTCAGCTTACTGTAAAAAACTTAAGAAAAAATTAATGAGGTGTTCTAAAATAAGAATGCTGTTGCCTTAAAAATTATAACTTTTTCTTTGCTAAATGTAACTAGAAAAATATAAAGTTTATTTATAAAATTTCATTATTTACCTGTGAATAAACTTATATAACAATAATTGCAAGAATAAGCGAGATTAGATAAGATTAAGCGGTAGGCAGCAGTTACAAAGGAGACGAAAGATAATGATAAAAGGAATTGGTATTGATATTACAGAGATAGCGCGGGTAAAAAAAGCCGCTGCTGCTCACGCCCAATTTATTCAACATGTCTTAACCCCGGCCGAGCAAGAACAGTATAGTGAACTTAGTAATCAGCGTGCTGCTGAATATTTAGCAGGCCGGTGGTCATTAAAGGAATCTTTTGCAAAAGCATACGGAACAGGGATCGGGTCTAAGCTTGGTTTTCAAGATGTTGAGATTGTCGATAATCAATATGGTGCCCCGATTATTACTAAGTCGCCGTATAATGGTAGTGCTCATGCATCGGTGAGCCATACTGCATCCCTAGTAATGACTGAAGTAATTTTAGAAAGCGAGAATGAAAAATGATTAATGGTCGTTTGCGTGATACATCATTAATAGTTAACTTAGATGCCTTACGTCATAATATTCAAGAACAAAAAAAGGCGTTGCCGGAAAATAGTCGGATCCTAGCGGTCGTCAAGGCAAATGCCTATGGAAATGGTTTAATCCCTGTTGCTAATGCGACCTTAAATGGCGGGGCCAATGGATTGTGCGTAGCAATTCTAGATGAGGCCCTTGAATTGCGTGATAATGGGATCGAAGCGTTGACTCTTGTTTTGGGCATTACCCCAGTAGAATATGCGGTTATTGCTGCAGAAGCAGGAGTTTCGCTAACTGTCGGTTCATTAGATTGGTTGGAACAATACCATCAATTAGCACAGGTAGTTAAGCCCCAGAAGCCATTAAAGGTTCACCTTGGCATTGATTCTGGAATGGGGCGGATCGGCTTTACGGATATTTCAACGTTTAAACAAGCAGTTACTCTTCTTAATAATCCAGAATTTGAATTTGAAGGGATGTTTACCCATTTTGCAACGGCAGATAGTCCTGACGCGACTTACTTTGACCACCAGGTTCAGTGCTGGCAAAAATTTGTGGCAAGTATTGATCACCTTCCTCCATATGTCCACATGGCTAACTCTGCAACTGGCTTATGGCATCAAGAGACCATTACAGCTAACACGATTAGAATGGGAATCTCAATGTATGGGCAGAATCCATCGGGACATGATTTAAAATTAACATTGGACCTACAACCAGTAAGTTCATTGGTATCTTCAATTGCATTTGTTAAAAAGCTAAAAGCCGGTCGTTCAGTCAGCTATGGGGCAACCTACACGGCAGCTCAGGATGAGTGGTTGGCAACGCTGCCGATCGGTTATGCCGATGGCTATCCGCGTTGTATGACCGGATATAAAGTATTAGTTGATGGTCAATTTTGTGAGATTGCTGGTCGGGTATGTATGGATCAAATGATGATTAGACTGCCAAAATACTATCCAGTTGGCACGCCCGTTGTGTTGATGGGAAAGTCTGGGGAAAAAGAAATCACAGCGAATGATTTGGCAGAACAGGCCGGAACAATTAATTACGAAATTTTGACTAACATTAGCAATCGCGTACACCGCGTATATCAACAAAGTAACGATTAAGGAAGCGAAGGTAATGACAAAGCGAAAAGTAAAACGGGGCGACATATATTATGCTGATTTATCCCCGGTAGTTGGTTCGGAACAAGGGGGCGTCCGACCGGTATTAATCCTTCAAAACGATGTTGGCAATCACTATAGTCCAACCGTAATCATCGCGGCAATTACGGCGCAAATGCAAAAGAAAAAGATGCCAACCCATGTTCAACTCAAGGGTAAGTCATTACCATTAACGCATGATTCAGTTATCTTATTAGAACAACTTCGCACGATCGACAAACAACGGTTAAAAGATCGGATTGCTCACTTATCACCAGCAACGATGGAAAAAGTAGACCGCGCATTGACGATTAGTGTGGGGCTAAACGCGGCCTACGATGAAAATAAGTGATTGACAAGGGATAAGAAAACACGTATACTCACTGTTAAATTAACAACGGTTCTTTTAATGTAGCCCAGAGAGACTACAAAAGACGAAATAATAGCATGGATAGTGACCACAATCAATCCATGCGCCTTTTGTAAAGCTCTAGGACCAATTAAAGGGACTAGGGCTTTTTTTATGGTTAAGGAGGATCTTCTCGTGAAGGAGCAAAAGAATACAACAATTTTTAGTATCCCGATGAATAGTAGAAAGACCAATACTTGGGATATGTTCGCTACTTGGGTAGGCGCAAACGCAAATAACGGAACGTGGTTTGTTGGCGGGGTGTTAGCAGCTTGTGGATTTGCGGTAGCAATGAAAGTACTGGTGCTATCCTCTGCTTTATCTTATGTATTCTTAAGTCTAGTCGGATACATCGGTTACAAAACCGGAGTATCGACAATGAGCCTTAGCCGGGCATCTTTTGGGGAACGTGGAAGTTATTTGCCATCACTAGTTAATATTACCCAATTTATTGGTTGGACAGCTGTGAATACATTTATCGCCGCGCAGTCGGTCAGTCTCTTATTTCATGACTTGCTGGGGTGGCCGGTTTGGGGACAACATGGCGGTTATCTTGGCTTGGTAGTGGGAATCATTATTATGAGTATTCTTCATATTATCAGTGTGTCAAGCGGTTCACGCTCGGTGCAAATGATTGAACGACTGGGAATTATTCTGGTGCTGGTGTTTGTTGTTTGGGAATCAATCGCGGTGTTTAAGACCGTATCCTTTAGTCAAATTGTCAACTGGCATGTGCCGGCTCGTTCTAGGATGGCAGTTGGGGCTGCAATTGATTACGTAGCTGCCTTTAACCTAGCATGGGTAACGGCGGGGGCTGATTTTACTCGCTTTACTGCTAAGGAAAGGAATGCAACGTTAACCCCATTTTGTGGTGCCTTGCTTGGTGTCATCTGGTTTGCCTTTATTGGACTGATATCAACGATTAGTATTGCTGTTTCAAGCGGTGTATATAACGCTAATAACTCTGATCCATCGACGATTGCTAGCAAATTGGGCTTGGGAGTGGTAGCGCTGTTGGTTATTATTTTGACCTCAATGACAGCCAACGCGGTTAATCTTCTTGCTGCCGGCTCTGCGTTGTCAAATATTTTCACTAAGCTTAAGCTCAAATACTCCTTGTGGATTGTCGTTTTACTTGCCACGATTGTTACTTTTATCCCAATGTTTGTCGGAAGCTTTTTAAGTGCGTTTGAATCTTTTCTTGATTATGTTGGGATGGTGTTGGGACCAACCATCGCGATTATTTGTACAGATTTCTACTTCCGTGCTCATCGGCACTACGACATTGATGAGCTGGGGAAAGTTGGCGGCAAGTATTGGTATCGTGGTGGTGTAAACTGGGTAGCTATTGCGGTCTTTGCCGCTGGCGTGATCTTCTTCTTGTTTGTTCATCAATTGCCATTGCTTGTTAATACAATTGGTGCAACATTTATTGATATGTGTTTGAGTGGTATTCTATATTATGGAATAATGTCACTGGTTGACCGAAAGGAAGAGCAATTATGTTATTAAAAAATGTGCATGTAGATAATCGTAAAGAATTAGTTGATGTGCGAATTACGGATGAAAAATTCAGCGAAATTGGTGCGGGGTTAGCTCCTAAGAACGGTGAAAAGGTGATTGATGGTCATGAGAACCTTCTTTTACCACCGTTTGTTGACTCGCATGTCCACTTAGATGCTACATTGACGGCTGGTCAGCCAGAATGGAACGAATCTGGAACACTATTTGATGGAATTCGGATTTGGAGTGAACGTAAACAAGATTTAACTAAAGAAGATGTCAAAAAACGCGCAAAAAAGACGCTCTTAAATATGGTAGGTCATGGCCTCCAGCACGTTCGGAGTCACGTTGATGTTACTGACCCTCATTTAATTGCGGCACGGGCGTTATTGGAATTACGAGAAGAGTTAAAGGACCAAATTGACCTCCAATTAGTTGCTTTCCCACAAGAAGGTATTCTTAGCTATCCTCATGGCCGTGAATTAATGGAACAGGCAGTTAAAGAAGGATTAGATGTTGTTGGGGGGATTCCTCATTTTGAATTTACGACCGAATACGGCTGGCAATCAGTTCACTTTTTGATGGCACTAGCTGACAAGTACGACCGTTTAGTTGATGTGCATTGTGATGAAATTGATGATCCGGCTTCACGCAACCTTGAAGTATTAGCTACTGAAGCATATGAAAGAGGGATGAAAGACCGGGTCACTGCTAGTCACACGACTGCGATGGGTTCATATAATGATGCCTATACTTATAAACTTTTCCGCCTATTAAAGATGAGTGATATTAACTTTGTCTCCAACCCGTTAGTCAATGTTCACCTTGGTGGCCGTTTCGACACTTATCCAAAGCGTCGGGGCGTAACGCGCATTAAGGAGTTGACGGAAGCCGGAATTAACGTTTCCTTTGGTGAAGATGATATTCAAGATCCATGGAACCCACTGGGGAATGGTAATATGCTTGATGCCGTTACCATGGGGGTCTACATTGCTCATTTAATGGGCTACCATCAATTACAAGATGCCTTTAATTATGTTACTTACAATGGTGCCAAGACGCTTCACATTAGTGATAAGTATGGGATTGAAGTTGGCAAACCAGCTAACTGTATCATCTTAAATGCGGCGGACTTCTATAACGCGCTTAATAAACATGTCGAAGTACTTTATAATATTCGTCATGGTAAAGTATTAGCAGAGACAAAGCCAGCAGAAACTAAGATTAACATCAAATAAAATTAAAAAAATCTCATAAAAGTTATTGACAAGCTTAACGTTAGTCTGTATATTATACTCAACAATTAAATTTAGATGAGAAAAAACATTGAAGGAAATAATGATTAAGTATTAGCCTCAGAGAGCTAGCGGGTGGTGTAAGCTAGCCAAGATATTTAAGAATTAATCGTTCCCGAGTTACCGGCTGAATTTAAGTAGGCTTAGGTTGGCTGCCATCCATTATCTTGGCCACAAATGATAGTTTGTGAATGAGATAGTTGATCAGAATAGATCAATTAAAGTAGGATGGTACCGTGCGGAAGCGCTCTTACAATTGCAGGATTGCAATGTAGGAGTGCTTTTTTCTTTCTAAATTGTGAATTATAAATTATTGGAGGTAATTATTATGACTGAATTAAACGCAAAACAAGAGGAATTCGCTAAGGCACTTTTTAACGCTTATGATACTAATACACCGTTAGAAGAAAGTGATTGGAAAGAAGTTGTGACAGACGATGATACAGCATATGCGGTTCAAGATGAAGTGGTTAAGTTAAAGGGGAAGCCAACTGCTGGTTATAAAGTGTCGCTTACAAGTAAAGAAACGCAAGATATGTTTGACGCTGATTCACCATTGTATGGTCAACAAGTTGAAGAATGTTTCCTCAAGTCGCCAGCAGATGTAGATTTAGAAAAACTAAATGAACCATTGCTAGAAGTTGAATTGGCATTCCGTGCTAAAGAAGATTTAAAGCCGACTGATTCGTTAGAAGATTTGTTCCATAAGGTAACTGTTGCTGGAGACTTGGAATTACCAGATGCTCGTTTTGCTAACTGGTTCCCAGAATTAGGCAAGTATAATGTGATGTCCGACTGTGCTGTTGGTGGTCTTGTCGTATATGGAGAAGAACGAGATGCTGATAAGGCATTTGAAAGCGTTGATGATGCTGCTAATGTCCATGCTGTATTGTACAAAGATGGTGAAAAGCTAAAAGAAGGCGTATCATCAGAAGTTTTAGGGAACCCATTTAAGTCTCTACAATGGTTGGTCCAAAAGTTAGCTGATCAAGGAAAGACATTTACTAAGGGACAAATGGTATCATCTGGAACATTTGTATTACCACCAAAGCTCACCGCCGGCAAGTGGGAAGTAAAGTTTGATAAAGGTTTTGGTAACGTAGTAGTTAATGCTAAGTAGTTTATTGCTTGCATTGAAAGGGGGGATGGCATGATGAATGAATCAGGTGAGCAATCACCAAGTGAAATTAATATTTTGAGTACTCAAAAAAGCGGCCTGTGGTTATAGTAATCACAGGTTGCTTTAGTAATGTTAGTAGCTTTGATGAAGATCTTCAATTTCCGGGACCTCAAAGCCCTTTTTTTGAAGGCGTTTAACGATTCGTTCCATTGTTTCTTGGGTAATGTTAGCGGGGAGAGTGTAGAGGACTCGTTTCATCGTTTCATCTTTGGGGTCCAGCGAGATAACGTTGACAATTTGGCAAAAGCGGGTGATTTCTTTTGCCGCGGTTACTAAGGCGCCGCGTTCATCTGGTGTAATAACCGTTAATACATAACTACCATTATTGACGTTCCAACCGGCAGCTAGCATCCTCAAAAGACTATTGTGCGTTAAAATCCCGTAAAATTGATTATCATTGTCTAAGACTGCAATATATGGTAAATCACGGATTGCAAAGAAGATGGAGAAAAATGCAGCATTGATTGATATAAATTTTGTTGCGTTTTTCAGGAGAGCGGTTACTGGCAGGTTCATATCACCATTACGGGACTTGTGCCGGTAAAGGTGCATCTTATAAATATTTCCTCGAAAAATTTTGCCAGACTTATCTAACACGGGGACACAACGATAACCAGTATCTTCCAAGACAGTAAGTGCCTCGTCAAGGGTAGCTGTTTCTGGAAGTGTAGTTAAAGTTGATTTTGGTTTAATTAATGAATTGAAAATCATATTTAACATCCTTTTTATCGATTAAATGCACTCACTATAATAACACATTTTTATTAAAATATTAGAAAAAGATTAGAGAAAATAAAGATGCCCTTTGCGACAAGAAAATTGACTAAGTTGGACAGGAAAGTTAACAGGCTAGCCTGATCATCGTTTATCCTTAGTCTTTGTAATACTCGAAAGGAAAAGGCTGATAAGAAATTTAGTTTTTTGCAGTCTCAAATAGCGTGTAGAAAAAAGTAACATAAGGTATAATACTACTAACTTAAAAGATATGCTGGACGGAAAGAAAGTTACCGTGCGGCTTTTTTGCGTGAAAGGATGAAATAACATGAAAATGATTGTTGGCCTAGGAAATATCGGGACACGCTATGATGAAACCCGCCATAATACTGGCTTTATGGTGGTTGACCAGTTAGCCCGCGACTACCATTTAGGAGCGTTTACCCACCTCAAGCAGGAAGCGGTAGCAGTTAGCGGGGTGATTAATGGTGAAAAGGTAATGTTAGTCAAACCAACAACTTTTATGAATGATTCAGGGAGGGCAGTTGGTCCATTAGTTGATTATTATGATGTTGACCTTGATGACCTTGTGATTGTTAATGATGATTTAGATATGCCAGTGGGTAAAGTACGCTTAAAGACTCATGGAGCGTCTGGTGGTCATAATGGCTTAAAGAGCATTATTAATGTACTAGGAACTAAAAATTTTAACCGGGTAAAGGTGGGAATTGACCATCCGCAACATGGAACGGTTGTTAGTCATGTCCTCGGAAAATTTTCTAAGGACGAACGCCCAGCATTTGATCAGGCGGTGCTGCAAGCAGAACACGCACTAGAAGACTGGATTAACGGAGAAGATTTTGCCAAGTTAATGAACGAATATAACTAGTTAAAGAAAGGTGGCGTTTGTGGTGCAGCTAGAAAATTTAATTGAGAAGACGCCATCATTTAAGCAAATCGTGGCGGAACTTCAACCAGCTACGCATCAATTAATAACGGGGATTTCAGGATCAGTTCGTACGGTCTTGCTTAGTGCTATTGCCAATCAGACTAATCAGCCAATATTAGTTGTGACTGATACGATTTCACATATGCAGGAATTGGCGAGCGACCTTGACAATCTTATGCCGGATAATAAAGTTTACCAATTTCCCGTCGAAGAAGTATTAGCGGCAGAAGTTGCTACTAGTTCACCTAATTATCGATTACAACGGGTTTTAGCGTTAAACGCCCTTGTTAATCATGAACAGGCGGTTATTGTCGCTTCAACAGCAGGGTTGCGTCGAAATGTAATCTCCCCAGAATATTTTGCGCAGGCGACATTAAATATTAAAACTGGTGGCGAGGTTGATCCAGAAAAAATTCGTCACCAGTTGAGTGCAATGGGTTACCAGCTTCAAAAAATGGTATTGCGACCAGGAGATTTTGCAATTCGGGGCTCAATTATTGATATTTACGCCCTTAATACTGATAATCCGGTAAGAATTGACTTATTTGATACCGAGGTTGATTCGCTCCGCTATTTTGATGCCAGTACGCAACGAAGTATTGATAACGTTGACGCGGTTAAAATCTTGCCAGCCACTGATTTTATTTTACCAGCGGCAGAATTTCCCCGTGTCCAGCAAGCACTTAGTGATGAATATGAACAGCTAATCGGGACGTTAGCTGGCGAAGATGCTGACATAAAGCAACAATTAGCTAATCGCTTTGAGCCCTTACTAAATGCCCTTAAAAGCCACCGCTTAACTAATGAGTTATTGGAATTTAGTAATCTTATTTACCCGACTAAACATTCGCTGTTCGATTACTTACCACATAACGGAATAATTTACTTTGATGATCTTACACGCGTTAAGCAGACGGCAAAAAAGATGGTTCAAGAAGATGGTGGCTGGTTTAAAGACAAAGTTGCCCACCATCAAATGACGACTGTTCCTGATCTCGGTAATGATGTTGCAGCGATGATAAAAACAGATAAGCATGCGCAAATTTACGGGGCCTTATTTAAAAAAGGACTGGGAAATATTAAGCTGTCGCAAATTACGGACCTAGGAAGCCGAACGATGCAACGCTTCTTTGGGCAAATGCCACTTCTTAAAGCTGAATTACAGCGATGGATAGAGCAGGGGCAAACAGTAATTTTAATGGCTAATAGTCCTGAACGGCGAAAGCAAATTGCAAGAACATTGGACGACTTTGGGATTACGGCAACCGAAACAGAACTAACAAATATCAAACCCAATATCGTTCAAATTGTTGCTGCTAATTTAAATAATGGGTTTGAAATGCCAATCGCTGGTCTGGTGGTTATTACTGAAGGCGAGATGTTTAAACAAGTAAAAAAGACTCGTCATCGACCGCAGAAGTTAGCGAATGCAGAACGGCTAAAGAGTTATACTGATTTGAAGCCTGGAGATTATGTGGTTCATGTTAATCATGGGATTGGAATTTTTAGCGGCATTAAGACGATGGAAGTTGATGGCGTGCACCAAGATTACATGGTTATCAATTATCGGAATAACGCCCAGATCTATGTTCCGGTTACACAATTAAACCTTGTGCAAAAGTATGTTTCATCCGAGTCTAAAACGCCCCGGATAAATAAGCTGGGGGGAAATGAATGGGCAAAGACGAAGCGACGGGTGTCGTCTAAAATTGAAGATATTGCTGATGAGTTAGTGGATCTTTATGCTAAACGGGAAGCGGAAAAAGGTTATGCCTTTCCTAAAGATGACTATCTTCAAAAGCAGTTTGACGCGAACTTCCCATACAATGAAACACGCGATCAATTGCGTAGTATTACGGAAATTAAGGCGGATATGGAAAAGCCGAAACCAATGGACCGTTTGTTAGTGGGGGATGTTGGTTACGGGAAAACTGAAGTGGCAATGCGGGCAATTTTTAAGGCGGTTACTGGTGGTAAGCAGGTTGCCTTTTTAGTCCCAACTACTGTCCTTGCACAACAACATTTTGATACGCTTCAACGGCGCTTTGAAGGATTCCCTATTAATATTGCATTGATGTCCCGCTTTAAGACCCCTAAGGAATTGCGAGAAACAGAGGCGGGGCTAAAGGATGGAAGTGTCGATGTAGTCGTTGGGACGCATCGTATTTTGTCAAAGGATGTTGAATTTAAGGATTTAGGCTTATTGATTGTTGATGAAGAGCAGCGGTTTGGGGTTAAACATAAGGAAAAGCTAAAACAACTTAAGAATAATGTTGATGTGCTAACACTCACTGCTACCCCCATTCCGCGGACACTTCATATGTCGATGCTCGGAGTGCGGGATTTATCAGTACTCGAAACGCCGCCTGCTGGTCGTTACCCAATCCAAACCTATGTAATGGAACAAAATAGCGGGGCGATTCGTGATGGGATTATGCGTGAAATGCAAAGAGGCGGGCAGGTCTATTACTTACACAATCGGGTGCATGATATTGAAGAAACAGTTGCTCATTTGCAAGAGCTGGTTCCTGAAGCACGAATAGGATACATTAATGGGCAAATGAGTGAAAATGAACTTGAAACAGTTCTATATGAATTTATTCAAGGTAATTATGATGTATTAGTAACCACGTCAATTATTGAAACTGGGGTTGATATTCCTAACGCCAATACGCTTTTTGTTGAAAATGCTGATCGCATGGGCTTGGCACAGTTATACCAGATTCGGGGGCGCATTGGGCGAAGCAACCGGGTAGCCTATGCTTATTTCATGTATCAGCCTAATAAAGTTTTGACTGAGTTAGGTGAAAAACGGTTAGCGGCAATCCGGGATTTTACCGAATTAGGATCGGGCTTTAAGATTGCAATGCGGGACCTGGCAATTCGCGGGGCCGGTAATTTATTAGGAAAACAGCAACATGGTTTTATCGATTCGGTGGGATATGATTTATATTCTGCAATGCTAAGTGATGCAGTTGCAAAAAAGCAAGGGAAGAAACAAACTATTCATTCTGATGCAGAAGTTGAACTGGGTGTTGAAGCATACCTTCCTAGTGATTATGTAAGTGATCAGCGTCAAAAAATTGAACTGTATAAGACAATCCGGCAAGCAAAAACTGATGATGAGATTATTGATATTCAGGGAGATTTGATTGACCGCTTTGGCGATTATCCGGCAGCAGTCGGGACCCTTTTACTGGTTAGTCAATTAAAGAACCATGCCGATTTGGCGATGATTGAAGAGATAAAACGACAGCGAGATAATATCAATATTACATTTACAGAACGGGCAAGCCGCTTAATTAAAGCGCCAGCAATTATTAAAGAACTTGCCCAGACGAGGTTTAAAGCAACAATTGGTGAGGATAGCAATAAAGTAACGATTAGACTGGTGATCCAGCCAAAGATGACAACAGATGACTGGCTTCACCAGCTGCTTCAGTTTGTCACGGCATTAGGTGAAGTTATTCAAAACGATGAACAAGGAGAAACAAAATGAGATTAGATAAATTTTTAAAAGTTTCACGAATTATTAAACGGCGATCAATTGCTAAGGAGATCGCTGATCAAGGACGGATTTTGATTAATGACCAACCGGCAAAATCGTCAAGCAGGGTAGCGGTTGGTGATGTCCTTACAATCAAATTCGGTAATAAAACAGAGACCGTTAAGATCAATCGGATTGTTGAAACCACTAAAAAAAGTGAAGCCGAGGATATGTACGAGATCTTAGATGAGACCTATGCGCAATCCTTTGACCAGTTATAATGTGTTCTAAGATATAAAAAAGTTGATATTTATATAGACATTCTCTGCGTTAACTTGCTATACTTAAAACGTGATAAGTAAAATTGGAGGGGAATGTCAGATGAAAGCACAATCTGATGGTAAAATTTCACAACTAAATACCCCATATGCCCGTCAAGTTTCTAATGAAAAGGTTAGGAACCGTCAAGTACATCAGCGACGATGTAAGCGAATCGTCGCCGTTTTCTTTGTGGTATTCCTAATTTTTGGAATTCAAATTTTTCAAAGTAAACGGACATTAGCGGATATTAATGGTAATATTCGGCAAGCACAGTCACAATTAACAAAACAAAAACAAAAAAATCAACAATTGCAACGACAAATAAAAATGTTGCATAATCCCGATTATATTCAGCAAGTTATTCGTTCAAAGTATAATTACTCTAAGAAGGGTGAAACAATTTATAACTTGAACTAATGATCATAAAATGAAATATTTAGAGTAGGGTAAAAAAGATTTAAATGTTAAAATTAAGAATATAATTAGACTGAGATGCAGTCTTGATTTTTATTGTATTTCCATGCTTGTGATTAGCAAAGTTATGGTATACTCAAATACAAAATATGAGATGGTTCGAGGAGGATCTATAGGTTTCATGGCAATTGAAGTTGGAGCAAAGGTTTCAGGTAAGGTTTCAGGAATCACTAATTTTGGTGCATTCGTTGATTTAGATGATAATCAGACAGGATTAGTACACATCAGTCAAATTTCCGATAAATACATTAAGGACGTCCATGATGTATTAGCAGTTGGGGATGAAGTTACTGCAAAAGTAACACGGATTGGTGATGATGGTAAGATTGCCCTTTCAATCAAGGCTGCTGCTCCTCATGAACATCAAGATCATCATGAAAATGACCATCATCGTGGTTTCCATCACGAGCGGAATAATAATTTTCATGGTCACCACGATAATCTCCGTGGCGGCTTTGGTGGTGGACGGCATCATAATAGCCACCACCACGAAGACTTTAACGACATGTTAGCAGGATACTTAAAAGAGAGTGAATCACGGTTATCTACCTTAAAACGACAGACTGACGGTAAGCGTGGTGGCCGTGGCGGTCGTCGGAGCTAACATGTTAGAATTACAACAAGAATTTGAGCGGCACCTGCAAAGGAGTCGCTTTTTTACTGCAAAGGATAAAGTAGTAGTAGCTGTTTCAACAGGTGTCGATTCCATGGTTCTCCTTGACTTGTTACAACATTTGCCTGCTAACTTGCGACCGCACATTATTGTTGCGCATATGAACCATGAATTGCGGTCACAAAGCTGGGAGGAAGAAAAATTTATCCAACAGTATTGTTGTCGTCACCAATTAGATTTAGCGGTTGCGCACTGGCCTCTGCAGCAGCATCCGCCAAAGGGAATTGAAAATGCAGCTCGCCAGGCAAGGTATCAATTTTTTAAACAAACAATGAAGAAGAACGCCGCTTCTGTTTTAATAACAGCTCACCATCAAAATGACTTAGCTGAGACAATGCTAATGAAATTGGTTCGTGGGGGGCAGCTTAGGCAGCTAGTCGGGATTGAAGATCAGCGAAGTTTTGCTGATGGACTATTGGTACGGCCGTTGCTTCCTTTTAGCAAAGATACATTGCGGCAATATGCTAGTAAGCATCAATTAAAGTGGTACGAAGATAAGACAAACCATGATTTGAGCATTCAACGAAATCGTTTTCGTCATGAGATTATTCCGTTATTAGAAAAAGAAAATCCACAGTTGTTATCTCACTTAGCACATTATCATCAGCAATTATCAGCGTTAATGACCTGGCAGCAGCAAGAAAGTGCTGAGCAATTATCACAATTAACTGATAACAATGGAAACTTATTGCTCGACAAGCTATTGGCAAAACATGACGATGTTCAAATAATACTTTTACAACGATGGTTAAATGAACAACAAGTATATGATATAAAAAACAATCAGCTTGATGAGCTTTTAAAGCTAATTCAAAATCAAAACAAGCCTCAGCAAAAGATTGAATTACCACACCATTTCCTCTTTGAAAAAAAGTATTCAATCGGTTTAATAAAAAAAGCGAAGAATCATTTTGAGAACCTACAAAAGCCCCAAGCGCATGTGATAGAATTGGAACAATGGTACCAAGTGGATAAGCAAACTACTATTGCTATTTCATTTAATCGGATGTTTTTTGGTGGTGGGACTGCAGTAATGCCAATGTGGATCTCACCAGCGCAATTTCCATTACAATTACGGAGATGGCAAAAAGAAGATAAATTACGATTAAAGGGTGGACATCATCAGCGAGTTAAGCGCATTTTAATTAATCAGAAGGTTTCGCAAGAACAACGGCAGCAACAATTAGTTCTCGTTGATGCCCATGATGATGTAATTTGGTTAGTTAACCGCAAATGGAGCTGGCTGGACCGCCCTGATGATTATCAGGAAAAATGGCAATTGTGTTTTATTGGTATAAAAGATAAGGAGAAAAACAAATGAATAACGATATTGAGCGCGTTCTATATAGTGAAGAAATGCTTGGCAAACGGATGGATGAATTGGCAAAAGACTTAACAGAAGATTACAAGGATAAACGTCCAATTATTATTTCTGTCCTAAGCGGCGCCGTTTTATTTACCGTTGACATGATCGAACGACTGGATATTATGGCTCAAATAGATTTTATCGATGTTTCAAGCTATTTTGGCGGTTTGGGTTCAACAGGAAAAGTAAAACTTATTCATGACTTAAAAACAGACGTAAAAGATCGCCATGTTTTAATCATGGAAGATATTGTTGATACTGGTCATACCTTAAAATATTTAATGGACCTACTAGCTGACCGTGGTGCTAAGAGCATTAAAGTATGTTCCTTATTAAATAAGCCAGAGGGTCGCGAAGTGGATGTTGATCCAGATTACGTCGGCTTTACCGTTCCCAAAGAATTCCTTGTCGGTTATGGGTTAGATTACAAGGGCTTTTACCGTAATTTACCATATGTTGGAATTTTGAAGCCATCTGTGTACCAAAATGATTAAAAATGTTGGATAATTAAATAGACGGGTAATTTTCAACCATAATTTAAAGATATTCTTAATTAAGGTTGGGTTTTATAGATCCGTAAATCTATAGTAGGTATTATTATTAATATTGATAATAAAACTGTTAATTCTTATGGGAAATTAATGGTCAATATTTGTCAAATATGCTATGATAGTGACTACAATTATAAAAATATCGTTGCTGGTAGATAGGAGGTTGTTATGAACAACAATCGTAAAAAGAACAATTTTACTCATAACGTTCTCTTCTACGCCGTGATGTTCTTGTGTATTATGGGAATTGCTTACTTCTTTTTCGGTGGCAATGCATCGAATGGTCAAAGTAAGACAGTTTCACAAAGCGAGTTTATCTCCGAACTGAAGAGTAATAAAGTTAAGAGTGTTCAGCTTCAGCCTAATGGTGGTGTTTACAAAGTTACTGGTAGTTATCGTAAACCCCAGTCAAATAATAACAGTAATGCTACCACAAATAGCGGCTTTACACTTGCTACGCAACGAAACAGTAAGGTTACCCAATTCCAGAGTTCGGTTCTGGAAAGTGATGTAACTATTAGTCAGCTTCAAAAATATGCTAATAAGCATAATGTGAAAATCAGTACACGAGCTGAAGAATCTAATAGTGTTTGGATGAACTTATTGTTGACCGTGTTACCGCTTGTCATCATGATTTTCTTCTTCTATATGATGATGGGTCAAGCAGGCCAGGGCGGTGGCGGCCGTGGAGTTATGAGCTTTGGGAAGACAAAGGCTAAGCCAGCCGATGCCAAGAAAAATAAAGTTCGTTTCTCGGATGTTGCTGGTGAAGAAGAAGAAAAGCAAGAGTTAGTTGAAGTTGTTGAATTTTTAAAGAATCCAAAGAAATTCACCAAGCTTGGTGCACGGATTCCATCTGGGGTTTTACTAGAGGGGCCTCCAGGAACTGGTAAGACTTTGCTTGCCAAGGCAGTTGCTGGTGAGTCAGGTGTACCATTCTTCTCAATTTCTGGTTCAGATTTCGTTGAGATGTTTGTCGGTGTTGGTGCTAGCCGTGTTCGTGATTTGTTTGAACAAGCTAAAAAGGCTGCTCCAGCAATCATCTTCATTGATGAAATCGATGCCGTTGGTCGACGCCGTGGAAACGGTATGGGTGGCGGCCATGATGAACGTGAACAAACATTAAACCAATTGCTTGTTGAAATGGATGGTTTCCAAGGTGACGAGGGAATTATCGTTATGGCTGCTACCAACCGATCGGACGTCTTAGATCCAGCTCTTCTTCGGCCAGGTCGTTTTGATCGAAAGATTTTGGTTGGTCGTCCGGATGTCAAAGGTCGTGAAGCTATTTTACGGGTTCACGCTAAGAATAAGCCAATGGCAAGCGATGTTGACTTAAAAGAAATTGCTAAGCAGACACCAGGCTTTGTTGGTGCAGACCTAGCTAACCTCCTAAACGAAGCGGCATTATTAGCTGCTCGTCGTAACAAAACAGAAATTGATGCGGCTGACTTAGATGAAGCAGAAGACCGGGTAATTGCTGGACCAGCTAAGCATAACCGGGTTCAGTCTGAACAAGAACGGAAGACTGTTGCTTTCCACGAAGCAGGTCACACAATTGTTGGTTTAGTATTAAATGATGCACGAGTTGTTCATAAGGTTACCATCGTTCCTCGTGGTCGTGCAGGTGGTTATGCTATCATGTTGCCACGGGAAGACCAGATGTTAATGTCAAAGAAGAATGCTATGGAACAGATTGCCGGGTTAATGGGTGGTCGTGCGGCTGAAGAGATTATCTTTAAGTCACAATCCTCTGGTGCTTCTAATGACTTTGAACAAGCAACCCAAATTGCTCGTTCGATGGTTACCCAATACGGAATGAGTGACAAGATTGGTCCAGTAGAACTGCAAAGTTCTGGTCAGGTCTTTACAGGTCAAGGCTACGATCAATCTCCTTACTCAGAAAAGACGGCTGCTTTGGTAGATGAAGAGGTTCGTCGGATCTTAATGGAAGGACATGAAACAGCCTTACATATCATTGAGACCCATCGTGAACAACACCGGTTAATTGCTGAAGCATTGCTTAAGTACGAAACGCTTGATGAAAAGCAAATCCTTAGTCTTTATAAGACGGGGAAGATTCCAGATAAAGATGTGGCTGCGGAAGATAAAGAAGCACGCGCCCAAACTTTTGAAGAATCCAAGCGTGAACTTGAACGACTGGAGAATGAACGTCATAATGAAGCACAGAGTGATCAAAATGATAACGATAACTCTACGCCTGATGATGTTGATAATAAATCACAGTCGAGTGATGATTCAGATAATACTGATAATAAGTAAACTTGTTGAAAAGACGGAAGAAACAAAACCTGATGGGCGGGTGGCGGGTCTTCCGTTTTTCTTTAAATAATTTTAAGGAGGAATTTAAAATGAAAACAACTGATTATTTAGTAAAAAGTATGACAAAAGATGGTAAGTTCCGGGCTTATGCAGTTAATGCCACCCAGATTGTAGAAAAAGCACACCAAATTCATGATACATGGAGTGCTTCGTCTGCTGCCCTCGGTCGTACGCTAATTGGAACCTTACTATTAGCTACTTCCAGTCTTCAAGGTGAAGCAGGAATGACAGTTAAGATTCAAGGGAATGGACCAGTTGGCTTTATTGTGGCCGATGGAACAGCGCAAGGAACAGTAAAAGGATATATGGGAAATCCACATGTTTCATTACCTGCTAATGATAAGGGAAAGATTGATGTTGCACAGGCGATTGGCGATAAAGGAACCCTTTCTGTTACCAAAATGGCACCAGGGGATAAAACACCCTATACTGGTGAAGTCAATTTAGTGTCTGGAGAATTAGGGGATGACTTTACTTATTACTTAGCTCAATCAGAGCAAATTCCATCAGCAGTTGGGTTATCGGTATTTGTTAATCCTGATGAGAGCATTGATGTTGCTGGTGGCTTTATGATTCAAGTAATGCCAGGAGCAAGCGATGAAGAGATTAGTAAATTAGAAAAGACATTAAAAGAACTACCATTGGTTTCACAATTGCTTCGTGATGGCGACACCCCTGAAGATATTTTAAAGAAAATTTTTGGCGATGATTTGAAGATTCTTGAAACGATGCCAGTTCGTTATGAGTGTGATTGTTCTAAGGAACGATTTGCTCATGCTTTAGAAAGTATTTCTAAAGATGACATGAAGAAGTTAATTGATGAAGATCATCATGCAGAAACCGTTTGTCAATTTTGTGGGAAGAAATATGAATTTAATGAGGATGAGTTAAAGGCTATTTATGCCAAAATGACTGCTAAAAATAATCAAGAAGAGCAGAATAAAAATTAATTTTTGGTGCTTCACGGTTTGATATGCTATGATAGTTGAGTTATCGGACAATTTTTAAATAATGAAACTGGAAGGCCAGCGCAGTTTCTTATACAGTAATGAGGTGAAAAAATGAAGTGGAAGATCGGTAACGTTGAAATTCCAAATCAAGTTGTCGTTGCTCCAATGGCTGGAGTAACAAATTCGGCTTTTCGGGTTATCTGTAAAAGATTTGGTGCTGGTTATGTTGTCTGTGAAATGATCTCAGACCGGGGCATCATGTACCATAATCAGCGCACGTTAAATATGATGGATGTTGACCCAACTGAACATCCAATGGGGATTCAAATTTTTGGTGGGACCAAAGAGACTTTAGTTGAAGCAGCAAAGTATGTTGACCAACATACTGCGGCGGATGTTATTGATATTAATATGGGATGCCCGGTTAATAAGGTAGTCAAGACTGATGCTGGAGCCCGCTGGTTGTTAGATCCAAATAAAGTATATGAAATGGTATCTTATGTTACTGACGCAGTAAAGAAGCCGGTAACCGTTAAGATGCGGACTGGTTGGGATGACAAACATATTTTAGCAGTGGAAAATGCGCTTGCTGCTGAACGTGCCGGTGCTAGTGCTATTGCAATGCATGGCCGAACGCGAAAACAGATGTATACGGGACATGCTGATTGGAATATACTAAAAGAAGTAGCGAGTCAATTGAAAATCCCATTTATGGCTAATGGTGATGTTCGGACGCCAGAAGATGCAAAGAAGATTCTTGACATGACAGGGGCAACAGCGGCGATGATTGGTCGTGCTGCCATGGGTAATCCTTGGATGTTAAAACGAACCGAACATTATTTAGAAACTGGTGAGCTGCTTCCCGAGGCTACTCCCGAGCAAAAGATTAAAATGGCTAAAGACCACCTTAATCGATTGGTGGATTTAAAAGGTGAGTATGTCGGGGTGCGCGAATTCCGTGGATTGTCAACTTATTACATTAAGGGAATTCCACGAGCTGCACGGACCAAAGTAGCATTGGTAGAAGCAGAGACACTGGCTGAAATGAATGAGATTTTTGACCGTTTTGCTGAACAAACTGCCCAGCGTGAAGCAGAAAAAGCAGCGCGGAAGCAAGCTTAAATTACGAGGAGGAGAAGATAGTGTCACAAGAGTTAGATCAGATGCGTGTTCGACGTGAAAAAATGGAAGAATTGAAGCAGGCTGGGATTGAACCATTCGGCCGTCGCTTTAAGCGGGATCACCTTGCACAAGATTTACACGATAAATTCGATCAATACGATAAAGAAGAATTAAACGAGATGGGCGCTAAGGTTATTATTGCGGGACGGATGACAAGAAAGCGGAGCAGCGGGAAAGCAGGCTTTGCTGATTTTGTTGACCGTACCGGTAAGATTCAGGTATACGCTCGTAAAGATATGGTTGGCGACGAACCATACCATATTTTCAAGCGGTCTGATATTGGTGACTTCCTAGGGATTGAAGGGGATGTTATTAAGACCGATACTGGTGAATTGACTGTGCGGGCGCATAAAATTACCTTCTTGTCTAAGGCTTTACGTCCACTTCCCAATAAGTGGGATGGTGTTACTGATCCAGAAACTATTTATCGTCAGCGTTACCTCGACTTGATTTCGAATCCAGAAAGTTTTAAACGATTCCACCAGCGGACGGCAATTATTAAGGCGGTTCGTAAATACATGGATGATCATGACTTTACCGAAGTTGAAACCCCGATTTTGAACACCCAAGCTGGTGGGGCTAATGCACGTCCATTTATCACGCACCATAATGCTCTTGATATTGATATGTACCTGCGAATCGCAACAGAATTATATTTGAAGCGATTGATTGTCGGTGGCTTTGAACGGGTATATGAACTTGGCCGGATTTTCCGTAATGAAGGGATGGACCCTCACCATAATCCTGAATTTACGACGATGGAAACTTACGCTGCCTACTTTGATTTCCAAGATGTAATGGATGAAACAGAAGGGATTGTTAAGGCAGCAGCGAAGGTTGTTTCTGATGATGGTAAGATCACGTATCAAGGACATGAGATTGACCTTGGTGGTGAATTTAAGCGGATTACCATGGTTGATGCAGTTAAAGAAAAGACTGGCGTTGACTTTAGCAAGGAAATGACGGATGACGAAGCGAAGAAGCTTGCGGATGAACACCATGTTCAATACGAACCCTACTGGACAAAGGGACATATTTTAAATGCATTCTTTGAAGAGTTTGTTGAGGATACTTTGATTCAGCCAACATTCGTTTATGAATTTCCAGTTGAAGTTTCACCGTTAGCAAAGCGGAATGCTGATAATCCAGCAATGACAGATCGGTTTGAATTATATGTCGATGGTAGTGAACTCGCTAATGCCTTTAGTGAATTGAATGACCCAATTGACCAAAAAGAACGATTTGAAATGCAAGCTAAAGAAAAGGCTAATGGTAATGATGAAGCTGAACCCGTTGATTTAGACTATGTTCAAGCACTTGAATATGGGATGCCGCCAACAGGTGGATTGGGAATTGGTATTGACCGTCTTGTAATGTTATTAACTGATGCAAAGTCAATCCGGGATGTTATCCTCTTCCCAACAATGCGTCCAGAAAAGGAAGCTAAGAACGATTCAAAGAAAAAGAAGAACAAGAAGAAGTAAGCTGAATGGTTGATTTAAGGGCATTTAGAATACGTTAAAACTATTTGCAAGTTCTGATATGATTCTTTATAAGATTAGAAATTAGGGTGTATATACACCAAAAATACACCAAATTTAATAAAATAGTTAGATAAAAAAGCTGACATAAAAAATGAAGACTTCATTTCTCGCTTAGAGAGATGAAGTTTTTTAATTAATGTCTTTAGACCTAGTTGAGCGCGTGAGCAGAGCGAATGCACGAAACAAAAAACCGCCTGCTATGCGGGTGGGCGATAAAAATTATATAAAAAAGGCCTCTTTTGCCTTAAGATGTAGGTGTTCAAGCCAAAGTCAATAAGGGAAAAGAGGTTATATAAATATGGCTAATAAATTAAATAGATTAGCCCATACGAAGTAGTTATGTAAGTATCATATCGTATTCATACCAAAGTATAGGCGTAAAGCAATTTTCAATCAATACCGAAGAGACCTAAGAGACTATATTCGTTTGTTGTGCAAATATAAGGGAGTAGAAATAATTGAAGGTCATATGATGCCAGATCATGTGCACTTGTTAGTAAGTATTCCGCCGAAGCTAAGTGTATCGCAGTTTATGGGATACTTAAAAGGGAAAAGTGCATTAATGATGTTTGATCGACATGCAAATTTAAAATACAAATATGGGAACCGACATTTTTGGGCTGAAGGCTACTATGTAAGTACAGTTGGATTGAATGAATCCACGATAAAGAAGTATATCCGAAATCAAGAGAAACATGATATAGCAATGGATAAGCTAACAAGTGTGGAATATTCGGACCCTTTTAAGGGTAAGTGAGGTAGTACAAACACCGCTTAAAGCGGTGGCAAAGTAGTCAGAGCATTTTGGCTTGAGCAAAGCGAAAGCCAGCGCCTTGAGACGCCGGCTTTTATTATCGGCTTATAGCCGATGTGCAAACCACCCGTTTGACGGGTGGTTATGATTCTTTTGAAAAAACTAGTTATATCCCATGAGAGCCAAAATAAGCCTCAAATGAGCACACTTTGAGGGTTTGATAAATTAATCAAATCGCCTTAAAAGAGCCTCTAAAAGCAATATATAAAGAAAAAAACAGGTACCACATAAATTTAATAAATGAATTACAGTATCTTGATTTTTGTTTGATCAAGATGCTTTGATATGGAATATATTTGCTACTAATTAGTAGTAAATATGTTATTAACATGCTATAATAATATAGCAATAAAATACTAGGAGGATTGTAATGGAGGTTGGTGAGGCGTTAGCAAAATTGAAATTTCTGGTTAATCATGACCATTTTTATATGGTTCAACGACAAAGCAGAATGGCAATGCCAGTTTCAGTAACGTTGGCTAAGGAAATAGTTAGACAATTATCTGTTAGCGATTTTGTAAAATATGAACCAAATCGAAATAATCCATTACAATTTGTTTGGGTATTTAAGACTAGTGATGGTCAAACTTATTACATTAAGTTTGTATTTACTGAAAATAACCAAAAAGTAGTATTTATCAGTTTTCATCTTAATTATTAAAGGAGGAGGTTTATATGGCTTACCAGAAGAACTTTACAACTACTTATACCATCAACGGACATGAGTACACAGTAACAGCACCAGCTCTTTTTGATAGTAACACCAATGAACTGATTCCAGATAAGGAACTGGATGACCAAGCTGCTGAAATGGCTCGTCAACAATATCGTGATGAGATGGGATTGTTGTCACCTCAAGAGTTAAAGCAATACCGTGCTAAAGTAGGGCTATCTCAACGCAATTTAGCTGAACTAACTGGATTAAGTCCGAACACCATTGCACTTTATGAAGCTGGTGCATTTCCAACTAAGGCTAATAATAGATTATTGAAGTCACTCATTGCTAATGATGATGTGCTTCAACAGTATATTACTGATGAGAAAAATGATTATTCCGATGAACTAGCTTCAAAGGTTAATTCTTATCTAAGTAAAAGTGATAGTATTGTTGAATCGCAAAAGGAGCAACCTAGGTTTACGGCGGTGCAGTTAGCTAATTGGCTCCGGGTTGAAAACTATTTTGAAAGAGATAGTGACTTAAATATTGACCCGTTAACACAAATGAAGGTCATAAAGCTTCTCTACATTGCGTATGGAAGATTTTTAGCTGCAACCAGAAATAAGTTATTTTCTTCAACAATTGTTCACTTTCAGTATGGTCCATTGATAACTGAAGTACATGCTAAATTTAATGGTCAGAGTGTTCTGGATATTAATAAACCAGATAAAGAAGCGATGAATGACTATAACCTGGTTTCACAAGATGGTGAAATTGTAGATCTTCTAAGTAAAGTGAATGAAGATTATATTAATTACAATGCTGCTCGACTAAGTAAGCAAACTCATCAACCAGGTTCGCCGTGGGATTTAACCCCAGATAGGCAAGTAATTAAGGATCAGTTGATTTTTGATACGTTTAAACATGGAATAGAAGAATAGATTTATGGAACATTTCTGACTTGAAGTGTTCCATTTTTAATATATGATTTTGTTAAAATCTTGATTACTAAAATATTTATTTATGATAATGAGAATTCTTATTAAGGAGAGATGATTTATTGACAATTGAAGAAATGTGCAATCAAGTTTTCTTCAACCTTTTTATACCTGAACAATGCAATGAAAGTATAAAAGGGAAAGCTCAGTTAAAAATAATAAAACTTATGCAAGAAATGGGAATTATGGATTTAGGCTATTATGATGTTACAAGGGAAAGTGAATGGATACTTGCTGAACTTACTTGTAAACTTAATTCTATTATAAAAAAACGCCTAGATAGGTTGAATATCCTAGGCGTTCAAGAGTGTTGTATAAGGATAGCTGATGTATTAAGTGCTTTTAGCTTTGCAATATTTGAGCCGGATACTATTTCAAAAAATAGTAAGAGCTTAATAGATGGAATAAATATTTTATCTCAGATTTTTGGTGAAAAACCTGAAGGAATGGAGCTTCAAGAAAAAATAGGAATATTAAAGGAAGCGTTAAATTTACTCTATTTTGAGACAGAGAGCAATATTGAAAATAATAATTGTCAAAATAAGACAATAGAAGGATTTATGGATTTACTAGAACTAGAAACTAGTACTATTTTAGTTTATGAGCTAAAGAAATCTTTGAGAATAAGCAAGAACTGTGTAATTCATTTTGAGGAGAATCCTTTACATATATATTCAGAACAGTTGGAAGATGTAAATAAGGTTTTACAAAAAATGCTAACCGTTAAAGAATCATTATACGATGAAACTGCTAATGAAGTAATGTCGCTTTTTAGGGAGGAAAAAGGATTTAATGATAAGAGTCTCTTCCTTTTATGCAATGAATTTGAAAGTAATGAAACCGTTTCTTTAAGTTTAAAAGATATGAAAGCCTTAATTAAGGAAAAACTTTGTTTAAATGAAAAACAACTTGATTTTTTTGTTAGTATCATGTTTTTAAATTATAAAGATAAAACACATGATGAAATTATAAGAAATGTTAATTGTGGCTTTTTCACTACTCCATTTGCTATGGATGTAGAAGGGAAAGTTTGGCTTAATAAATCTAATTTATATGAGGCGGCAAAGTATTTAAGAAGAAGAGTGATAAATGAAGATATTCCTTTATCAAAGAATATAAAGAATGTGATTAAAGAGAAGATAAATGAAAAGAAATTGCCTATTATAAAAAAAGAATTGCAGATTAAAGGAATTAAATGTTTTACAAATGTTGATTTAGCAAAAGATAAGGTATTAAAAAAGTTGTTTTATGGAATTAAAAATACACCTCATGAGATTGATTTGTACTATGTTAGTAACAATGTTCTTAAAATCTATGATTTGAAAAATTATTTAATTCCTTTGTCAGTAAAGGAAAGTGTTATAAGAATTGGAAATAGTATTGCTAAAGAAGCGACCAAATTACATAACTTAAATAATATTTTAGAAAACAATCACAAGCTTATTGAAGAAAGACTTAATTTACATTTTAATTCCATAGAGTATGCTATATTGCTTACGACAGATTGTTATTATGCAGACAAGAACAAAGATATTTCGGTAATTTTTGTTGATGATTTTTTAAGGATGTTAAGAAAAAAATTTGATACTAAAAACGAATAAGAAAAATTAACATGAACATATCAGGAACAAGTATAGATAGGTGTGTTTAAGCCTAATTCCAGTCACATCAGCTTTTGATCATAGTTTCTGAATGCGTATTTAACACAAAGCCTTGACATGTTTAGAGTCGAATGCTATCAATACTTGAACCACCCTAAAATAGCGACTTTAGTCAGCATTAGATAAAGTGAGATAGCCTATTATAACGCTATTTGCAAACGTTATAATAGGCTATTTTTTATACAAAAATATTATCAGTTTCTCACGTGATTTTCAAAATAACTATTTTAATTTTTGACTAAGTGGAACTAATGATAGTCATATCAACATTTAGGATTAATAATATGTGTGAAAAAGTGTGAAATAGTAGAGGAATATATCAACTATAAAGACTTCATTTCTCAATGAGAAAGATGAAGTCTTCTATGGCATAAAAAGTCAAATCATAAGGCGAAAATTTGATGAAATTTAATTAGCAAATTTAATTGAATTAACAAAAGTGTAACTAGAAGTTTCTATTAAGCCAGAGTTTTTAGAAAATTTAGTTATAAAGAATGATGGAGAGTAAAAAATGTTGTAATATTTAGCTGATATAATATAAAAACATAACCTTATTAAGGACAGAAAATATGAAGAAAAAGCATAAGCTTAGACGGAACAATAGTTCTAATAATAAAACATGGGAATTTATTTTAGGTCAAGTAATCACTATTATTATTGCAATTATTGGTTGGTATTTTACTAACAAAAATACTAATTCTCAAATTCAGAATAGTTTAAACCTTCAGGCCGCACAAGAGATCATTAATGCAAGACCATATTTAACTACTGGAATTGGTACATATAAAGAAGATGGAATTGTTGCAAATTCATTAGAAAAGATAAATCTTAAAAAATTATCTGGTAAAAAACTCTCATATATTGAGAATACGAGTTCTAATCCTATAACTGATTTAACTGTGACTCTTTCATATGTTGATGATACAGAAATCGAATATTTGTCCTATAATTATTTTAAAATAGAGAACTTAAGACCAGGGCAAAGAATATATTTGTTGAACGGCATCCCTAGCGCTTCACTAGTAAAAGAGATTAATGCCCAATTTAGTACTAAAAATGGTGAAACAATCAAAGTCTTTTATGACTTTAAGGATGAGGATAAATCTATTCCAATGGTAAATACAGAATTAAATGTTTTGCCCAAAAAATCTATTACATATTATGATGATTCTGCAAATATTAGAAATCTAAAAAAACTAAGTGGAAATAAAGTGGAGATAAAAGATAGAAAATTACTTAAAGATTCTGATTTGAATGATAACATAGAGAATCCTCCCGATGATAAACATATATACTTTGAAGATTATTTATTTAATTAAATGATGCAATTATTTAATAATAACGCTTTTCTAACCAGGAATACTATTATTTGAGTTGGAAAAATTTCATGTCAATGTTTAGATGGTGTAACTTCGAAAGTTATCATGCAAGTCTTAGTATAGTATCTTTTTAAGTTGAAAAATAATATAGCAAACTAGAAGAAAATTAAAAGCCTACACCTAGATGTAGACTTCTTTAATGAAATTTATTATTTTAATTTTCTTCCATATTATCAGTGATAATATCCACTGTTTGTCGTTGATTATCAGCAGTATAGAATTCTTGTTTTAATTCAGAAAGTGTTGTTGTATGTTCAATCATTTTTTGCTTATAAGCTGGTGTGTCATCACTATGATCTAATGTCCAATAAGTAACATTATTACCATCAATTTGATATTGAACATCACCGTCAGAACCATAACCAACAGTTTTTCTCCCATTATCAGCAGTTGATAATTCCATACTTGCAGTATTATTATCAGATACATCTAAAGTATCGAAGCCATTAGCTTTAGCATAGATTAGAACTGCTTCAGTTTTTTCATCAAGATCAGTTGGAGCTGCTTGTTGATTGCTATTGTTGGTATCAGCATTACTATCTAAGTTATATTTTTTAATGACTTTATCAATTTCATCTTTTTGACTGGCATATTTACTTGCTAATTCTTGTTTGGAATAAGTTTTACTACCATTCTTATCTCCCATGCCAGATCCATCAGTATTTTCGTCGTATTTAACAGTTACGTTGTCATTATTGACAATAACGTTTACTGAATGACCAATAGGTAGCATGCCTAATGTATATACATTACCATTCTTTTTGATTTCCATACCACTTTCAGCATTGCTATTTTTAGGAGCATTTGCTAATTCAGTTGCGCTTCTTTGAACTAGCATTAAATATCCCATAATCCCGTACTCGTTATTACTAAATCTATCAGTTTGTGTTTTTGAACTACTTGATGATGATTTACTTGTTGCCTTTTTAGTAACTTTAACGCTACTGCTAGATGTATTCTCGGAACTTGATGATTGATTACTACATGCAGCTAAAGACATAGTAACTAAAATTGTGCTGGCAAGAACAATACTTTTTTTCATAAAAACTCCTCCATTATCTTATAACACTATAGGTATACTTAAATAATCATAATAGGTGGAGTTGAATATAACAAGATAAAAAATAATAGCAGGTACTACATAATTGCGAAAAGTGTAGTACCTGCTTTATTTAGTGGAATTATTATTCTTTGTTAAGGTTTATTAATCCTAAAACGTTTTTTGAAACTTGTTCAGCTTGTTTTTCATCCATTTCATTCAAAGCTTGCCAAAGTTTCTTTTGATAAAATCCCATTTCAGCTTCATCAGTTGAGCCATGCATTAGTTTATCCATACTTGTCTTAAGTACCTCCGCTATATGTGATAGCGTCTTAGCACTGACATTATTAGCTGTTCCAACTTCTAGTCTTGAAATATAATTAATTGACAATCCAGTATTATTAGAAAGTTGTTCCTGAGTAATGCCAAGCTCATGACGCCTGGCTCTGATGTTAGCTCCTAGATTATTCATTTTGAAGCCCTCATTTCATTGTTTATTTCTAGCATATTGAAGAAATACTAATAAAATAAGGCACTGTACTTATTATTTATATCAACTTATACGCATATATAACCATAAGCACAAAAATAATGTAATTATAATGGTAAAAGGTGTTATAATTACTCCTGTATTAAGTTGATATATTCAAGAAAAAGTTACGTTGAATACATTATATCTACACT
Source organism: Lactobacillus sp. 0.1XD8-4 (assembly GCF_009663775.1). Classification (GTDB taxonomy): domain Bacteria; phylum Bacillota; class Bacilli; order Lactobacillales; family Lactobacillaceae; genus Limosilactobacillus; species Limosilactobacillus walteri. The sequence goes on from NZ_RDBR01000002.1 coordinate 67,152, forward strand.
CGATGCAACGTAGCTTTTAGGAAAATTGTAGAATTATCAACGAATTAAATAAAAAAACACCTTCATTCTGAAGGCGGGGGAGTAATTAGTATGATGAAAGAACACATTAATTTCAACACTGTTGCTAAGGAACACAAGAAGCTATACAAGTCTGGTAAGACATGGATGGCTGCCACATTAATGACAGTAGGACTTGCTGGTGGAGCAATGTTAACAGGAACAACTACTGCTAACGCTGATGAAGTAACACCAGTTCAAAGTGCAGGTACCATTCAAGCTAGTCAACAAGCAACTGATCCAGAACTTGCTAATGCACAATCAGATGCCCAAAAGCAACAATCAACTATTGATAGTGCTAATGCTCAATTAAAGAATCAACAAAACCAATTGAGTGAAGCGCAAGGTCAACAAAGTTCTGCTCAACAAGAACTTGATCAAGCTAAGCAAGCACAACAAGCTGCTATTCAAAATGATCCAGCAGTTAAGCAAGCTCAAGCAGATGTGAACCAAGCACAGCAACAAGTTGATAATCAACAACAAGTAGTTAATGATGCACAAACTGCACTAAATAATGATAGTCAAAACATTCAAAGTGCTACGAGTGCTGTAAGTCAAGCTAGTCAAGCAGTTGACCAAGCACGCCAAACTGCTACAGATGCCATTAACCAAGCTGCAGCACAACAAGCTAATGAAGCCCAAAATAAAATTGACCAGCTTGAAAGCCAAGGTAAGGCTCAAGCTAGTCAAAACTTAGATAATCAGATTAACAATGTTAGTGGTCAAGTAACAGACACACAAAATAATGTAAATAATACTAATTCAAAGATTAGTGACTTACAAGGTCAAGTCAAGGATTTACAGGATCAAGAAAAGAATACTCAAACTGATCCTAATATTAAGACAGTGCCTAATGGGGTAATTGATACTTCTAAGAGTTTGCTGGAAAATGCTAGTCGGAACAATTTGTGGGCATCAAATAATCTTGCAGAAAATAATGGAAATGTTATTCCTCAAAATATTTATGTTTCTCCTGATAATGATAAAGAAGCCTCTAATCCCAATGTAAACATTGCCCCTGATACTTCATTACCAATTTACGATAATTATTATACATCAAAATTTGATGGGGTCAATGCCCAAACAGGAATGACCGATGCACAAAAGCAAGAATTAGCTATTCTAATGATGAATGAAATTAATCATGCTCGTGAGCAAAGAGGACTGAAACCATTCACTATGACTGAACAAAAGTTTAATCAAGCTCAAGTACGTGCTAGTCAACAAAGTGCTAATGGCCTTGAACATAATGAGAACGATATTGTTTCAGCGTTTGGACGTGATCAATACGAGTGTTTAGCTTACATTGATGCAAATGGCGGTGGAAATATGTTAGGGTTACTAAATAATGCTAGTTCTACAATTTCCAACATGCTTAACGCAGATGCAAGTTCAGATTGGGGCCACCGTGAGAACTTCCTCGAAGATACTGGTGATCTAAACTATGATGCAGCATTTGGTTTCCATTATACTTATGATACTAATACTGACAGTTATTTATATGTACTAACTTTTGATTATGATGGTCCTGCACGTAACAACACTCCAAACATGATGGATCGTATTGCACAGTACCAAGCAATGGGACCAATCACGGGTGATGCAAAGACTGTTGATAACAGTGCTAAGATTAATAATTTGAATAATCAAATTACTGACTTACAAAACACTTTGTCTAGCCAAACTTCTAAGCTCCAAAGCTTACAAAGTCAACTTCAAAACTTACAAGCACAAAAAGCTAATGTTCAATTTGACTTGAACCAATTAACTTCGGACCAACAAACTGAATACAACAATGCTAAGGAAACACTAGCTACAGTAAATGATTGGAAACAAGGTCAATTGTCTAATCTTGATAGCAACAGTAATGTTCAAGAAGCCTTGAACAAGTTAAGCTCAGCTAAGAGCAACCTTGAAAGTGTTAAGCAAACACAAAATGAAGATGAAGCTAAGTTACAACAAGCCAAGGATGGTTTAACAAACTTGAACCAAGTATTAGTTACTAAGCAATCTGCACTTGATAATGCAGAACAAAAGGCTAATGCAAGTGCTAACCAAGCAGTAAAAGATGCACAAAAGAAGTTAGACACTATCAATGGCAAGATTAATGACTTGCAAAATGCTATTGCAACTACTAAGGCAACTATCAGCAATGCTCAAACACAACTTGATAAGGATAATCAAAAGATTGCTGACATCAAGAACAATCAAAAGCCTGCTAAGCCAGACACTGGTAAGGATGAAGGTAACAAGGGTACTACCACTCCAACTGATCCAAGTAAGGATGATAACAAGGGTAGTGAAACTACTAACCCAACCAATCCTGCTAAGCCAGATGATGGTAAGAAAGATGATAATAAAGGTACTGTTACACCATCTGAACCATCCAAGGATGGCGATCAAAAGGATCATCAAACTACTCCCGTTGAACCATCTAAGCCAAGCGATGGCAACAAGGGTAATGTAACTCCATCTGATCCAAATAAGGATAGCGAAACTACAAATCCTACTACACCATCTAACCCAACAACTCCTGCACAACCAGATACAGGTAATGCAAGTATTAGTGGTCAAGCTGGTCACAAGCCTGCTACATCAGACAAGGGTAGTGAAGTATCTGATACCAATGCTACTAAACCAACAATTGTATTACCAACTACTGATAAAGAAAATGGTTCAGCAGTCTCTGGTGCACAAGGACAAAATACAACTATGACTCGTGAACAATACAAAGCGCAACAAGCTAAATTGCCACAAACAGGTAATAATGACAGTAAAGCAGTAATTGCACTAGGAGTATTAGCTGGCATGTTTGGCTTTGGATTAATTACTAAAGGCAAAAAGGAATTTTAATTAGACTAATAAAGTATTAGGCTTAATATACTTACTTATCCTTTCTTAAAATAGAGCAATGAGATGTTGAATTATGTGTTCTTTCGCTACATCCCATTGCCTTTTTTATTTAATACGAGTTTTCAGTAAGGTGGATTACTATTAATGAATAAAATTAGTGAAGAAAAATTAACTATTAAAAATACTGATAAGATAGATGTTCCAGTTACAGAGTTAGAAAATAAGAATATATCAATATTTGATATGGTTAGTGGTCAACAGATTAAAATTGATGATTGTGCTCATAAACCTAAAAAAGGTTAAAAATATTACTGCTTTCTTTTATGTGTTCATGCTAAAAAAATTTTTTGAATAAATCTTTTTTTAATTAGAATAAGTTTGTTGAAGTGAATAACTTTAACAAAAAAATTAAGAAAGGATAGGTGAGATAAATGTTACGAAAACATTTACACGAAACCTATATGACTTCGTTAGTCCAATTCTTAAATAATTGGGAATATCTTTTAGTTACGAATGACAAAGCAAAAAAGACAATCACTCTTAAGCGAGGCAACAAAATTGTTGCTACTGTATTTACACCTTGTACTTTTGAAAAAACAGATGCCGAAATTGAAAAATTAGAAGCAAGCCATCAAGATGACCAATTCAAAATCAAAAATTTAAGAAAAGAAAATGAAATTCTTAAAGCTCGTCTTGAGTTGTTAGAAAAATTAAATAAAGCTAACAACAGTACATTTGAATAAACAAAAAACACTTAGCGACTTGAGATTGCTAAGTGTTTTTTGTTATTACTAATTTTCTTGTGCTTTACGGTTATTTTCCATTTCATGGTAGCAGAAATTGATTCCTTTAGCATAATCAATACCTGTACGTTCAAAAACATTATCAGTCAAAGGATAGCCATAATAAACACATAGGTTTTCGATCGTATCGGTGCTATCTCCTAACACTCTAAATGAATCAGCTAAATCAATAATCGTTTTATTTGCTAAGTTAATACCTTGCTTTTCTAAAAAGGAAGTTGAGCTATAGAAGGTTATAAGCGTCTCTGAGCTATCAAATATCTTTTGGATCTCTTTCTGCGACTCTTCAAACAGAGGCTCCTTAATGAGGCTCTCCGGTATGATGCCGTTGATGTTACTATCCCAATAATCCACTTGTTTAGTATCGAATTTACGATTAAATAATACTTGGTTATTAGGATTAATAATTGTTAGGCGGATTATCTCATCTAAAGAGGCAGGACCAGTAAGATCAATCCAATAGATTAGTTCTTTATTCTTCATTTTAATCACCTCGACTGGCATTGTAACTCTGATGATTAGTGGAAAGCTGCTTCATTTTGATTTGTTTTTTAATCCTATAAAGAGTTGATTTTGACAAATGAAATTTTAATTGCGTTTCAATGTAAGTATGGGCTTGAAGATACTTATATGCTTGCCGGTATAAGGGTGTGATAACACGTTTGTTACGTCCGCCAGTATTTAAGGTAGCTTGATGCTTCTTCTGTTTGATGGCTTTAGAAATGTTTTGACTACGAAGATAATCAAGATAGTTAAGGTGAGCTAATTGAGATGCAAGTATCCAATTACTAGAATCACTATCATCACTTAAATCCATATCACTAGACTCAATTATTAAGCCTTTGTCTTCAACAATATACATAAGACAGCAAAGTTCTCTAACATTACTATATAAGCACGTTAGGGTAGGAACTACTAGAACATCCCCTTCTTGTGCAATGGTATTAAGAAACTTACGAAGCTGGTATCGGTCTTTATTATTTTTTCTAAATACATCAGCAAAACAATTTTCGTGAGGAACTCCCATACTAAGAAGAATGGTCGCTTGATGCTTGAAACTGTCTTCTTTGCTGATTTGATCTTTTAAGAATCCTGAAACATATCCATATTTAGTCATGGTGATTGCCACTCCTTTTTTATATTTATCATTCTTTAATCTAAGAAAAAAGACTATTCAATCTAGAAAATAAAATTGAACAAGTAGAGAGGTAATAAAGTAGTGGGGATAATATGGTAATTGTTAGTTATTTTTGTATATTATTTTTATGAGAATAATGATAGTAATGCAATTAAGTGTGTCATGTTACGTGTCAATTTTTGCTTTACAGATAACATTTATGTCAAGTTGGAAATTTCGATTTTTAGTACAAAATTCTTGATTTCTTTGTTTATGTCAGATTACTAATAATAACTGACACTTTTACTAACACGTGGTTAACCCCTACTCCAAGTAGGAGTTTGAAGATTTTATGTATAGATTTAGAGAAAAATGTGTCGAGCTTAAAATTGACATGTAAATACTGTTATATCAATGCTTTTCATAGGAAAGTGTCAAGCGTGTTATTTTTTTCATGTAACTTTTTCAATTAGATAATTTTTGGAGAAAAAATAGTTAAAATATTATTGAAATATGGGATAAACAATAATATATATAGTTTTACCTAAGCACATGACACTATGACACAAGAGTTTCAAATTACTCTTTTAACAACCCTGTAAAAAATTGGGGCTATTAAGTCTGAATCATCATACTTAATAGCCCCAATAATTTTTTAGTTATTTTCTATTTGTTTCTTAATTCTTTGCAAAGTGGAAATAGAAATGTTAAAAGCTCTAGAAGTATCTTTATAAGTGTGGTTTAAAAGATAATTATAGGCTGCTTGGTAATGAGGAGTAATCAATCTATTTGGTCTTCCCTCATGATAATTCTTCTTATGGAGCCTAGCATATCTTTTTCCTTCTTGAGTTCTATCTACAATCATATCTCTTTCCATTTCAGCTACAGCAAGAAGGATAGTTTTAACCAACTTACCAATAGTAGAATTTTCCAATACGCCTATATTTAATACGTTGAATTTAACACCATTATTCATTAGAGGGTCAAGAATATTTAGTGCTTCTCTAGTATTCCTGGCCAATCTATCCAATTTAGTAACAGTAATAATATCTCCATTCTTTACCTTGCTAGTGAGTTCATCAAACATAGGTCTATTTGTAGTAGTGCCAGTAAACTTTTCAAAGTAAATGTTATTTTTACTGATTCCAGCTTTTTTTAATTGACTTATTTGATCATCAAGGCTTTGACCTTTAGTTGATACTCTTGCATATCCATATTCAGTCATTTTACCAATCCTTTTCTGAATAAACTTTATGACCACAGCTTAACTCTGTTATAGTAAGATCTGAAGGTTTATTCAGAAACTTTTAAGTTGATGAACAAATAACCGTTTTAAACTTTCTAAAAATTTAAAACGGTTATTTAAGAGAACCCTATAATTGGATGAAGACTCTTATACTTGTGCATTGTTATTGTTGGTCAATATAGGTATTAGTTTCTTAATGGAATGTGGCTGGTACTAATTTACTGATATGATTATTCATTCTAGGATGAACTGGTTCACCTTTATCTATGCCTAGAACAAAAACTTTAGTTGATGAGTCACGTTGCTTCTTTTGTTCTACATAATTTAGGATTTCTTGCTTGTATTCACGCCCTCTTTGAAACTGGTTTAAAAAGGTTCCAATGGCACTACCCCAAGATAAAATGATCCAATCTGCATTATCTATCCAGTATTTAATTACTTCTAAATTAGTTTTATATTTGCTGTCCTGCTTAGTTAATAGATTCATTAGGTAATTTACTTCTTCATTGTTGTCTATAGTTTTAGTCTTTATTAAGTCTGAGATACTTGGTGTACGCATTGCAAATAAATCTACTTGAACAAACTGTGACATATGCTTTTTATTGTGAAGTGTAAATAGAATTTTTTTTATTAAGTTTTGACGTGTTGGACCCAACTTACTTGTATTCATGTCGGTTGAGGCATTTTTATTCTGAGAATCTCCACCTGGATTACATCCAATTGAAACAACAGTTAAACCTTTAGTAGCATTAGACGTATCATCGTTGCTTTTATCAATGAGACTTGAAAACGCAAACTCTAATGAGTCATCAGCTACTTCGTAGGCTTTATAATGTGGTGCTGTTTCTAGGCCTAATTTTTCTTTGCAATCAGAATCGTGTTCGTACACGAGCTTGTCTTCAGTTGTATTAGTTACAAACTTTCCGTGTTTTTTTGTTGCCTCCTTTTCCAAATTATCTTCATTAAAAAGGATATTAAGCTTGTTTCTATCTAATGTCATAAATTTATCGCCTCTATATAATGTTTAATTTTTACCTCTAAAATTATTCTTATTATATTACATTTTGTGATCAAGCAAGAGGTGTTGTAATTAACCTGATTAACAGAGTAATATATTATTTTACTTTGGTGAGAGGTAGTAGTTTGCTCTTAAAAATTAGTTGATTTGGCAAATTTAAAAATAGAGCTAAAAGGTAATTGGCAAAAAATTACAAATAAAGAGAAAAGGTTTTAGTAGAAAAGTTAACTTACTAAATAATTAAAACCGCCCAGCAAAAAAGCTAGGCGGTCGTCAAAGTCGCTAAACCATGCTATAATATAACCGTAAAAGAGAATATATCATATTCAACAATTAGGCTGATAGCTTAACGGTAGCGCTCTTGTTCTGGTGTACGGCAATACACCACCAGCCAAGCGCAACAGAGTACACCCTCAAGGGTATCAGCTCCTAAGTTGACGTCTTGTGCATTGGTGGTAGCCAGTGCACTTTTTTATTATAACATAAAGTTTTTTACGCTCTAATCTTACAGTGTCGATAATTTTGTTTAAAATGAAGAACTTGTTCGTCAGTTGCAAAACTATATAAAGTATCCAATAGTCTATCATCGTCATTTTCATTTTCGGCATTATTTTTAATTAGAAGAGTAAAATAACCTGAATGCTCAATCCATGCTACTTGTCCACTACCGTGATTTTGCCAGGGAATATCAGTGTTTTTAATGATTTTTTTATCAGTTTCACTTAATACATAATTAGGTTCCTCAAGTGCTGCCATTAACCATTTTGGACCTTCGATCTCGGACGTTGTGTCACGGTTAGCAAGTTTACTTACTTTATCATCTTCTTGAGCCTTTTCAACCTGATCATCTTTTTTTGTTGAAGGTCCATCCCGAAGATAAATTGTGAACTTTAAAGGAGTAGCTTTATCACCTTTATGAAAAATTACTAGGTATAATTCATTAGTTTTTTTGTATTTAGCAGCATTTACCAACTGGTGCCTTGTACGATCTAAGTTACCAATATCGGGGCGAGCGATAAAACTAGTAAGTGGTAATAGTTGTGCTAAAGCAGATTTATGATTAAGTGGGATGTCGTGGGTAATCAAACCTAAATCAACAAGAGTATTATTCCAATTGTTTATAGTTTTAGTACTAACACTGAGTTCTTGAGCGATTGTCTTGACACTATAAAAGGAATTACCATATGTATTATCTGCATTAATAGCATAAAACATATAAAGGTTTAATTCAGGGCCTGTTAATAGAGGTAAATATTGTTTAATCTCATTCGGAATTAAACAATATTTACCTATTTTTTTCTTATAGTCCTTCCATTGGCTGTATATGTAACCACGAGGATAGTCTGGATTAGTCGGATTATTGTGTTCATTAAATTTCATTTGAATTTCTCCTAAAAAATTTAAAAAAGTAGTGATATTTATTTTGTGAACTATGATACCACTTTTTATAGTGCTCTTCTATTATGGGTATAGTTTGAGTTATAAGTTTTGGGTATAAAGGTATTAGCATAGTTAGGTAGCAATTTTATGGGTGAAGATTAGCAAAATCTGCGAGAAAATGGATTTTTAAAAATTAAATTGATGGTGTAATATACGAATTGTTGCGAGGGTAATTTTGATTTAGCTTCTCGTAATAGCGAAATATTTTTCACGTATAATTGATGAAAGGAGATCATGTAAATGATTAAAGATGATTCGGGACTACTAATTGGTCCCAATACCCCAGCTTCGTTAATATTAGCTGAAACTGCACACTTAAATGATTCATTCAATCATGACAAAAATGATAAGGGTGAAAAAGAAGAGCCAATAAAATTAATGGTAAATCAGATTGCTAATACTGTTACAGTTCAAAGTGCCTACAAGTATAATCAGAAAGATATTTTTAATTTTACAAATAATGGTATTTACGCTGCACAAAAAGGTATATATAAAAATGTTGTCCAAATTGATACACATTCCCAACTCCCAACTTTTGTGTACTATTTAGGATTAATGGACAAGAAACACGAACAACTTTTTATGCGAAAGAAAGAAATAGAAAACATACCAAATTACAAGACAAATCCAAAGCTAATTGGAGAAAGAGAATCTATTAAAGTTGAACTTAATATATATTGTTCTAATAACAACCTTGGTAAAGGAAAATATGTAAATCGATTGTTAGGAGTGTATTCAGGAATGAATTTCATTTTTGAAGCTCTTAATTATTGGGGATTATCAAATGTTTTGAACTGCGTAAATGATGGATACATTCTACAGATCAAAGACAATAAAACTTTTAATAAGCAGTATCAAACTTTTGAGCAAAAGTGGCAATCTGAATTTCCTCTTTTATCTTATTCTAAGAAACATTGGAAATACGCCATTATTAATGGCACACAAGATTATATATTAATTAATGATGCATGCGACTATAAGTGTCGAAGTAATCAACTAAGTGTTAAAGCATTCTATCATCAAGCGACTGGCAAGTCGTTAGATAAGATGAATCAAAATGATATTAATAATGATGCATTAAAATACGCACAAGAAAAAGAAAGGACGTCAATTATGACTTTATATAATAGTTTGTTTAGTGATCAAGAACCAAGCTTGTGTGGTTCTTCTTATGAGAAGATAAAAGATTTAGAAGAAACTAACAAAATCCTAAATAAAGCTGGAGTGATCAGTGCTAATTTCTTGCCAGTCAAATTACATTACTATTTATTTACGTTGGATTTAGAAAATTCAGACCAAAATAATGATAATATCAACCGATACACAAGGATGATATTAGATGGACATCTTTTTATGTCTACCGAAGTATTAAAAAGTCGAATTAACTTATTAGAGCAGGTAATCAAAGTAAAGGAAGTTAATCCTGATGACTTTGCTAATGCTAATCATGTGATATTCGTTAATAATTTTATCCCATCAATTGTAGACGAAATTAAAAAAGGGCAATCAATTGAAAATTGGATTAAGTACGAAATTGAGAAGATTGAAAAAAGTGACGAAGATAAACTATATCAATATAATGTGCTGGGTATGGTAGCACAGTTTTATGTCAGCGAAAACAAAGGAAATCCAAATAATATTTTAAAATTGATCAATAAATGGAAAGAGAAGAAGCACTTAAATCGGTTAGACATGGGTGAAATTATTGCCAATGACCCGAGAACATTAGTTATTGATGGACAGCTAATGGTTAAGAATAATAAAGGTGTTTATACAGCTAAGGCAGCGGAAGTAAATCACTTACTCAAAGAACACTATAGTCCCCAACAGAAGCAGCATTTTAATTCTGAGAAAAGTAATACATTAGCGTTATTAGAAGACAAAAAGTATCAAGATGAGCTTGAAAATGGCTTTAAATCAGATTATCAATCTATTCTGTTAGATGATAATGGAGATATTAAGGTTGATTCACCATTTAAGCATAAAATATCTCATCATATTAACGTTAATTACAATCCCTTAATTGTTAATCATCCGGCTTATGAACAACTTAATAGCTACTTAAATTGTTTAACGCCTACTCAAGTTGAACAGTTAAAGACAATGTTAGGACTTATTCCCTTACAAGGAACTGATATTATGAAAGAAATACGTACATTCTTTATTCTTAAGGGTGTCAGTGGAGCGGGTAAAAGTACGCTAGCACAACTTCTTAAAGGAATTTTTGATGAAGACGATCAAACAGAATCAAGTATTATATCGAGTTCGCAAAATGTTAACAAGGCCTTTACGGATGAACACTATATTGATTTGAATGACTCAAAGAAAGGGAAAATTATGTTATGGTTTGATGATTTTCAAAGCAATAGTAAGAGTAATATCATTACGGCTAATGCAGGTACTGTTATTAATGGTGTCTTAACTGGCGTAACCCAAACTGGCGCTGCAAAGTATGAAAAAGAGCACGATGTTAAGCTCCCTAATCTTATTGTGATTGCTACTAACTCCATGCCACAGATTACGCAGGAAGGAACAGCTGCACGTATGTTCGTTATTGACTGCCCGAATGTATTAACTAATAAATCTATTAAAGATAAGGATGGGAACCCAGTTAGTATTGCTGATTTTGTTAAAAATCCTAAGGTGAAAGAAGCGTTGTTCTATTTAATTATGAGTGAAGCTTCTAAGATTATGAAAATGTCTTCAAAGCAACGTGCAAAGCTATTTGATCGTACTCGTTCTGCAGCAACTAGTTTATCTCGTTTAAGTGATTCATTTACTACATTCCTAGAAAAGAATGAAATTACTTCACCATACGATTTCATTGGGATGCAAGCTATCAAATTGTTTGAAGTTTATAAGCAACAGAGTAATTCATATAACGTTTCTTATCGGTCATTTACCGATCAACTCGAAATGCTTGGTCTAATTCTTAAGCGCAAGAATTTCGGAGGAAAAACTTATCAGAAGGTTATTTGTGCTAACAGTACTCAGTTGACTTCCGCAAAAATGCGAATTATGCGGGATGACTTTAATGCTTATCCGGACTGTGTTGAAAAATGGGATAGTGTTAAACAGGGAATAGTTGGTGAATTAAAAGCTTGGCACCATGGATTCAATGAACTAAAAGGAAAATACAATAGAAATAAGGATACATCTATATTTAAGCCTTTTGACTTTAGTGAAAGAGGTTGAAAGTGATGAAAATGAAAGATAACAAAAAAAGCCCTACAGCTCGGCAAAGCATTGTAGGACAAAAATAACGTTAACGAAAATTGTTATTTGAATTTATTATCGCACGAATTATTACGAAATCAAACCGTATAAAACTTACAAGATACACGAAAGGAATCGATAATTATGATGAGTGATCCAAATTTTGAATGGGAACAATTAATTAATGTAAACTATGATAATTTTTTTAAATGCTTTGAAAAGGCAAATAAATTGAGTGAAAAAAAGGAATTGCCGATTAGTGTAATGAAAAGCAATCGTCAAGTTGGAGTGTTTTATTCATCAAAAGCTTATAACAAGTTCTTAAAGCAGGTTGCTGAATTGAAACGAGAAATTCTAGTACTAAAGACTAGTAAATAATAATAGGAAGAAATGATTCAGCAGCAACAAATATAGGACTGTTAGTAGCCTTAGAAGAAGGGCTTCTAAAAACATTGTATTATAGGCTAAGAGGTAATTTCCGGTGACAAAAAAAGAAAAAGTACCAATTTGGCATAAGTCTAATTTAACTATAGATGAGGCGGCATTATATTCAAATATTGGCATGCATAAGTTAAGAGAAATTACGGATGATGAAAATTGTAATTTTGTCCTTTGGGTTGGGAATAAACGTTTAATAAAGAGAGAACCTTTTGAAAGATATATGAATAAAATGTATTCGATCTAAAAAATAAAAATTGGCATGCTAAAATAAGCATGTCAGTTTTTTTATCTTATTAGGAGGACTTTAATTTGATGAAAAAGCGTAAAGACAGTAAGAATCGAGTGTTAAAGAGTGGTGAAAGTGAAAGAAAAACAGGCGGCTATCAATATAGATGGGAGACAGGAGATGGGAAACGACACTATATTTATGCAAATAGTTTAAGAACACTTCGAGAAAAAGAAAAACAAATTATTCGTGATATTGATGATGGAATTAGAACTAATAACCTTAATTTAACTCTGAATGATCTATATAATGTATGGATAGAAGTAAAAAAAGGCTTAAAATCTAATACTTTTAACAACTATAAGTATATGTACGATCACTTTGTCAAAAAAAGTATTGGATTGTATAAAGTGCGTTCGATACATAGAACCGACATTAAACGGTTTTATAACAAATTAGTAGATGTAGATGGTCTTAAGATTAGTACAGTGGGCACAATTCACCTGGTTATTCATCAAGTATTACAATTAGGCGTTGAAGACGATATTTTAAGGAAAAACGTTAGCGATGACGGTTTAAAAGAATTAAAAAAAGTTAGAGGATTATGTGGGACAAAACGTAAAGCCTTAACGCTAGCACAACAAGAACTCTTTTTGAACTTTATAAAGAGGAACTCTAAATATATGCATTGGTATCCTACATTTGCAATCCTATTAGGTAGTGGATTAAGAGTAGGTGAGTTAACTGGTTTACGCTGGCAGGATATTGATTTAAAAAATAATATGATCAATGTGAATCACACGTTAGTATTTTATGAACGCTCAAAGGCTAATCATACTGGATTTGGGATTAATACACCTAAAACTAATGCTGGTAATAGGACAGTACCTATGATAAAAACAGTTAAGGATGCTTTCGTGCAGCAAAAGCAATATTTAGAAAATAATAATCTTAAATCTGTGGATGTTATTGATGGATTCAAGGATTTTGTTTTTGTTAATCGTTTTGGCCATGTTCAGCATCAAGGAACCTTAAATAAAGCAATTAAAAGGATTATTAGAGATGCAAATTTTGATGCTTTAGATAAGAATCCCACAATTAATGAAGAAAAGTTGTTACCTGACTTTAGTTGTCACACTTTAAGGCATACATTTACAACTAGATTAATAGAGTCAGGAATGAATATTAAAGTTATCCAAGCGGCGCTGGGGCACTCTGATATTCAAACAACGCTTAATATCTATGCTGACGTGACAAAAGAACTTAAGAAGCAACAGTTTGCCCATTTTGACGACTTTATTGCTGAAAATGTTTGAATACACCTTTAGTACACCAAAAATACACCATTTTTTTGAAACTTATGGGAACTTATAACAAGATATGAAGAAGAAGAGCGTTACTAGTAAAGCAATGACAGAATATAAAAATTTATGAAGGGTTAAAATTCTTTTCCCAACAATGCGTCCCGAAAAGGAAGAAGAGAACGGTAAGAAGGGTAAAAAGAAGAAAAAGTAAGCCTGTAAAAGGACTTGATGGTAGGCCTTACGGATATTTAAGCTTAGTATTCTTTAGCCCTAAAAGAATTTCCAGTCAGTGGTGTGTACACCATAAATATATTATTGTTTGAAAATAAACTGATAAAAAGTCAGTCCAAGAAAAAGAACTCGTGCACCTTTGAAAGGTTACGGGTTCTTTTTTTATATGAGTAAAAAATATTGCAAGTAAAAGCTAACTCTACCGAAAAATGTTAATAAGCATATGGCTAATGTGATAGAATGGGTATCAACTTACAACACAAAGGTGGGGATATTGATGGATCAATTAGCAATGTTAAAGGAAGATTGCATCGTGAAGCAGAAGCGAGGAATACATATAATACTTGCTTCCATTGTGGTATGGAGTGGTATTTTAGTAGTACAATTACTCGCTATTCCAGTCCTGACGAAAAATTTATTAGTATTTATATGTACTGCTGCTCTTTTGCCAATTTCCTTTGTTATTTCCCGATTCATTAATGTTGATTTTCAAAACAAGGCGAACCCGTTAACAAAATTAGGAATGCTATTTTCGACAAACCAACTTTTATATCTCTTGATTGCAATGTGGATTTATCCAACTATTCCTAATAAAATGCTAATGGTTTTGGCAATCATTTTTGGTGCTCATTTACTGCCTTATAGTTGGTTGTATAATTCTAGGGTTTATTTAGTCTCGTCAATAATAATTTCAATATTGGCTTTATTTGTGGGACTAAATTTTACCCCATTCATTTTAGCCTTAGTTATGGTTGGGGCGGTAGTTGTGTTTTGCATTGCCTTGATATTTGAACATTTAAGAAGGAGTAAATAAAGTGGTTGGCTAAACCAAGACGATGCTTGGCATGTCACGGGTTAATTATCGCTCATCCTTGGACTTTAGCCTTGTGGTTACTTGCCATGTTATTTTGCTATTGTTCGTAAAAATAGTTGCGGATGAGAGAAAATAAAATTTTTTCAGTCTTTTGATTTTGTTCTTAAATAAAGGCTGCATTTTACTTTTAAGCCATATTTATTCTGAAATTTACAGTAAAAGGCAAATTATTTCTTTCCTTATAATTGAAATAGTTCGCTGACGTAAAATTGCTGAAAAAAGTTATTAGAAAAGTGTTGACGAGAAGGTGAAAGCACGGTATAGTAATTATCGTTGTCAAAACAGTTAAGTGCTGTTACGATGGATTAACAAAAAAGTTAAAAATA